>DLFY01000313.1 GCA_002482415.1 Phycisphaerales bacterium UBA7708
ATTGGCGTCGCCGGCTGGAGCGGGGTTTTAATCAATCTTATCTGTTAGCCTGTCAAATGCGACGATTCTGTCCGACCATATCGACCGACCTGGTACGTATGCGTTATACCTGTCACCAGTGGGAGTTAGAAAATGACTCCGCACGCCGTAAAAATGTCAAAGATGCGTTTGCCGTCCGTCACGGGCATCCTTTTCAGGGGAAAACCGTGTGCCTGGTGGATGATATTACCACCAGCGGGGCAACCTTGAAGGAATGTGCCGTAACGCTGCGTCAGGCCGGGGCCAAAGCGGTCTTTGCCGCGGTTGTGGCGGCGGCTGAACGCATGGATTAAGGCGATTGGAATTCAATGTTTGACGGACTGCGGCGGAAGGGCTATAATAATCAGTGTGTATCTGTTGGAACAGGTTTAGCGAAAGGGAGGTGGCATTATGGCGTTACTATCTTTCTTGGATTCGAACAAGGTCCGATACGAATTGACGAGACACCGACCGGCGTTTACTGCTCAACAGATGGCTGCGGAAGAACATGTACCGGGCATGCAGGTTGCCAAACCGGTACTGGTTCTGGCCGATGGGACGTATTATATGTGTGTCCTTCCGGCCTGCTGCAAGATAGACCTTGCAGCGCTGAAGCAGGGTGTTGGGACCCGCGATGTGCGGCTGGCGGATGAAACCGAAATGGCGAAACTCTTCGGGGATTGTGAACTCGGAGCCGAACCGCCGATCGGCTGGCTGTATGGGATTGAGACGCTGATGGACAAAACCATTGACAAGGATGAGTTCATTACGTTTCAGGCCGGCTCACATGACCAGGCGGTACGGATTAAGCTGGCGGATTATAAAATACTGGCTCGCCCCAGGACACTGAGCTTTGCTTATCACAGCCATTAATCGACAAGCAATCGCAACATAGAGCATTTTTATCAGGAGGACCGAATGGTCAAAAGGGATTTTGTTTTTATTGCGGCATGGATTGGACTGGTAACCGGACCGGTTCTTGCAGCACCTCAATTGCAGCAGCAGACGTTATTCTCCCCTCTCACGGCGGAATTATTTGGGCGACTGGGCAATGACATTCAATCGTCTTCGTCGAACCAAGCCGATATTCGCATGATATTTCTGCAGGCGGGCATTATTCTGGATGAGCAATCTGCCGCAGTTTATGAACAATTTCTGCGCGGGGTGGGCCGCAGTGGAGGCCGCTCGGATTATTCCGACACGATCTTAAGGGCAATGAAGCGGTATATGGATGCCAATGCAGATCTCGATGTTGCGGCTCTGGCATTGAACGGTGTTATCGAACAGGCCGATACAAGGCAGGAACGCGAGAATCTGTTAGGTCGCAGTCTTGGGCCATTGGCGTCATCCAATCCGGTCTTTGCATCGGATATTGCAGCCCAGTTGGGATTGTATGCGGCAGAGAAGACGGATTATGCCGGGGCGGCCGGTCAATTTGATTATGCCCTTCGTTTGAATCCGTACAACCTGCTGGCAATGAGCAAATGGATGGAATTGACCGAACCCGCAACAGTCAATGCGGCCGTTACGGAAAAATTAATCTGGGATCGCCTGGTGCTGACGGTCAATCCGAGTAATCTGCAGGCGGTGATGGGATTCGCGCAAACGGCGTATCATGCCGGGCTGTATGAATGGGCCGCCGATGCATTCGCCTATGCGGCCGAATTATACGAGTATCTTGAGCCGGGCAGGGGGGGGCATGAAGACATTGCCCTGGGGTGGATTGAAAGCTGTTATTTGTCCTCCACCCGGCAGACACAGTGTGCCGGGATTGCCCAGAAAATGCGCGACCGTGGTGTGGTGAATCCGATTATCGAAACCGTGGCGGCTCTGGCGGCGGAAAAAACAGGAACCCCGGAGCAGAAAAAGCAAATCCTGGCTTTGGCCGCCGAAAAACTCGAACAGCAGGGCAGCGGTCAGCAAGAGGGCATTTATGCCCTGAATACAGGATGGTTTTACTGCTTTGGAACGGAAGACCCGGAAAAAGCCCTCGCATGGTGCAACCGGGTTTATACCCAGCAACCGAATTTGCCGGGGGCCAAATCGCTGATGGCGTATGCGTTTTTATTGAATCAGCAGGCAGATATGGCTCTCGACTATGCTGAGCCGCTGGCGCAGAATGACCCGATCGCAGCCCTGGCCCTGGCCGGTGCGTATAGCCAGAAAGACCAGAAAGAAAAAGCCGTCGAATTGCTCAGGGGACTGCTGGCAAAACCGGTCTCACTTCCAATTATGCTCAAAGCCAGGGCGGCATTAAAAGAGGCGGGGTCGGATTATATTTCGGAACTTTCCCCCGGGATTATTGAAACCGGTCTGAAAGACAAATTCGGAAAACAGATTATACCCGCATTTATTATGCCCAATAAGCTGTTTAAGGCTAAACTTAATTTCGGCGGTGAAGAATTCTTTTTCGGCAGCCCGCTCGATGCCCGGCTGACGCTGGAAAATACCGGCACGATGCCGCTGATTATCGGTAAAAACGGGATGCTGACTGGGCGGTATCGCGTGGATGTGGACATTCGCGGCGACATCCGTAAAAAGATTCCTGCCCAGCTGGAAGGAACATTTCGTCCAAGTCGGGCGATTTTGCCGGGCGAATCCGTCACTGTGAGGCTGGATGTCAATACAGGGGAATTATCCCGTCTGCTGTTTACCTGCCCGCAGGCGTCTGTCGATATTGATTTCACACTGTATCTGGATCCGGTCGTTACCGGGGATGGTTCTCTGGGCAATGGGGTGGCAGGCACCGGCCTGATTCAGACGGTTATACGCCGTAAAAAGGCCGAAATGACTCGGGAATTCCTGCTTCAACGGCTGGATGCCGTGGCCAAAGGCCAGGAAGGACAGCGCATCCGGGCTGCCGAATTGTTTGCAGGCCTGTATGCTGAACAGGCGGCGGCTAAACTGGGAAATATTCCTTATAAATATACAGCCATTGAGCCTTCGCTGCTGGCCGATTCGGTTAGGCGGGCGATAATGGATGAAAACTGGAAAGTTCGAGTCCACATTATGTCCTGCCTGGGACGCTACTCGGTCGGACTGGATTATGGAATGACGGCATCTATTTCTGAAAACTTGAATCACGATGCCTGGCCGGTGCGAATGGTCGCCCTTTGGCTTCTGGCCGGCCAGCAGAAAGATTCATTCCAGCCCGTACTGGACTGGAAGGCCCAGCATGATCCGTTCTGGCTCAACCAGCGTTTGGCGGTCATTTTGGGCGGTAAACCGCCATTGCCGGGGCAGTCTGAACCCCCCGTAGAGAAATGATTGTAATTGCTTTAAATCCAAGCGGTTATAAACACTCGGAAAAAATCGTAAAAAATTTAAAATTTTTATTGTGTAATGCAAGGAAATTTTGTAAATTCTCCGCCTTGCAATGCTAAGTAATGATACGCTAAAAGAAAGGATTAACTATGCCAGCAAAAGTGGATGTCGAGACCTGCACAGGATGTGAATCCTGCGTCGAAGCTTGCCCCAGTGAAGCCATTTCGATGAAAGATGGTAAGGCTTTTGTCGATTCTGATAAATGCGTCGATTGCGGCGTGTGTGTAGATGAGTGCCCGGTCGAAGCGATTGCCATGGAATAATGCCGTAAGGCTTTATTTTGCAATAGTTTAAAGTTGCGACTTGCGGATTGTAAGAAGTAACAAAGCAGCTTGATTAACAACATGGAGTTTTATGCGGCAAGGGTTTTTTGCCCAAGCCCCCATCGTCTAGAGGCCTAGGA
>DLFY01000312.1 GCA_002482415.1 Phycisphaerales bacterium UBA7708
AGTCATTTCTTTTGAATTTTTGTTATAGTCCCTGAAATCCCCCGACTCGCCTATACGAGCTGACACATCCCAGTAACCATTGTTGCTGTTATTATTCATCATAATGGCATACAAATCATACAGGACACCGGCCTCAGGAAGCGTTATAACAATTTTCAGAGGCGCTGTCGACTCTGCGTCCCCGACAATAGCGCCGCCGTCAGTCACCCAGACACCTGCGCCATTCACATCCGTACGGTTGGTACGATACCCCCACAGATTATCCGTAACATTAGTGTAGTTGAGTGAATAAGTAGCATCCAATACCAACGCTGCACCATCGAGAGTCGCATTATCCGGCGTGACATCGATGTAAGTAATTTTACCCTGGGCACTGCCCACCAAAATACACCCCATCATACAAAATGCGATTAATAATTTTTTCATCTTAATCTCCTAATCGGAAAAGGTTCATGGGGATTCTGAGATTCAGGAGCAACACACTCCAGCAAACACCCATTTCAATTCTTTTATTTAAGCGATAGTGTTATTCTTTCATGCGTGATTATTACGGTTTTCCGGCCTGATACATCCTGGTGATTTCTTCTTCCGTAAAGACGCGCCTGGCAATGAGGAGTTCACTGATTTTTCCATTGAAACGCGATAAATCATCGGGTGAGAAATCAGAACCTATCTGCAATCCCCCTTCGGCAAGAGGCTGTTTCAAAGACCACTGCCGGGTATCAACCAGTTCGCCGTTCAGGTAGAATTTCAGGGTGTCGTTGTCGTGGGTAGCCACAATCAGAATCCAGCCGAACACGTCCGGCAATGGCTTACTGTACAACTGATTACGGGAATCCTGACTGTCGGCTTTTCGTGAAAAATGCATCCCCTGCTTCCATTCCGAAAAAGAAGGGCTTCGGTAGCCGAATTGATAATTACACATCGCGTAGGTACCGACGCGATTGGAGACAATATGACCGCCATCCTGAACACCCGAGCATTCAATCCAGGCCGCAATCGTAATCGGCCCGTTAATACCCAGGGCCGGATGAGAAGGCACCTCAACCACCTGCATCTGGGTGCGGTCAAACCGCAGCGCCGTCATCTGCGGCCAGCGTCCCTGCTCCCACGCCGGCAGCGAGACCTTGTTCGCACTGCTTAATGTGCCGTCCAGCATTCCCGATGTGGCAGCTGCCATGTTGGCAAGCCGGGCGGGATTACTGCTGTCACGTTCAAACGTGTAATACGCCGCCATATTCGGGTCACGCCGCAATTGGTAACTGTGCGCCAGCCAGCGATGATAACCAGACCCCTGGGCCGCCAGTGCCCGGGCCTCAAATTCATGCTGACGGACAAACAGCCCGGATGCATCCTGTTTATCGGCAATCTCGCCCTGAGCATTGACGAGTCCCGCTTGATTTTGTGTTAACCCCATCCGATGTTCAAAACGCAGCGGATTGGAACCGGATCGCAATTCCACCCGGCCCTGATAGACATGTGTCAATGTATTACGGTCATCCACCTGCACGCCGAATTCAGTGCCATAATCCACAACACTGGCATGAGACGAATGCACCACAAACGGATTTTGTGACGTTTTATTGATTTTCGCAACCAGCCGCCCCTGCTGCAGGTAAAGCTGGTTGGCTAACTCGAGAGTAAACTGTGCCGGGGCCTCGACGATGACATTCACCCCGCTGTCCAGTTCAATCTCCGCAAATCCCGCCGTCAGTTTCAGCGGCCCGGCATACAGGTCATCACCGGCGGCAAGCTGTCCCGATGCCGTTTCCCATCGGGCATCCACCTGCCGGGTCAGTTTGCCCACCAGCACACGGTCTCCCACCGGTACAAACCGCGGGAATAAAAAGAAAAACAAAATCGCCGCCGCTGAAGCCATCAATGAAAAAATGGTACTCCTGCGGATTTTTCGGCTCGTTTTCGGCAGCTCTACCTTGCCAATCACACCACTCGGTTCCTCGGCGGGCGGGATATCGACCGACGGTGCCTTGTTTTCCACATCCGCCATCGCACGCCACAGGGCCTGATCCAGAATCTCATGGTCTCCGGCGTGAAATTGCGTCCCCTGAGTCCGCATTAATTGGTAATACACCTCAATAATCTCAAAAAGCTGCTCAATTCCCTCCGGCCGCTCCTGCAGAGTCTTATCCAGCAGCGTAAATTCATCCGTACGGATGGTTTGGTCTTTGAACTTCAAAATCAACTGGCAAAGATGGATTTTTTCCTGCGGAGTCATCCTCATCGCTCCTGCACCAGTCGCTGGCGCTGAATACATTCGGCCAGCATCAGATGAATCCGTGACAGCGTGCTGTAAAGTCCCTGAACCGACCGCCCCAGTTCCTCGGCCATTCGCTTAATCGTCATCTTCCGCGAATACCGGGTTTGAATCAACTGAACATCCCCCGCCGAAAGCTTCTTGAGACAATCGTCCAGATGACTTAAATCGCTCAACGGCTTCTCCGCCCGCCGGGCCATATAATCTTCAATCGATTTGACAGTCGCATCGGAATAGTGGACAATGGAATGCTTGTTTTTATTCCAGTAATACATAATCCGGATAGGGGTAGGGATAACGCATT
>DLFY01000226.1:0-2683 GCA_002482415.1 Phycisphaerales bacterium UBA7708
CGGCGGAAATGCCGGATATTTATACCCGGCCCGGGGAATATGACCTTGCCGGCTTTGCCGTCGGCGTGGTGGAGCGCCATCGCATCATCACCGGCAAAAGCGTCCAGAAAGGCGATGTCGTGCTGGGACTGGCTTCCAGCGGCATACACAGCAACGGCTACACGCTGGTCCGCCATGTTCTCTTTAAAGACCACAAGCTCAAGCCTTCGGACCGTCTTGCGGAACTGGGGGATGCCACACTGGGCGAGGTGCTGCTGGAGCCGACTCGGATTTACGTGCGGTCCATCGTCAGCCTTCTCAATTCCTATAAGCGTAAACAGGTCGTGCACGGCATGGCCCATATCACCGGCGGCGGGCTGGTCGGCAACATTCCGCGCGTTCTGCCGGATGATTGTGATGCAGTACTGAAAAAGAATGCATGGCCGGTGCATTCGATCTTTACCGTGCTGCAAAAACTGGGGCCGATTGATGAAGAAGAAATGTATCGGGTGTTCAATATGGGCATCGGTTATGTGCTGATTG
The DNA here is from genome assembly GCA_002482415.1 of Phycisphaerales bacterium UBA7708. Lineage (GTDB taxonomy): Bacteria > Planctomycetota > Phycisphaerae > Sedimentisphaerales > Anaerohalosphaeraceae > Anaeroglomus. The sequence continues at coordinate 523 of DLFY01000226.1, forward strand.
TGGCGCCGGATTTTGCCGACTCGGTGAAGGAAAAACTGGAAAAAAGCGGCGAAACCGTGTATCAAATCGGCGTTATTACTGCCGGCAATAAAAAAGTAATCCTTAAATAAACCCCATGAAAAAAACGGCATCCGCTGTGACCAAACCGGGCAAAAGAGATTTATTGCGGGTTCTCCAGCCTGTAGCGGCGGCGGTGCTTGTGACGGTACTGGCGGCATACCTTTTTCAGCCGCACTGGTTTCAGCTTGGAATCGGCCCCAAAAAGATTTTGCTGCCGCTTAATGCAATCCTGGCCGCAATGGGTGGTTATGTCGTGACACGTCGATGGATCAGTTCTTTTGACGCATCTCTATTAGCAGGTGTGATTTATGGCTTTGGGGCACTGGGACTGAGCTTCATTAAATATCACTTCACAGCCGGACTGTGTTATGCCATTGTTCCCTGGCTTTTATGCCCTGCGGTGTATTATCATCCGGGACATTCAGGAGGCGCTGCAAAGACAATCATCTCCTCCCTGCTGACATTAATGCCGTTTGCGGCAATTGCCGGCTTGTTCTGGATTGCCTCACATCACTGGGCGGGCCCGCTGTTTCTCATGCCCAAATACCGGATTCTGGAAATCAGCGATCTGAGGGGACTGATTACCCCGATGACGTTCGCCTCGCAGCCTATGGCGATTGGCTTTTATCATGTGCCTTTGATAATGATTCTGATGGGGCTTTTTGTATTTGCTGTCTCCGGACGAGAGACTCTTCTGCTGCCGGTTCTGGTGGGCGTGACATTGAGTCTGCTGGGGCCGATTTTGGATGTAACGCCCATTATCTGGCTGAGCTTTCCGGCCTTGTTTTTATCGGTGATGGCGGGACTTGGCATTCAGGCAATGGCCTGGGCCGGGAAAGCCGATCGATTCTGGATCGGATTGTGTGTTTTGGCCGCACTGCTCCTGTCCGGATTCAATTATATGCTAAGCCTGTCCAATCCGCAGTCCGCCCCCTATGTTCATGCAGCTTGGTTATTTATAGTATCAGCAGCAGGTGTCGGTGTCATTTTTTTGCTCGCCAGCAAGAGCATCCGATTGACCTGGCTGCGATGGATCATCCTGTTCGGCCTGTGCGTTTATGATATCGTGATGACCTCGCCGGCATTGGTGGATTCCCTATTTTAGGCAAACCGGACGGCAGACAGATTCAAAAAAACTGCCCGTCCAAATATAACTTCGAACGGGCAGAACATTATTCAACCTAATATTGCTCAGGCGTACCTGTTATTTCTTTCTTCGCAGAGCGGCAAATCCAAGGCCCAGCAATCCCAGCGTCATCGGTTCCGGTACACAAATGGTGCTGACGGCAATCGAATCAATCGCAGCGGGAGCGCCGGTCGCTTCCGGATTAAATCCATAGCAAATCCGTTCCCAGTCGGGATTTGGCTCGAACTGCCAGACATCCACGCGTTTAGTCCAGCCGTTGCCCAGATCAATATCTTCCGTATATATCTTGGTAAAATCATCCCACTGGGCGGTCTTGACCCAATCCAGAACGATGGTGCCCTTATAAACCAGTTCAACAAGAACTTCTTTGTACGGATTGGCAAGCGGCTGATTGGGAACATCGATCGTGATGCTGAACTTGGTGCCGGACCAGACACCATTGGCCCAGACAAAATCAGGATTCATCCCATTGGAAATTGTCGCAACAGCATCACCAAAAGGATTCTGATCGATTTCCGGGGCAGCAGGATTCAGATCCGTGCCAAAATCCCACATTTGATAGGTCGTTCCCGGATCACCGACGGACCAGTCCACCACCGACGCGGTCGCAGTACTCCAGGCCATGATCGAAAGACAGCATATTGCAAGTAAAGCAAAACGTTTCATCGTTCCTTACCTCCACTTCCCCAGGTTAATAAGTCTATCCATTACTCTGCTCATCTATAGCATCAGCAATTCTATTTCGTGCGTTTTCTGAACAGCCGAAGAGCACCCAGCCCCAGCCCCGCAATCAGCATCGACGCCGGGTCAGGGATAGTACACAGGGTATCAATCGATACGGAATCCAGAAAGCCGCCCGTACCCCACAGACCAAACGAAAACCATTCCATATTCGGATTGGGTTTGATAGTCCAGCCAATCGTCATGACATGCCAGCCATCGGCGGACAGGGCG
>DLFY01000226.1:2743-4905 GCA_002482415.1 Phycisphaerales bacterium UBA7708
TCCGGCATCAGCATATCCACCATTTTATACTTGATTTCAAACCAGACATACTTGACCGGATTGGGTTCCTGGGTGTTTGGGATCTGTATGAGAGCCATCACGGGATCGCCCATCCACACACCGCTTTTCCACTGGAACGGAACACTGCCGTCTTCGCCTGTGAAATTAATCACCGGCCCGAACATAGTCGGATCGTTGGGATTGCCATAAGGATTATAATAATTGTCCGGCACGGACGGATTGCTGCCATTTTCAAATGTCCACTCCTGCCAGGTGCTTCCTGCAGCTCCCCGCTGCCAGGTCATCTGCCCTTGTTCAATATAAGACGGCAAGGCGCTGCAAATCGACGAAAAGACCCCCACCACCGCCAGAACCAACACGCTCTTTCTCATCACTTTTTCCTCCATTGACTCTTTGAATAATTGATTCGCAACTGAACAAGTCCTCTATTTTAGGAACCAAACCGCCTGCGAAGAATACCAACTGCACTGACACCCAATCCTGTCAACAGAATTGCACCCGGCGCCGGAACCGCACACAGGGTATCAATTGAAATTGAATCGACTTCTATAATCCCCGTAGTTGCTCCTGACAGAGTAAACGTAAACCATTCCTGTGTCGGATTAGGTTTAACCGTCCAGCCCACAGTCATGACTTGCCAGGTTCCACTGGTTGGATCAGTATAAGTGCTCGGCGTGTTATAAATCTCTTCGATTTCATAGCCTTCACTGCTATAGACATCTTCATAGCGATCTTTTTCTTCGTTAAATACTAAGTTTTTGAAGATGAAAACAGCCGGTACATCTTCGCTAACAGGTCTATACACCATCTCAAACCAGATAGTTTTGACAACATTATCCTGGGGATTATTAGGCACATAAATGGATGCAAATAACGATTTCCCCTTCCATACCCCATTCTCCACCACCGGATTAGGACTGGTAAAATCAGCATAGGGACCACCTGTATCCTCATCGATGTAAGGATTATAGGATGCACTCGGTGTTGACGGGATACTGTTAGTAAAATCCCATTCCTGCCACGTGCTTCCGGCCGTTCCTCGAGTCCATGCCATTGAACCATTATCAACGTAAGTCGGTGCTGCCTGAGCAATCGCACATACACAAAGCATTGCAATTGCTGCTCTTGCAAAAGTTTTCTCCATATCTCACCTCACAAATATATATTCTGATTTCTCCACTCAATACGCATAGACTGAATCCCCTCAGAATTCAGCACACTATGAGTATATAAAAACGCCCTTACTGAGTCAACCTAAAAGTCTTACCGATAAGAAATTAGGTAAAAATACGGATACTAAATCCGCATTATTTTATCAACAATCAGCCTTGTAAAAGAATTATTAATATATATTATCGTTTTTTAAGACAGGCTTAATATTTCCGCCGGAAATACCCAAGAATCCCTACGCCAAAACCAGCCAAAACCACCGCGCCAGGTGCAGGAACTACAGCGGAAAGAGTATCAATTGAAATGGACTGAATTGCTGAATTATCCCCGAGAAGATAGAAAGTAAACCATTCATCAAAGGGGCTCGGTGTAATAGTCCATCCCAAAGTCATCACTTTCAAACCAGTTGCTTCTGGCTCCGGTATATCCGCATAAAAACGAGTGACCGTCGGGGTAGATTGCACCATACCAGGAGAAACCGATACCCCCTCACTACTCGCCTCTATATCAGGTAATATCTCGCCCTCATAAACCACCTCAAACCATATCGTTTTTCGACTCGATGGAATATTGGGCACAGAGATATTAACACCTAAACCCGAAAAACCCCAATCATTTAAGTCGTTTACATAGGCCATCAGACCATTTTCTTTAGCATAGGGATTGTTCGCCTCGTCGGGTTCAAGGAAGCCTTCACTTACATCTGTCCAATCCTGCCAGGTACTGCCGGGGGTGCCTAAATTCCATTGGGGATACTCCTCAAGACCCACGACATTACCATTAAGATATGAGGGGTTAACTGTTCTTGCGGCGAGAGAAAGAGTTGAGACCATGACCCCTAACAACACAATTCCGACCCACTTGGTATTCATTTCGATACCCTCCAAAAATGTTGTTTTTCCTGCTTATTCGACCCACTTGTAATTTTTATATTACAAAGCTGTGAACTTAGTCAAGATAATTTATAGTTT
>DLFY01000271.1:0-195 GCA_002482415.1 Phycisphaerales bacterium UBA7708
CAAAGGTGCACACTATCACTTGCGTTGTGTGCGATGCGGCCATGCCTATGATGTCGGGGGGGATACCTCGCTGTACAATCGGCCGCAGTGCTCCAGTTGCGGGTATTACCAGCCCACGACAGCCATCGGGCGTCAGCAGAACGGCGACCGTATTTTCGTCCTCAAGAGCATTTATCAGTATATGCCGCCCCGACG
>DLFY01000271.1:241-7082 GCA_002482415.1 Phycisphaerales bacterium UBA7708
GCGATTGATCGCCTTGCCCGGCGAGACGGTTCAGTTGATCGATGGCGATGTGTTCATCAACGGCCAGATTCAGCGCAAGCCTGCCAAAGTCCAGCAGGAACTGTGGATGCCGATTTATGATAACGATTACCAGCCGTTTGGCGCAGCCGCCGGGCCAGCCGGTCAGGCTGCTGCCGCGGATGCACTCAATCGGACATGGCGGCAGCCCTTTGAAAACGAGCCGAATACCGACAGCCGATGGAACCTGAATGCCGATGGCCCGACGGTGTTTTGTCTCAATGAGGATGACACGCGGGATCACTGGCTGCTGTATAACAGCGACGTCGGCAATGATTTCCATTCAACCTATGCCTATAACAGTGACATGCTGCGGCGCGGACAGCCTGTCTGCAGCGACCTGATGATGCGGTTTTATGTGCGCCCCGAAACCAGCGGCTGCGTCGGGGCATCGCTCGAAAAACACGGCGTGCATTATATTGGCCGTGTCGATTTTGCCGGCACGCTCATCCTCCAGCGGCGGCAGGGCGACCGGACCGACGACCTGGCCCGCATGCCGATGCGCCCGGCCTCGGATAACCGGCTGGCGGTCTTTGAATTCGCCAACGTGGACCATCGATTAGTGCTGCGGTATGGCGAAAATCGACTCAGTTTCGACCTGCCGGTCAGGCCGGCACCCAAACGCAAGTCGTCTCCTCAGCCGCAGGTCCGCCTCCTCGGTCGAGGACAGATACAGGTCAGCCATCTGGGATTATTTCGAGATACCTACTATATCTCCCAGGCGACGCTGCGAGCCAATGAGGAAGACCCGTTCAAGCTGGAAGATGAAGAATTTTTTGTCTGCGGCGACAACAGCCCCAACAGCCTCGATGCCCGTCTCTGGTCGGAAGAAGGCAAAGGCATTACCAACCAGCCGGCCTACCGCATGGGTATCGTGCCGATGGAGTATATGATGGGCAAGGCGTTTCTGGTCTATTGGTCGGATGCCTACAGCCCGATGCCCAATATGCTGCCGGTGATTCCCAACATTGACCGGATCAAAGTCGTCTTCGGCGGCTCAGACGAGGTCTATTAAGGCTTGAATCAGGGTTTGATTGGCCTTGTTTTGAGTGTCAATTTCAGGAGAACAGCAATTACCAGTCCGACTATCAGCATGGCTGAAAAAATCGTAAAAATGTGCTGATATGAGCCGGTTGACTGGCGAATTCGGGATATTAAAATCGGTCCGGCAATACCCGCCGCGGACCAGGCAGTCAGAATAAATCCCAGAATGGCAGAGACATATTTTGCACCAAAAATGTCGGTGATGAACGCCGGCATGGAGGCAAAACCCCCGCCATAACAGGTTATAATCAGGCATAACAGAATCTGCAGCGGTACCGGCTGGTCCAGATGACTAATAATCATAAACGCCGCCAGTTGAATGATGAAAAATACAATCCACACGGCGGGCCGTCCGATAACATCCGACAGGCTTGACCATCCAAATCGCCCCAGCCCGTTGAATAAGCCCAGAATCGCAACCAGAGTTGCCGCCGCTTCGGGTGACAACCCGGCAATATCCTGTGTCATGGGGGAAGCGACGGAAATGACGGCGATGCCGCAGGTGATATTGATGAAAAACATCACCCACAGGCAGTAAAACGGAACCGTTTTAATAGCCTGGCCGGGCGTCAGCGAAATCATCTCCTCCGAACCGCGGCCGGATGCCGGACAGAAGGACTCAGGCGGCGGGGCCAGATACAGGGCGGATGCGACAATCAGGATGCAGTAAAATCCGGCAAAACTGTAAAACACCGCAGAAATGCCCAGATGCTCCAGAATGGCCGGGGCGATGAGTCGGAAAATAACCGAAGCAAAACCGAATCCCATGATAGCGATACCTGTGGCAAGGCCTTTTTTGTCCGGAAACCACTTTATCAGGGTTGAAATCGGGGTGATATAGCCAATTCCAATCCCTATCCCGCCCAGGACGCCATAGCCCAGGTAAAGCAGCCCCAGATGGCCGAGCTTGCAGGCCAGCGCCGACAACAATAAGCCTGAACAGAACAGCACCGCCGCGGTAATGCCTGCTTTTCGCGGCCCATAGAATTCCACAAAACGGCCAAGAAACGCGGCCGATAAGCCCAGAAAGAAAATAGCGATGCTGAATGTCAGATTGACCTGTTCAAGGGCCCATCCATAATCCGCCATCATCGGCCTGGTAAAGATGCTCCAGGCGTAAACCGAGCCGATGGAAATATGGATTCCTACAGCACTTGCGGCAATCAGCCAGCGATTTTTCATAGTGTAATAATCCTGTGCACGCGTTAATTTGTGGACATGATAACTCTTTTGATTCGGCAGGACAAGGCACTGAATCCACTGTTTTTGTTCTAATTTAGCTGATTTATGCCGGTTTACACGGCAATTTTCGATAAAAACACTTGACGACCGGCACGAAGTCGCTATGATAGCCTTTCCTTTGCGGATGTGGCGGAATTGGCAGACGCGCAGGCTTCAGGTGCCTGTGGGCTTAAATGCTCGTGGAGGTTCAACTCCTCTCATCCGCATTCCTTTTTTTAGCCAAGAAGAAGGTTTTTCAGCATTTTTCAAAAGTTTCCCATGCTTCTGTTGGATGGGGGCTCAATTAACTGTGAAGCAAAATGAGTAGGGGATTTGTAAATAATGGGAACGGTGTTGCATTATTTTTTCTTAACGGCCATGGCGCTGGGCTTCCTGTGTTTTGCATTATCGTTTACGAAATCACTATTTGCCAATATGTGCGGTCGTATGGTTGTGGCATCGATAGCTTTTATCTTATCTTCCCAGTTGGGTTTTGGGCTGCTTTTTGCTGCCGGGATGGGACATGCGTTCAGCCCTAATGGTGCAGTGACGGCCAAAGACCAATTGTTCACATTTCTGATGGGCGCCATGATGCTTTATTTTATTGTTACAGGTCTTGGAATTTTGCTGGTCAAGCTCAGCGCAGAATTTGAAAAAATCATCTTTATGATTCATTTTGTGGGGCTTCCCGGTTTACTCATCCTGGCCTCTCTGTTCATTGACGTACACTATTCAATCCTGTCAACGTTTGGTGTTCCGGCTTTTTGCTATGTGATGTTGTGGTTCCGTATTTATGAAACATGCAAAACCCTCAAGAGAATGAAACAATAAAATCCAATTCACTTGGTGGGGCGATCAGGTATGCGTAATAAAATAAAAACAATTTCGAATACCCTGCATCACATCACAATATTTCTTCTTGTTGTTGTACTGATTTGGATACTGTGTTCAATATTTGGGGGATATTCATATTATCGCTTTTTTTCAATCTTCCTGCTGGTCTTTTCGATAATAGGATTATTGTTTCAGACCATTAATATAACAACTAATAGGGATAGCAAAAAATTATCTTTATTTTTTAGGGCTGTTTCGATTCTGTTGTTAATTGGCGGCTCCTGCCTGTATAACGCATCGCCGCGTTTTATCATGTCTTTTTGGGAAAATTATCGAATCCCCAATGCATCTCTCATTTATTGTTATGACAACCAGCATATATTGTCTGGTGATGGTGATCGATATGCGATTTTTCAAACGACGGCAAAGGATATTAACGAATTAACCGGCCCCCTGAGACTTTTCGATGAAAAAAGGGACTGGACTTTTGGGGGGTATTATTTGAAATTTTCGCCTGAGAAATTCAAACACTGCATGGTCTCTGAAAAGTTAGGTCCGGAATATATGTTCGAATTCGACGGCAAGAAAGTCCTCGTGCATATTTGGAAACCCTGTATGTAGTCTTTTTTCTCAGCCACTCACTTCTGCTCAATCCGCTTTTTGGCGGTGCGCCAGTCGATGCCCGTGATTCGTGCGACATCCTGATACGAGGGATATTTCGTATACAGCCATTGACAATACTGGTTCAGCAGCTCGTCCGCTGAATAATTCGCCTGCTGCACACCATTCAGGAATTCCTGAATCTGTGTCGTCGGCCTGGGCACCTGCGGCTGGTAGTCTTCCTTAAGAATGACCCGGCGGATACACTGGGCCAGCTCGCGGACATTGCCCGGCCACGGGTAGTCCTTGCCCAGCCGTTTCTGAATCACATCCAGCACCTTTTCCGACAATTCCGGGATATCTTGCCCCGTAATCAGCACACTGAAATGCTCGACCAGCTCAGTCAGTTCGTCCGGATTTTCCTCAATCCGCTGGGCCAGGCTGGGCATCTGGATGCAGTCGGCACAAAGCCGATAATAAAAATCCTCGCGAAATGCCCCCGTGCGTCTCAGTTCTTCAGTCGGCCGATTGGTCGCCGCCACGACACGCCCAAAAAACCGCCTCGGTTTGTGGCTGCCGACCGGCGTAAACGTCCGTTCTTCAAGCACTTTCAAGAGTTTGACCTGGACCTGGGGGGCCACTTCACTGATTTCGTCGAGAAAAATCGTTCCATGCGGCCTGCACAAACCGAATAATCCATCGTGATCCGTGACCGCCCCGGTAAATGCCCCGCGCGTATGCCCGAACAGCTCGCTTTCCAGCAGGGTCGGTGCGTACTGGCTGAGGTTGGCGGCAACAAACAGATTCGTAAAGCTGTACTGAAAGGCATTGGCCGCCGTATCAAAGGGAATCCAGCCGCTTTTGCCGATGGCCGCCGCGGCCGCCCCTTTGCCCGAGCCGGTAGGGCCTTCAATCAGCGTCGCAAAATCCTCCATTTTGTCCCAGAGATACTGCTCATACCCGCGGATATCCTGCGTGAAGATATTATTCCATAAGTCCATACGCAGCTTGCGCATACAGGCACTGCGTCCGACCAGGCCCTGGTTAATGAAATAAAACGCCCGCCGGATCTGGTAAAACAGGGCAAATGAGCGGGCCAGTTGCGCCGGCGTGAATCCCCGCGCCGCAAGATGCTCAAACGTCCTGGCGGCAAACGGTACCGGCAGCGACTTGTCCGGATTTTTTTCCTGTTTGCGGATAAGGGTGTCAAAATCCAGAGCAAATCGATGAAATACCTCGAATAAAAAGACATACTTCATCAATTCCCGATCTTCCGGATTAAAATGGTCGATGGAGGCGGGTTGCCCGGGAATCTGGTGGTCCAGCTCGGCCAGCTTGCTGTGGACCTTATGAATCACCGCCGGCACAATCTGCGGCCACGACAATCCTTTCGTGTCGCTTTCGGCCAGCCCTGCAATCTGTCGGTCAAGACTTTCTCGCTTCTCGCTGAACGGATTGGTATAGGACGCATCTGCGATCGTCTGAAAAAATACGCGGTCGGCCTGGGGTATTTTGATTAGCTTCATACATAAAATGTATATCCAGTATTCAAAAAATGCAACTGAAAATTTGCTTTTCAGGCAATCTTGCAGATGGGATATTTTGCAAATATTTGATATTAATAGAGTTATGTGAATTCAAGCTGCTGGCACATGGTTTGACTAACATATTTACCATAGAAATGAATCAAGTAAATTAACAAGAAGACGGGAAATGGACCTAATAATTCCTAAATTTGCGGTATTATCGGAGTTGCATCTGGAAGTTTTGGATGCAGTTTTGTATGATATCGCCAGTATTAAGACCAGACAGAACTTTGTGAACGCATTAATGAGGTCTTTGGAAGGTGCCTTATGATTCAATCAAGGGTAGANNTCGGCAGCGAGGCCGTACATTACGCCGTGCTGAACCGCCGGCAGGAAGTCGTCTATTCGCCGACACCGATTAAACACTTTGCCAATCCCATCGCCGCCCTCCGGCAGGCCTGGCAGGACATCTGTACCCAGATCGACCCCGGCCGGATTATCAACACCGCATTTACCGGCAGCGGGGCGCTGTTATTAAAGGATGCCATCCCGGGCATTACATTCGATTATGAAAGCGTGGCCATTCCCTACGGGGCGACAGTCATTGCCCCCCAGGCGGTATATATCTTTCATATCGGTGCCAAGGATGCCTATTTCTTCCATCTGAAGACTATTCAGGGTCGGATGACGATTATCGAATGCCGCCCCAGCAGCAAATGCGGCGGCGGTTCCGGTACCCTGCTGGCCAAGCAATGCAAGCGGCTCCTGGAAGCCGAAGTCGGAGGACAGGAACAATTCGACGCGCAGGCCCGGTATGCACGGATTTATGCCCTGGCCGAAGAAAAAGCCCGGCAGGCCCACGCCCCCAGCGAATTTCTGGCCCGATGCGGGATCGTGATTCAGTCCGACCTGATTCACAAGCAAAACGAAGGCGTCCATAAAGAAGATAACCTCGCCGGCCTGTTCCGAACCACGGCACGCAATTACATGATTGATGTGCTGGGCAACCGCGAGCTGATTCCGCAGCAGGCCATCGGCACCGGCGGCGTATTCAATAACCTGCTGATTAAGACCGAGCTGGAAAAGGCTATCGGCCTGACGATTCAGCGGCCCGACTATTTTGAAAATATCGGGGCTGTCGGCATCGCCCGCAAAGGCATGGACGCGCCGCAGCACTATGTGCTGGATATGAAGGACCTGGATGCCGTTGCCGAACAGGGCCGCAATCGCCGCAGTTTTGCCCCGGCGCTCAGCTCGCATCTGCATCTGATTCACGAAACCCATCCCGCAGCCGATAAGCCCGTCGCCCCGGGTACGGAAGTCGTCATCGGCATTGACGGCGGCAGCACCACGACCAAATGTGCCATGGTTAGGCTCGACGGCACGCTGCTGGATAAATTGTATATCAAGACTAACGGCGACCCGGAAAACTCGCTCAAAGAAGTCCTGCGTTATCTGAGCCGGCACCGTGACCGTGTCATTGTCCGGGGTGTCGGGGCCACAGGCTCGGCGCGAAAACTATACGAAAAACTCCTGCTCAGCCGCAAAAAGGCCGACCA
>DLFY01000176.1:0-155 GCA_002482415.1 Phycisphaerales bacterium UBA7708
AAAGCCTCATTTATGCCAATGGCCAAATCCCAGCTTACAGTATATCATTGACACAGTCGGCGACCTGCTGGTAATATAGAACGAAGTAGGCGGTTAATCTTGTAAGCTCGGATAGAGAGGGTGTCGGGTGAATAGCTTCGGCATCTGCCCGCAAG
>DLFY01000176.1:166-712 GCA_002482415.1 Phycisphaerales bacterium UBA7708
GACGTGTCCCTTTATCTGTGGGTGGAGCATAAAAGATTGCCATACGGACGAGTTCGTTATTCAGGAGCGATATCATGAGCCATGAGCAGGCGCTTGCGGCGTTTGAGAATTATCAAATTCGGCGGATTTACGATAATGCGTCGGGGATGTGGTATTTTTCGGTGATTGATATTGTGGGGGTACTGACGGACAGTGTCAATCCCCGGGATTACTGGTTTAAGATGAAAATCCGGGTTAAATCCGAGGACGGACTTGAACTGTCGACAATTTGTAGACAGTTGAAAATGAAAGCTCCGGACGGCAAGGACAGCCACCTATTATGAATATAAAACGCAAAACAAATGGTAACTGTCCCTAATATCCCTAATATCCCTGATTATTCTTAATTGAAACTGGAAGAGTCGCAAAGAAAGGGAAAATAATACCATGAAATATGAAGAGCCAAAACAGATTTCATATGAAGAAGCTTTGGCTATTTTTGAACACGGCACCCCCGAAGAAATATCAGGAGCTTTGATTGCTCTATCTTTTTATGAGAAGAATGTA
>DLFY01000176.1:724-7694 GCA_002482415.1 Phycisphaerales bacterium UBA7708
ATAACATAGAAATTAGTTCGGCTGCGATAATGTCTTTTGGGCATATAGCACGGATTCATGGTAGAATAACAAAAGAGGTTGTTATTCCCGTATTAAATATCCTGAAGGATAGACAGGGCCTGCAGGGGGTTGTTTCGGATGCAATTGACGACATCGACCTTTTTACACAACATACTGACAGGAGTTAATAAAATGAAAATAGTGAATATAATGGTTGCCATGTTGTCTTTGTGTATCCCTGGAATCGCGGCCAAGACGGAGGATATTAAAACTGTTTTACAAAAGACTTTTGAAATGGAGATGGAAATCTCCGAGACAATCAAGGAAGAAAAGATGGTCGAGCAATTCGGCATGAACGTTCTTCCCTATGCAGTGGACTATTTGACAGATCCGAATAACAACAAAAAATATTATGGTAAAAAGATGTTGTTCTTTCTAAGTCAACAGAAGAAAGATGTCGCTGAAAAGAAAGAAATAGTAGAAGCGATTCTTGGCAAAACTCTGGACAACAAGCAATTAAGGGATGAAATATATCGAGGTTTTCCAACTCTATGGCAGCAGGACGCATACTCAGATACGATCAAGCAAAAACTTCATGAGTTGTTGATAAAGCAGGATGAAGAAATAATTCCGATTATTCTGCATGTAGGCTGTGCCGGGATGACCAGTGAACTTGGTTTATTGAAAACGATTGCTGAACAGGAAGTGTATCCTGTTGAACCTGATTCTTGGCCTTGCTATGGGAATGCTTTTACCGCCCTGATGGCTCGTGCCAGAATGGGTGAGAAAGAAGATATAATCAAATGTATTGATCTAGTTAAGGGATTTTCGTGTGAACATTATTGCAAATATATTGATCGTTCAGATCATAAAACCGCAGGAATATTATCAAAAAAAGTCGAAGATTACCGTGTCCAATATCTTCTAAGAGAGATTAGTTACATTCGCCAGCCGGAAGTTGTGGAATATATCAAGAGTTATATCTATTCAGACCAGGTAACACGTAACTTGGGACCTGATACGGTGTCTCAAAGCTATGCGGATATTGCGGCTGAATACTTAAGGCAGATGATCAAAGATTTCCCTTCCATCCCTTATCAAGAATATAAAAGATATTGTACCCTGGGCACCAGCGAAGAACGGATACAGAAAAAGACGATTGAAAGTCGGCACAAATATTTTGCCGAATTTTATCGTTCATGGTTTGAACAACAAAAAGAGTTGGAAATTATTCGATAAAAGGTGATGAGACTCTTTGCCGAGATATCTCAAGCCTACATAATCGTACAGGCCTGCTGAATAACCAGAAGAATCCGGTCCAGATTGGACGGTTCCGTTACGACGGCGTCAAAGCCTTTATTCTGGAGAGCCTTTGATTCGTTTTCCCCAAGCCCGGCCGCGATGGCGATGACCTTGGTGTCTTTGAGCTCTTCATTTTCACGTATATGACTGCACAATTGGTGGGCATCAATCTGGGTTGACATCAGATTAATCAGGATAACATTTGGCAGGAATTTCTGTGCCATCAGCCCTGCATCAAAACTGTTCTGGGCGGATTCAATATCGAACGCTCCCTTGGAAGTCAGGGCTTCGGTCAGGGTGGTACAGGCAGTCTCATTGCTGTCAATCAGCAGTATCCGGACATGGCCTTTGTCGAGTCCGTCTGTCGGGATATTATGAGCTTTCATGAAACGGATCAATTCGCTCAACGGAATCCGGCGGTCCCGTGAACCGGGGATGCGATAGCCGCGAAGCTGACCGGAGTCGAACCATTTCGTCACGGTACGAGGAGCGACATTGCATATTTGAGCGACCTGGCCGGTCGTGAGGACATCTTTTCTTTTCAGCATAAAAAATACCCTGAAATAGTCCAATAAATTAAACGGATACACATTGATTCCGCTGGTGAGAGTTTCGACAAATACAAGGGGCAGATTAACGAGAAACCCTGTTTTAATGAATATAACGACTTTCAGGCTAAACAGGGTCCGATAATTTAAGAATCGAGAATATTTGCTGTAGAAATGGTTTTCGCTTGACCGAAATCAAAGATTAGATATGATAAAGAATAGACCCTTTGCGTAGAGGGTTAAATATAGATAGCGTTTCCGTCTGACGGAGGATGATTCGGGCCGGAGGATGGAAACCAGCACAGCCGACCACGGAAAGTGGGCAGGCAGCAGAGCTTCATAAACATCGGTCTGCGACAAAGATGGGCGAAAGGCGGGACAAGAAGTGGTCCTGTCAAGTCCGAAATCGGTGTCGTGTCGGTGAATGTAGTCAAGACAGAGTTGTATAATAACAACGGCTTCGGCCAAGGTGCCGGGGTATGGGAAGCAACCCAATGAATGTATTCTTTCGAACAGGCAGTTTCGGCTCCAAACACAAGAGCAGTCTGTCTGAGAAGGGGATGTTGCGCCTAAAGCGTTGCTGATACTGGTCTTGTTTTGTTGACTTCATACCTTTGCTCATGCTGCTGTAATCCCTTGTGGGACCTGTGCATATGACCGAATATGCAGTAGTTAAAGGAAAGGTGCAGCATGGAAATATTAGCACAAGCGATGGGTGGAAATATCATCATCGGGTTGTTTCTGGGGATTTTCGTTGGGGGTGGAGGGGCGGCTCTTCTGGTTCTGGGCCTTGCCAAAATGCGGGCCAAAAAAGTCGAGCAGGAGATTCAGAATCGCATTGAAACAGCCCGTCGTGAAGCCGAAACAATAGTCAAAGAAGCCCGCCTGGACGCTGCATCTGAGCAGATGAAAAAGCGTCAGGAATTCACCTCTGAGGTTGAGAAAAAAGAAGGCGAGCTGCGGAGTCAGGAATCACGTCTATCCAAAAGAGAAGACGTTCTTGAGCGACAAACCGAACAACTTATCCAGCGCGAAAAACAAGTCAAACAATCCGAGCAGGAAGTACAAAGGCAAATCCAGAGCTACAATTCCAAGAATAAGGAATTATCCACCGTTCTTGCCCAGCAGAAAAGTCAATTGCTGAAAATCACCGGCATGGATGTTGAGCAGGCCCGTCAGTTGCTGTTGACCAACCTGGAAGAAGAATGTGAAAAAGAAATGGGTCAGTTGATTACCCGCAAGGTAGCTCAGGCGGAAGAACAGGCCGAGGAAAAATCCAAGGAAATCATCAACCTGGCGATTCAGCGGTATGCGGCCGAGCAGACTTGCGAGGTGAGCGTTTCCATGGTCGATATCCCGAATGACGAGATGAAAGGTCGTATTATTGGTCGTGAAGGCCGGAATATCCGGGCGTTTGAAAAGGCGACCGGTGTTGACGTAATTGTGGATGATACGCCGGGTGTGATTGTGGTCAGCGGATTTAACCCGATTCGCAGGGAAGTGGCCCGCCTGAGTATGGAACGTCTGATTCAGGATGGACGCATCCACCCGAGCCGAATCGAGGAAATTGTGGGGCAGACCAAGAAAGATGTCCATGCCAAAGTGATGCAGATTGGTAAGGAAGCTGCCGAAGAAGTGGATGTTCGTGGTCTGAATAACAAGATTCTCGGCATGCTGGGGGCGCTGCATTATCGCACCAGTTATGGCCAGAATGTTCTGCGGCATAGCGTCGAAGTGGCGTTTTTGGCCCAGGTGATGGCCGACGAACTTGGGCTGGACGGCACCATGGCCAAACGCGCGGGCCTGCTGCATGATATCGGCAAGGCGATGGACCGCGAAATTGAAGGCGGTCACCCGGCCATTGGCGCCAATTATCTGCGTCGGTTCAAAGAACCGCAGATTGTCATCAATGCTGTTGAAGCTCACCACGGCGACTGTCCGCCGGATAATCCGTACACCCCGCTGANNCTCGGACGCCATCAGTGCATCGCGTCCCGGTGCTCGCCGCGAAACGCTGGAGCGCTATATCAAGCGGCTTGAAAAGCTGGAAGAAATTGCCGGCAGCTTCAAGGGTGTGGAAGGCTGTTTTGCGATCCAGGCGGGTCGAGAAATCCGCGTGGTTGTGGATGCCAACCAGATTAATGATGATTCCGCGATGAAAGTCGCCCGTGATATTGCCAAGAAGATTGAAGAAGAAATGACCTATCCGGGTGAAATCAAGGTGACTCTGCTGCGTGAAGTGCGCTGCGTGGAATACGCTCGATAATCCTAAGGGGCAGGTCTGGATGCAGCAGGCGGCTTGAGCCGGTCTGCTGTGTCGAGTATCCTGCCGCAGGGTGCTGGATGAAGCTGAATATTTTATGTATCGGGGATATTGTCGGCCGGCCGGGACGACGGGCTCTGGCCCTGCGTCTGGCCGGACTGGTCAAGGAACGGCAAATCGACTGTGTGATTGCCAATGCGGAAAACGCCGCCGGCGGCTCGGGGCTGACACCTCAGATTTACGACAAGCTGCTCAAATACGGCGTGCATTTGATTACCCTGGGTGACCATGCATTCCGTAAAAAAGATATTATTCCCGTTCTGGAAGGCAATACCAATATTACCCGGCCGGCGAATCTGTCTGCCAGTGCGGCAGGCCGGGATTATGCGATTTATCAAACGGCTCGCGGCGTGTCGGTAGCGGTGATCCCGCTGATTGGCCGGATTTTCATGAAGCCGGCGGATTGTCCGTATGCCAAAATCGATTCGATACTGTCACGGGTTAGTCAGCAGGCCGAGATTGTTTTTGTCGAAATGCATGCCGAAGCGACCAGTGAAAAAGTGGCGATGGGGTATTATCTGGACGGCAAAGTGGCCTGTGTATTCGGCACCCATACGCATATTGTGACCGCGGATGAGCGGCTTTTGCAGAAGGGAACCGCCTACATTACGGATATCGGTATGACCGGATCGCATGATTCGGTACTGGGGCGGAAAAGCGAATGCGTGATACGGGCGTTTCGTACGCAGATGCCATACCCGTTTGAGATTGCCACCGGCGATGTCCGGATGAGCGGCATCATCGTGACTGTCAACAGCCACACGCACACCGCTGAGAAAATCGAACGGATTCAATTGACACTCGATGAGGCGGATGCGATTGAATACGATAACGACGACGGTCGGCCCGACTGCCAGAATGCCGGTTTTTATCCATAATATACCCAACGGGTATGATTGTTCCGCGAGCAAAAGAAGCAAGTGGTTGAGGCTGCTGTACTTAGCCGCGCCGAACCGGAACATCTCAAGTAGGATCGGTATACCGTTGAATTAAACCTTTTGAAATTCTCCCTGCCGGGATAAATCTGTGTTACTTGACCGGAACCAGCGTTGTCTGTATAAACAGAAATAGGGTATCGCACAAACGATGCTGCAATGTAAACCGAATACAAGGCAAAACAGGTGAACTTTATGAAGAACATCACGATTGCGAGGATGTCGGCGTTTGTTTTTTTCATCATGGCATGGGTTCAAGTCTCTTCGTTTGCGATTTCACGCGACGATTATCAGCGGGCCGAAAAACTCCGCGAAACGTATTCCAACAAAGTTTTCAAAAAGACCATCCAGCCCAACTGGTTTGATGAAAATCAGAAGTTCTGGTATCGAAATAACTTCAAAGAAGGCAAAGAGTTTGTCCTTGTGGATTGCCGGCAGGGGACACGCGGCCCGGCATTTGACCATCAGCGGCTGGCAGAGGCGCTTTCGACGGTATTGTCGAAAACATACGTCGGACAGAACCTGCCGTTTGATACGATTGAGCTGCTTGAAGGCGGAAAGATTCTGCAATTTGACCTGGACGGCAGACGCTGGCGATTTGGTCTGGAGACGTATGAATGCCTGACGCCGGGCGGGGAGGCACTGGCCGAACAGAAACAAGAACCCGAACAGCCCCAGCGGCCTCGGCAGAGGAATCGTCGGCCCATGCAAAATACGACGGTTTCGCCCGACAAGGCCTGGGAGACAGTAACTAAAGAGCATAACCTCTATCTGAAATCCACACAGGACAGCCGCGAATTTCGGATCAGCCATGATGGCGACCCGAATCATTATTATGGCTGGCCGAGCTGGTCGCCGGACAGCAAGACCATTGCGGCCTATCAAATCCAGCCAGGCGAGAACAAGCCGGTTCATCGGATCGAATCCTCGCCTAAAGACGGCGGGCGGGCGATGCTGCATTTCAACAATTACCTGCTGCCGGGAGATCGCTATGATATTCTGGAGATGAATCTGTTTTCCACAGAGACCAAAGAGCGAATCAAGGTCGATGACCAGCCGTGGGATGCGTTTGGCGTACCGCGTATTCGCTGGGCCAAAGACGGCAAAAGTTTTCTCTTTGAGCATCCCTATCGCAGCCATCAGCGGCTTACAGTGGTGCGAGTGGACGCGGCGACCGGTAAATCCAGCGTGATTATCGATGAACGGTCTGAAACGTTTGTGAATATCAATTACAACCCGGTCGAGCCGCAGTATCTCAATGAAACTGATGAGATTATCTGGTCGTCGGAGCGGGACGGCTGGCTGCATTTGTATTTGTATGACAGCAAGACGGGGCAATTGAAAAATCAGATTACCAAAGGCAACTGGATTGTGCGGGAAATCGTGCGGGTGGATGAAAAAGCCCGGACAATTGAGTTCAAGGCCTCGGGCATGGAGGCCGATCGCGACCCGTATTACATCCAGTATTACCGTATTGGGTTTGACGGTTCCGGGCTGGTTTGTCTGACGCCGGGGCATGGGACGCACAGTGTACAGTTTTCGCCCGACAGGAGCGTTCTGATTGATACATATTCCCGTGTTGATATGCCGCCGGTGCATGAACTTCGCAAGGCTGACAACGGTGATTTGATTTGCGAATTGGAGAAGGCCGATGCAGAAGAACTGTTCAAGGTCGGCTGGCGCGGGCCGGAGCCGTTCTGTGCCAAAGGACGCGACGGCAAGACCGATATCTGGGGCGTTATCTGGCGGCCGCGGACTCTGGATGAGTCGAAAAAGTACCCCATCATTGAAGATATCTATGCGGGTCCGCAGGATTCGTTTGTGCCCAAAAGCTGGCGGGATTATGATTCCAACCAGGCCCT
>DLFY01000207.1:0-8969 GCA_002482415.1 Phycisphaerales bacterium UBA7708
TTTATCGAGGCGACTCTTGTAACTGAGGATGCGTTCGAGGGCGATTTCGCCGGTGACGCCGGTCGGCACCAGCGAGGTGGAATGCGGCATCTTGGCGGCGAACACGGCACACATTTCATGGGCGACCGAACGCATCTTGAGGGCTTTGAGGTAATTGGAAATCAGCCGCCAGTTTTCCTGATCACCGGGGACATATTGGTTGACTTCGTNNGATGAAACGGCGTTTTCCACCCATGCCCGCAGCGATTTGAGTGTTGTATCGGGGCCGTTATATTTTAGTATGGCTTTAATGTCGACGAAGTCCAGGGCTGAGAGGTGGTAAAAGTGAAGGATATGCGATTGCAGATAGTTGGCCCCGAGAATCAGGTTCTGGGCCAGTCTGCCATTTTTGGCAGGGGCGATTCCATAAGCCATTTCCTGGGCCATGAGCGAGGCCATGCCATGTGAGATGGGACAGACTCCGCAGATGCGCTGAGTAATCTGCTGAGCATCGAGAGGATCACGACCCTGGAGGATAGTCTCAATGCCTCGGAACATTTCACCTTCGCACCGGGCTTCGGTGATTTTTACTTTCTTGCTGTCCGCGACGGCTTCCGTTTCCGTGTGGATGGCAAGATGTCCTTCGATTCGTGTCAAAGGACTAATCGTTACTGTTTTATCCATTCTTCATGCTCCTGTGAAAAAAAGTACAAAAACCTGACAGATAATTGAATTTTTTGTCTGGTCTTATTGTCGAATTGCAAGGAAAGGATGTTTAATATAAAAAACACCTATTTTGACTATAAGTAAAAGTACTGACAGGATAGGTAGAAGTGATTAGAGATTAACATAAATGCTTGCTATGCAAGGCGATATGTTTAGAATAAAGGATTGCAGTAAGAGATGTGAAGTTTGGTAAAGGATAATGTATGTCATTTAAGGTTGTATATTGCTGAATTAGCACTATCTTGCTATTCATTGTATAAAGTCGTGCAGGAAAAGTACAAATCTGTTGACTCCAGATATAGGATTTGATAAACAGGGGGGCAGATTCAACCATTGATAAAAGGATTTATAGGACCCTACAATGCCGTCCAATCAACCAAAACGAACGCCGCTTTACGAAAAACATTGTATTGCCCATGCGAAAATCGTGGATTTTGCGGGCTGGGAGATGCCGATCCAGTATCCGGCGGGGATTGTACAGGAACATCTGGCTACACGAAAGTCGGCCGGTCTGTTTGATGTCTCGCACATGGGACGGTTCCGCATCAGCGGGAACCAGGCCGGAGCATTTCTGGATTATGGCTTGACCAATTACGCCGGCGGGCTGCCGATGGGGATGAGTCATTATACGATTCTGGCGCAAGACGACGGCGGGGCGGTCGATGATGCCTGGCTTTATCGGTTTGAGTCCGATAACTATATTCTCGTGGTCAATGCCTCGAATAAAGATAAAGACTGGAAGCATCTTCAATCACTCAAGGCTCGGTTTACTTCCGTGGTGCTTGAGGATTTGAGTGAGTCGCTGGCGATGGTGGCCCTGCAGGGGCCGCAGTCGGAGGCGATTCTCAAGGGACTGCTAACTGGCGGAGCTTTGCCGGAACCGAAGCGTAATGCAGCCAGTGTCGCTGCTTTGGCGGGGCATAAGGTGTTCATTGGTCGGACGGGTTATACAGGCGAAGCGGTCTGTTTTGAGATTATGGTTCAGGCGGATAAGGCGGGGGCGTTATGGGATATCCTGCTGGCCAAAGGCGCAGCTCCGATCGGCCTGGGGGCTAGAGATACGCTTCGACTGGAAGCGTCGCTGCCGCTGTATGGCCATGAGATGGGGCTGGATTCAGAAGGCAAGACGATGCCGATTCTGGCCTGTCCGACGGCCCGGTTTGCGGTCGCTGACAGCGAAAAGAAAGAGTATGTCGGCAAAGCTGCCATTCAGCGTCAGCTTGCCGCGCTGGAACGGTATAAAAAAGGTGATTTTTCCGATAGCAGCGTCTTGCCAAAACGGATTGTTTGCCTGAGAATAACAGATAAGGGAATCGCCCGGCAGGGCAGTCCGGTCTTTTGTCAGGGGCGTCCTGTGGGTGTGGTCACCAGCGGGACATCAGTTCCTTATTGGAAGTACGATGACAGCCAGACCATTACGGAACACTATGATCAGCGGTCTGTGGCACTGGCGTACGTGGATTGCCAATTGACCGCGGGAGCAGAGGTACAGATTGAAGTTCGCGGCAAGATGCTTGGGGCCAAAATAGTCAAGCGGAATTTGAAGCCGGGTGCTGCGGCAATGATGGCGGTTTTCGAATAATACCCAGGATATTTATTTCGAGTCAGATGAATAAAGGATATAGATTATGATGATTGACAAACAGGCACGGTATTTACAAACACACGAATGGGTCCGAAAAGGGCCGGGCAATGCTTATACCGTCGGATTGACGGCTTATGCGATTGAACAGCTTGGAGATATTGTTTATCTGGAGCTGCCGCCGGTCGGCAAGGAACTGCAGAAGGGTGATATCTTTGGCGTAATTGAATCAGTCAAGTCGGCCTCGGATATGTATATTCCCATTGGCGGCAAAGTGACGGCGGTCAATGCGGACGTTCCCGATAATCCGGATATGCTGAAGGCCGAACCCTACGGCAAGGCCTGGATGATTCAGATTGAAGCATCCAATCCCGCTGAGTTTGATGGCTTGATGGATGCTGCGGCCTACGAGAAATTTTTAGAGACAGAAGCACACTAAGTGGAAATTCTAAATACGAAATTCTAAATTCTAAACAACGCTGGATGCCCGCTTTCGCGGGTATGACAAGTCTGTTGTGTAGCGTTTAGAGATTCCGGTCAGGATTTCTCAATCCACTATTTATTTGAGGATGTTATGCCTTTTATAGCCAATACCGACAGCCAGCGCAAGCAGATGCTGGACGAGATCAAAATGAGGCCCGAAGATTTGTTCGGGGAGATTCCGCAGGAGTTATTTTGCAAAGACCTGAAGCTGCCCGAGGGTTTATCCGAACAGGAAGTTCGCACGCGTCTGGCGGAGCTGGCCGGAAAGAATTATATCAATCTGACGCTGTTTCTGGGCGGCGGATTTTATGACCACTTTATTCCCGCAGCGGTGCCGGCGCTGGCGGGACGTGCGGAGTTTTATACCGCCTATACGCCGTATCAGCCGGAAGTGTCACAGGGGACGCTGCAGGCGATCTATGAGTATCAGTCAATGATCTGCCGCCTGACGGATTTGGAAGTCTCCAATGCATCGATTTATGATGGCGGGACGGCGCTGTATGAAGCGATGATGATGGCGCTTCGGGCTACCGGCCGCAACAAGGTGATTATCGACGATTCGGTCAATCCGATTTATCGTGTAATGATTCATTCTTATACACGTAATCTGCATATTGAATTGATTGAGACGACCAATGATAGCGGCCTGGCCAATCGCAGCCAGATTCTCAAGGCCCTTGACGACAAGACCGCGGCGGTGATGGTGCAGAATCCGAATTTCTTCGGCTGTATCGATGATTTCACCGATCTGGCCGAAGCGGTTCATGCCAAAGGCGCGCTGCTGATCAGTTCATGCTATCCGATTTCACTGGGGATTCTTAAGGCGCCGGGTGCGATGGGGGTGGATATTGCCACCGGTGAAGGCCAGTCGCTGGGGCTGCCGATGTCGTTCGGCGGGCCGTATCTGGGCTTCATGGCGACTAAAAAGCAGTATTCTCGTGCGATGCCCGGGCGGATTGTCGGGCGGAGTCAGGATGCCCAGGGGCGTCAGGGGTTTGTATTAACCCTGCAGGCCCGCGAGCAGCATATCCGCCGCGAGAAGGCAACGTCGAATATCTGTTCGAATGAGGCCCTGTGTGCGATGACGGCACTGATTTATCTGAGCCTGCTGGGCAAAGACGGCCTGCGGACGACGGCACAGTTGTGTGCGGATAAGGCCAGCTATGCATACGAACGGCTGACCAAAATCCCCGGCGTCAAGGCGCACTTTCCGGCCAAGTGGTTCTTCAATGAAATGGTGCTGGATGTGCCGATGGATGCGGCGGAGGTCGTGGCCAAGCTGATCGAAAAAGGCTATGCCGCGGGATTCCCGCTGAGCCGCTATTATAAGGGCATGGAAAACTCGCTGCTGATTGCCGTGACCGAAAAACGCACCAAGCAGGAAATCGGCATGCTGGCTGAGGAACTGGAAGCGATACTTTAAGAACGAGAAACCACAGATTTCGCAGATTACACAGATCAATAGATATGAATAAGCACTATGTAATTCTGATGATAATCCGCTGGTCGTTTCTTGTGCTGTTATTTGCTGTTCCTTTAATTTACAGCATCTGGAAAGTAAATTTTAAGAGAAGTTTTTGGTTTACCTGGATCGTGTGGAGTGTGGCAATATTTATATACGGGATGTTTCTTCCGGCAATATTTTATTTAACAGAAAAGGCGACCGCGAAACCAGTTGTAGATTTTGATGGGTTTGTATTCCTTACAGGTATTTTTATCGGATGGCTGCCGGGTTTGATATTAGCGCCGCTGGGTTGTTTTATTCATGATTTAGTGTTTGGAAGAAAGCGAATTGAATAAATGCCTCCGGCTATTAAACTTAATGTCCCTTCGGGACAATAAAGGAGTTACGCCCCGAAGGGGCGAAAGAATACAGAATTGAAAATTAAAAGTCTGTGTAATCTGTGAAATCTGTGGTTTCAAAAATCTGGATTCCGGCTTTCGCGGGAATGACATTGGAGATATACAATGAAACTGGTATTTGAAAAAAGTGTGACGGGGCGTCAGGGATTACGGGTTGCCAAAAGCGATGTGCCTGCGGGTGTGCATATTGAGCCGAAGCTGCTGCGGGACAACCTGCCGCTGCCGGAATTGAGTGAGCTGGATGTGGTGCGGCATTTTACGGAATTGTCACGCCGGAATTTCAGCGTGGATACGGTATTCTATCCGCTGGGCTCGTGTACGATGAAATACAACCCCAAGGTCTGCGAGCGGATTGCGGCCTATCCGGGTTTTGCGCATCTGCATCCGCTGCTGCCGCAGTTGCGGATGGGCGGCATGCTGACGCAGGGCGCCCTGCAGGTGCTGTATGATACGGATATGATGCTGCGGGAGATCGCCGGCATGGCCGCCTTTACGATGCAGCCGATGGCCGGAGCGCACGGCGAACTGACGGGCATTATGATGATGGCCGCCTATCACCGCCGCAAGGGCAACAAGAAAAAGGTCGTGCTGATTCCCGACAGCGCCCATGGTACCAATCCCGCCAGCGCTGCAATTGCCGGATATTCGGTCAAGACCATCCCCAGCGACAAAAACGGCCTGATGAGCGTGGAGGCCCTGAAGAAGGAACTCAACAGCGAAGTGGCCGGCATCATGCTGACCTGTCCCGATACGGTCGGACTATTCAATCCCCATGTCAAGGAAATCTGTGACCTGATTCATTCGGTCGATGGTCTGGCCTATTATGATGGCGCCAACCTCAACGCGATTGTCGGCCGGGTTCGTCCGGGCGATCTGGGTTTTGACATTATCCATATTAATCTGCACAAGACCTTTGCCACGCCGCACGGCGGCGGCGGTCCCGGTGCCGGCCCGGTGGGCGTCTGCTCGAAACTGGTGGATTTTCTGCCGATTTCCGTGGTGGTCAAGCGGTCGGACGGCACGTTTGCCCTCGAATATGACCGGCCGGACTCCATCGGCTATATCGCCCCGTTCTACGGCAATTTCGGCGTGGTGCTTAGGGCGTATGTCTATATGCTGATGCTGGGCAAAGAGGGGCTTCTGCGGGTCAGCGAAAATGCCGTGCTGAACGCCAACTATGTCAAAGAAAAGCTGAAGGATTATTACGATATTCCCTTTGAGCAGGTCTGCAAGCACGAATGCGTCATCAGTGCCACCCGACAGGCCGCCAAAGGTGTACATGCCCTCGATATCGCCAAGGCCCTCATCGACCGCGGCATTCACCCGCCGACTATGTATTTCCCGATGATTGTCAAGGAGGCCCTGATGATAGAGCCGACCGAGACCGAAAGCCGGGAGACGCTGGATCTCTTTATCGAGGCCATGATTGATATTGCCAAACAGGTTGAGGCCGATCCGGCCAGCATCAAAGCCGCCCCGGTGACAACCCCGATTGGCCGGCTCGATGAAACCGCCGCGGCACGAAATCTGGATATTGCCAGCCTGTCGTGATGTCATCCTATAAATATTGAATAGTTTGTTCTTTGATAAAAGGAAGGATGAAAGTATAAATTATAATACACAAAAAAGGGTGGGGTATATTTTATAAATGTAAAAATGGATTGTTTTTTTACAGATTTTTTAATACCATTGGTATCGACAATCGTATCAAACAATGTAACGGTTTGATACAGGTACCACAGGAAGAGAAAACGTAAATACTCAGAGGATACAGGGGATGAAAACAGCAGTTATTGTATTGGCGGGGATTTTGTCACTCCAGGCAACCGTGTGTGCGTATAGTCATGGCGATGGCTCTGATTCCAATCCATATTGGGTTTCCAATACGGCGGATTTGGTGCAATTGGCTTCTACACCGGCAGACTGGGATAAGGCCTTTGTTTTGACCAAAGACCTGGATTTAACAGGAGTTGCTCTATCGCCTATCGGTAACTGGGGGCAGGCCTTTGTGGGTGTGTTTGACGGGGCGGGATTTACGCTGAGTCATCTGACGATGAACCTGCCGAATGCTGAAAATGTGGGTTTGTTTGGTCTTGTAAGGTCGCCGGCAGTGATTCAGGGAATCAGGCTGGAGAATGTCTCTATTGCGGGCAAAAGCTATATTGGCGCCTTGGCCGGCTGGAATGAAGACGGGACCATTACGGATTGTTCCGCAAGCGGTATGGTGAGCGGTGCCAATGCAGCGGGGGGGCTGGTTGGGGTCAATGAAGGCACAATGTCCCATTGCTTTTGCACGGCTGCGGTCAGTACTTCACATGTTTCCAGATCGCAGGCAGGTGGACTGGCTGCAACCAACTACGGGGATATCTCTGATTGTTATGCCTCCGGTTCGGTGACTGTCAACGGATATACCGCTAATGCCGGCGGACTTGCGGCGATTAATGATCACGGCACGATTGTTCGTTCCTATGCGACGGGTGCGGTACAGGCTGATTCGACCAGCGATTCGGCCTTTGCCGGCGGACTGGCGGCACTGAATGAATCCGGTACAATCGACAGGTGTTATGCCCAGGGGGATGTTACTGCGAGCTGCCTGATTGGTTCGGGGGCTTCGGCGGCGTGGTCTTCTGCGGGTGGGCTGGTTGGATATAATCGCAAGGGAATGATTACGCGCAGTTATGCGACAGGTTTTGCCCAATCCGATGCGTCGGTGGCCGGAAATAATCAGACCAACTGCTGGTCTTCGGCGGGAGGCATCGCCGCGGATAACACCGGCACGATTGATAATTGTTATGCCGCAGGGGCATCGAATGCCTCAGCGAAGGTGGTATCGCCGGTACCGTCTTCGGCCTGGGCGGCCTGCGGCGGTGTGGTTGGCAGAAATCGCGGCGTGGTTGCCACGACGGAATTGGGGCAGGTATCCACCTGTTACACGACCGGAGCGGTGAAGGCTATAGCCAGTGTATCCTCTGAGGATTCTGTATCACATACCTATGTGGGCGGGATTATTGGCGAGAATGGAATTGGAACGGTCCAGAGATGTTTCTGGGATGTGGATACCAGTGGNNGTACAAGGAACGGGCGATGGGGCGGGCACGATAACGGACCTTTACGGCAAGACCACTCTCGAGATGCAGACGCGGTCAACCTATACGGACTTCGGGTGGGATTTTGTCGGCGAGGCTGCCAATGGAGGGGATGACATCTGGAGGCTCTGTGCCAACGGCGTGACGTATCCGTATTTCAATTGGAATCGGGCTATTGCGGCAGATTTTGCATGTCCCGATGGTGTTGCTTATGAAGACTTTGGTTATCTTGCGGCACGCTGGCAGATGACCGATTGCCATGCGACAAGCGGCTGCGGAGGTGCTGACCTGGATGGCAGCGGTCAGGTGAATCTGGCCGATCTGGAACGATTTGTCGATGTCTGGCTGGCGGGTCTGTAATCCTGCTGCGGCACTGGGTCCAGGTTTCTATGGGGAATAAGCATTTCAAAACAGTCCTGTTACTGCTCCAGTTGCTCTGGCTCGGGGCGATGCCGCAGGTCATAGCTGCCCAAACAATCAACACATCTTCGCCCAAACGAGAGGTTACTCTTAACTGGAATCCTGCCTCCGAGCAGGTCGTATTCGCTCCCTCTTCAGGCGGTACGTGGTATCCCAGGCTGCTCATCCTGTCCAATGGCCATTGGCTGTGTGCCTATGATACCAACGAAGGCTCCTCCGATACCTGTGTACGCATTTCCCGAAGCACCGATGCGGGTAAGACGTGGTCTTCTCTTTCGCAGGCCTCTTTCGGTACCGGCAATGCCGCCAACGGCGAATTAATAGAATTGCCCGGCGGTGAAATCCTGTGTGCCTATCGCATCGTCGATGGCGAGGTCAAGACGCTTAAGGTCTCCCGAAGCACGGATGGCGGCTCAAGCTGGCAGCCCTTGTCCACCATCATCAGTAATATCGACGGCGTCTGGGAGCCGCAGATGATCCGCAAAGCCGATGGCCAGTTGCTGGTCTTTTATGCTCAGGAAGGCAATGTGGATGGAAATGATCAGGTGATTGAAATGCAGCGTTCCGACGACAACGGCAAAAGCTGGCATTCTCCGCAGGTAATTTCCCGGCATCCCGGCTCACGCGACGGAATGCCCGTGGCGACACAGCTATCCAATGGCGACATTCTTGTCGTTCTGGAAGGGCATCATGTCAAACGTGCCGGCCAGTTCTGTACCTGGTCGGTTCGCAGCACCAACGGCGGCAGAACATGGGGGCCGCGTCGCCTGGTCTATGCACCCGCTGACAGCAGCCGGAGGGCGGTTGCCCCTTATATCGTCGCTGTCCCT
>DLFY01000207.1:8978-35047 GCA_002482415.1 Phycisphaerales bacterium UBA7708
ATTTTTGTCTCGTTTCAAACTGACGAAGACGATCAATCCCGCCTTAAATTGGGCGTCGTCAGCAGTATTGATAACGGCAGGACCTGGACTGTTCAGCCCAAGCCGTTCCAGCAGAACATCGCGGGGCAGTTTTCGTGGAATGCGTTATGCATGGAAGATCCCAATACCCTGATCGCCGTGACCGCCGCCTCGGGCAGCGGCCAGCGCCAAATCAAGCTCATCAAGGCCGCGATCTCACAGCCTCGTCCCTGACACGTTAAAACCTATTGTGGAGCAGAAAGCCCTTTGAAGCATTTCACTGCCGGCAGGGCGTTGCCCTCCTTGTCGAACAAAGCAGTGATTCCTCCGTTCCAGCCGCCGGATTGTTTGGTCGGTACGGATTCAGGATACCACCACAAGACCCCAATCCCTCGACCGTCCGGGGTTGTCCGGACGGTTTGAATCAACTCTTCCAGAAAAGCTTTCTGTCCGGCCGGACTTTTCTCCCATGTCATCGCTTCGAGCCGCTCGGCACGGGATTCAAAATTGGGCACATCCTGCCAGGGATAGGCCGTCTCCACAACCAGAATGTCTTTTTTGAATTTCTTGGCCGTTCTGGCCAGATTGTCCTTAAGCTCATCCATCGTGCCGTGCCACCACGGATAAAAGCTCTGGCCGATGATGTCATACTCCACCCCGTACTTACGGCAATTGGAAAAGAACCAGTCGGTCTTGCCCCACTCGCCCCCGGCGGCAATATGAATAATGACTTTGACCTTATCCTCCGGCGTCGTCGCCTGCCGTACACCGCGGATTCCCGCCTTGAGCAGGCCGGCAAAACGCGGCCAGGAATTGGGGTCTTTGTCGTCCAGTCTTCCCTCCGGCCAGAGAAAGCCCGGATGAATCTCGTTGCCGACCTGCACCAGCTCCGGCAGGGCTTCCTGCTTCTTAAATTCCCTGAGAGTCTGTTCGGTATAGCTTTCGACGGTCTTGACCAGGTCCTCAAACGGCAGGTCTTTCCACGCGGCGGGCTTGGTTTGATGTGCCGGGTCCGCCCAGGTATCGGAATAATGCAAATCGAGTATGAATACCGCCCCGGCCGCCTTGATGCGTTTGGCCAGTGCAATCGTGTAGGGAATGTCCTGAACCACGCCGCCGCGTCCACTGGGATTAACAAACAACCGCAGCCGAAAACAAGTGCAGCCGTTATCCTGCATCAGCCGGATTAATTCTTTGGGCTGTCCCTCATCCTTAAACACCACTCCAGCCTGCTCGACTCTGGTCAGCATCGAGATATCCCCGCCGCCCAGAAATCCGGCCGCCTGGACACCTGCTGCCAGCAGGCATATCCACATCATCACCGGCTTCATCTTAATTCTCCACTCTAAGTTGGCTTCAGAGTCGCCTGGTTATGAGAGAACCCGTCTTATAAGGTCCTGAAATTACCAGACTGTTCCGAAGGTGTCTGCTGCTGACAGGCTTTGAGCTTCTTCTCAATAGGCCATTCGCCGAATGCCAGGAACAGGGGGATAAAAAACTGGACCACCGGAATCAGCGTCAGCAGTCCCATCGCCCAGTGATATCCCGCCTTTGAAAAAATTTTGCACATGGCTATCAAGAAGATAATATTGATGCTGAATGCAAACAGAACAACAAAAATGATAAAACAACCCGCCCAAACCGGGGCAGTCTGTCCGCCATGCATCGGAAACATCTCGCTGTTCATTTTGGTCTCCTTATTCTAACAGATTCGGTTAATCGCAAGTTTGAGTTCATAAAGCTCATTACGGATCAGGATTTATGTCCTTGTTATACCCAACGGGTATGATTATTCCGCGAGCAAAAAAAGCACGCGGTTGAAGCTGCTGTACTCAGCCGCGCCGAACCGGAAAGTTTCACGTAGGTTCAGTATACAAGACGTCCTGAAACCGGCGTTGTTTCCAAAAAAACAAAAAATGTCTGCGTAATCATTAGTATCCACACTTAATCTGCATGATTTGCCGATCCTAAACGAGGTCTTCCTCGATATTATCCGTGTCCGACTCGGGCACTTCTGCTAAAAGCCGGTCTTCAATGGCGTCAAATCGAATATTGCCTTTGACAATAAACAGTTTCATCAGGGAGGGTACCGGTATGGTCGTGCCGATGGACAAAAACACAATCGCATTGAAAAACTCCGGACTGATCATCTGAAGCTGCAGGGCCACCGCCGCCGCCGCCAGTGTTGCAGTCAGTTGCGGCACTGTCATCAGGCCTGCGCACAATCCCTTCTTGTTATTGAATCCGGACAGCCGCATGGCCAGCCAGCCTGAAAATACCTTGCTGGCAATCAATCCCGTCAGAGTCAGGCTTACGATAGCGGCATTTTCCCACGCCGCAAATACAATCCGCAGGTTCGTTTTCATTCCGATGGACAAAAACAGGAACGGGATAATGAAGCCGTACCCGATGCCCTCGATCTTTTTGTGAAGAATCCGGCCGTCATCGTGAAATGCCTTGACCCCGACCAATGCCATGCCTGCAATAAACGCCCCCACAATCAGGCTGACGCCGATTAATTCGCCTGCAAATACGACAATTAACACGCCAGCCAGAAAACAGGTAATCCGGGCATCATCATTCGGTTTGAGATGGGCAAAAACCGTGCGGGCCGCCATTGGAATCAGCCACATCGACAGACCTATGTAGGCAATAATCGTTCCCACAAATAAAATCGGAAACCATGCCCCGAGCGTTGCGGGATTAATATGGTCAAATATCGATATGCTTTCTGCGATATAGCCGGAAATTTCATGCCGCTTGAATTGGATACAAATGGCCAGCAGAATCAGACTGGCCACATCCGTAATCACCGTTGAGGCCAGAACCGCTACGCCAAACCGGGTCCGTACTGCCTTAAGTTCCCGCATGACCGGGAACACAATGCCCACCGAATGCGAGGCGAACAGGGAGGCATAGACCCACTTACCGATGGTGTTGTCCGGCTCAAAGGTCCTATACACCAGGTATCCTGCCGCTGCCGGAATGGCGAACGTCAGAATACTCAACCAGATAACGGCACGCTTTTCAGCCATGAGAAGCCGCAGATTGACTTCCATCCCGGCCAGAACCATCAGGAAAATCAGCCCCAGCATCCCCATGGCATCGAGGACGACATAAATCTGCTGCGTAGGGTAGCCGCGGCCCAGCAGGTGATTCAAGTGACGAATCAGGTCGAGGGAATTGGGGCCGATGAGGATGCCGATGAGCATCATGGCGACGATGGCAGGAATGTGAAACCGCTTCAAAATCTGCGGAACAATCGCCATCAGGGTCATCAGCAGCAAAAAAATGACTAAAAATGTTAATCCTGCCATTACGTAAATCCTGTATTTAGGGGCAATTTATGTTTGAGTCTATAATTTCAGGCCCCAAATGGCAAGATATTTTATGACAAGAATCGAAGCATCCAGCCGGCCGAGGTTCTGCCTAATAGAGGCTTATGATGCGGATTGAGTTTTGCCCGGCAGCAGCCAGAGCAGCAGCACCAGCCAGACCACCGGCCACAGGACAGATAATCCCATGGCCGAGTAGCTGCATCCACGGGAGAATTGCCCCAGTTGTTCCACGGAGAAGAATCGGGCTATCAGGAGATTGTATCCCATGCCGGCAGCATGACTGAGGAAGAAATTCAAGGCGGTTACTGCGATAATGGCACCAATAAGTGTCTTTTTGGGTATTTTACGGAACATGGACAACGGGACGGCAGCGATGTAGAAAGCGGTAAAAAGACAAAGCAGAACTGTGATTTGAATGGCTGCTGAAATAATCCCTGCATTTAAAGGGTTCCAGCCGATCAACTGGCAGCCAATCAATGCTCCGCCGCGGGCAAGGAAGACGGCGCAGGAGGAAAAAATCTGCAGGATTAAAATGCCGATAATCATCCAGAAAAACCGATTTTTCCAGATGACGCCATGGTTGATTTTGGCAAATTCACAGGAAATGTCGTTGGGATTGCCGATGCGTCGGGACGCAATGAGAAAGGCTTCTTCCTGATTGAGGCCTGTTGCCGTCAGGGCATCCATTTCTTCCAGCAGATGGATTTGCAGTTCCTCGATATCGGCAGCTGTCATGGTCTGATGCTGCAAAAGCTGTTGTTTCCAGTTTTCAATGGCGATTTCTAATTGAAACATAGTTTTGTCTCCCATACTTTGCGTAAGGTTTCATAAACCGTTTGCCACTGGGCCTGATGGGCGGCAATGGCCGCGGTGCCATCCTGACGGATACGGTAGTATTTTCGTTTGCGGCCGGTGTCGGAGGTGCGGACCTCGGATTCGATCAGGCCCTGGCTCTCGAGGCGGTGGAGGATGGGGTAAAGCATGCCGTCGGTCCATTGCATGGTGCCGCCGGACAGGGCGGTGACCTGCTTGATAATGGCGTAACCGTAACTTTCGCCCTCGGCCAGGATTGACAGGATCAAGGGGGTGGCCGAAGCTGCAATCAAGTCTTTTGAAATATCCATAGTCTATTGCCTTTAGAATACATATAACATCTATACATAGAATATCTATGTAGTGTTCGCAAAGCAATATAAAAAGAAAAGAATTTTAAAGAAAGTTTATAAGTCTATTTTGATTATAGAGATATGTTTTTTTGATTATCAGATAGTCTGATGGACTTTTTCGCCGGGTTGCTCAAGATTGTATTGCTTGACCTTGGCATAGAGGGTTGCTCGGGTAATACCCAGCAGGGAAGCGGCGCGGGTTTTTTGCCAGCCGGCTTCTTCCAAAGCCCGACGCACCAGCTCTTTTTCTGCTTTTTCCAGCGAAAAATCACGCAAAGGGCTGGGCTGGCAATCCTGGATCACCATTTCTTCGATATCAAAGTGTTCCGGCTCAAAGAACAGATTATGGGTGCCGATCCGCTCGCCGGATTCGAGCAGGATGGCTCTTTCGATGACGTTGCGAAGTTCCCGAACATTGCCCGGCCAGGGGTGCTTGAGCAGCATCTCGGCGGCCAGCTTGGTCAGGCCCTTGATTTTGCCTTTCTTTTGAGGACAGATGGCGGACTGCTGGATAAAATACTGGGCCAGCAGCAGGATGTCCTCGCGCCGGGATTCGGCCCGAAGCGGGGTAATCGTGATGGGGCAGACGGCCAGGCGGTAATATAAATCCTGGCGGAATTTACCCTGTCGGACTTCCTGAATCAGATTGCGATTGCTGGTGGCAACAATGGTCGCACTGCATTCGATATCCTGCACGCCGCCGACTTTGCGGAATGTTTTTTCCTGAATGACCCGCAGCAGTTTGGCCTGCAAATCAAGCGGCATTTCGCTGATTTCGTCGAGAAAGATGGTGCCTTCGGAGGCCAGTTCCAGCAGGCCGGTTTTTTCGCGGTCGGCACCGGTGAAAGAGCCTTTGACATGACCAAATAATTCGCTTTCGAGCAGGTTGGCGGTCAGGGCGGCGCAATTGATGGCCACGAATTTCTGATTATTGCCGTGCCGCAGGACATGAACCGCCCGAGCGGCCAGTTCTTTGCCTGTGCCGGTTTCACCGATAATTAATACCGGATTGCAGGCACTGCCGGCAACCAGTCGAATCATCTTGAGTGTTTTGGTGATGGCCGGACTTCGTCCGACGATGGAAATAGCGGAAGGGCAGTCTTCGGTGAAAAAGTCCAGGTCTCGCGGTTCCGATACGCAGGTCTCCTGCGTCCGCAGGAGAATCGCCTCCAGTTGCAGGGGGCCTTCGGACCGATCCATATAGTCCGTAATCCCCAGCGACAGGTAATCGGCAGCCCTGGATTCGCAGGACGCATCGCCGATGACGATAACGGGGGGATTAAGATGCTTGTTCTGAAGGATGGACATCATCACCGCGATTTGCGCAATGGACATATCCGAACCGAGAAGGATGACTTCGGGTTCGGAGCGATTAAGCAGGTCGGACAGGTCGTTCAGGTCATCGGCGGCGAAAAGCCGCTGCGAGAACTGTCTGGCCAGATGCTGAATCTCAGGTTGCCGCGATACAACCAGAATCGACTCTATTTCCATATTACGCACTCGTTGGTGTAAACCTGATTCCTAATATACTTCATTAACGATTGGTATGGATTAAGTCGGCAGGAAACCCTTTACGGCTTTAATTTTTTATCGGACAGTCCAATAAAAACTTAAGTTAAATTTTGATACTTTTGACATTATCAGGCGTTGCTTAGATAAATTGCAGAATTATAGGACGTAAATGCGGGTTATGGTCTGGAAAAACTTTCCATCGGAAGGAAAAAATTATCCATGCGTGTTAAGTATTATGCGCAGGCCGGGTTGTACGGTTGCCGAATGATAAAATTTTAAGGTCCTGTTTATAAAGGACTTAAGGATTTTTCGGAAGTTTATGGGGTGTCTGTGGCACAGAACTTGCCAAGTTTCTTTGCGGCACAGTGTGCCTTCAGTGTTAACAGATAAGGTAAGGACTAATTATGAGTACGATTGATGCGGCGTCACAGAAAATGGACTTTATGACTCTGCTGGTGACTGAGCTCCAGTATCAAAATCCTCTGGAGCCGATGGATAACCAGCAGATGGCGGCTCAGCTTGCACAGTTTTCACAACTGGAGCTGACCGAGGGCATGAACGGCAATCTGGCAACCATCAATGAGACTATGACCAAGATGAACACCACCTTTGAAGGCGCGATGTGGATGGCGGAACTGGATTATGCCAAGTCGTTACTGGGAAAAACGGTTAATTTTGCGACCACCGGAGGTGAGGTGTTGGAAGGGCAGGTCAAAAAACTGACTTTTCAGGACGGCTCTCCTGTGCTGACGGTATCCAGCAATAACCAGTCGTATGTCATCCAGACCAGCCAGATACAAGGGATTCAGGGATAACCAAAGCGTAATTCAGAAAGATATAAAGGAGTAACACTATGGGTTCAGCAATGACGGCCGGAGTATCGGGGTTAAAGGCGTTTCAAGCCATGCTGGATGTAACCGGCAATAACCTGGCCAATGTCAACACGACTGGCTTTAAAGGCAGTACCGTGACATTTTCGGATCTACTCAGCCAGACGATTCGACAGGCCAGCGGACCTTCCGGTTCTCTGGGCGGTGTCAACCCGCAGCAGATGGGCAGCGGTGTAAACATCTCGGCCGTCAAGAAAGATATGAGTCAGGGTAATATTGTCACCACCGGACAGGACCTGGACGTTGCGATTGATGGTGCGGGCTATTTTGTAATGAATAATGGGCGTCAGAATGTCTATACCCGTATCGGGTCGTTTGCGGTGGATGCGGATAATACGCTGGTGGACCCGGCAACCGGGTATAAAGTTCAGCGTACCGGTTCGTATGGCGAGGCGGAAGGTTTCCAGAATTCGGGCGATTCGAGCATTCATATTCCCTGGGACAGTTCCATGCCGGCCAACGCGACGACCTCCATTACCATGAACGGCAATCTGCGGTCTTCGGCCGACAGCACCGCATCCTCGACGCACAAGCTCATTTCCAATACGTCCTTTACCGTCAATTCCGGGGACCAGGTTGCCACATCCAACTCCTATCTGTCCGATCTGGATCAGTGGGGCGGCAGTCCGCTTGGGGTGGGCAGTACCGGAACCATTTATGTCTCTGGAATCAGGGAAGACGGTACAACCTTTACCAATCAGGCTGTGACCTGGACGGGGGCGGCGTCCGGCAGCGGGGCTACGATGCAGGATATCCTGGACCAGATTTCGGCACTCTATAACAACAGCACCGCCTCTCTGAATGCCGATGGCAAGATTGTGATTACAGGCAATTCAGCAGGCTACAGTCAGGCCCAGGTAACGGGAATGAACTATAGCCCGGCGGGTGCGGAAGACCTTGAAATACCCACTTTCTTTGATTATGCCGCCGTCGGAGGCAATGACAGCAAGACCTTTAAAACCACGGTATATGACAATCAGGGGGCGCAGTATGTGCTGACCGGGACGTTTGTGAAAACCGATGACCCCAATACCTGGGACCTGGTGATTCAGTCCGTCAATGGTGAACGCGAGGGGTCGTGGTCGAATTATGATATTTATGGTTCCTCCGCCCTGAACCGCCGCATTTCAGGCATTGAATTCAATACCAACGGGTCTTATAAAGGATTGAACGCGGCGACGGAAACAGCGGAGTTTTCGGTCCAGTTTGCCAATAATCCCAGCTTTACCCAGACCATTGCTCTGGACCTGGGAACGCCGGGTGAATTTACCGGCCTGACGCAGTTTGCCAGCCAGCAGTCCAGTGCCGCGGCCCTGACACAGGACGGGTACGAGGCCGGAACGCTGTCGAGCGTGACGATTGATAACAGCGGCATGATTGTGGGTACATTTACCAACGGGGTGAAAGTGAATATTGCGGCGCTTCAGATCGGCCTGTTCCAGAATCCAGGCGGTCTTGAAGCGGTCGGCAATGGCTACTATCTTTCGACGGCCAACTCCGGGGAACCGATTGAATCCATGGCCAACAGCGGCGGTGCGGGAAAGATCACCGGCAAAAGCCTCGAAAAATCCAATGTGGACATTGCAACCGAATTTGTCAATCTGATGCAGGCCCAGAACGGCTACCAGGCCAATTCAAGAACGATCCGTGTGGCCAATGAAATCCTGCAGGAACTGACCAGTCTGATTCGGTAACTGAGATGGACCCTAAGTCGGATGCTGATATATCTTATTCAAATTGCTGAAATATCAGTGCTGGCGCTGTCTCCGCTGCAGCGTTACAGTGCCATGAGGCAATTGGAGACGAAGCCGGCCCCGACCTTTATGACCAATAAATGGTTTATTGTGCTGGGATGGTCCCTGATTGTATTGCTGCTGATTCTGCTGGCGGCCGTTCGTCGCATGCGGCTTGAAAAAGAACGGATTGCAGTGGAGGNNATTTAATAACCTGGCGGATCGATGCCGGCTGACCCAGCAGGAACGTGAGATTCTTGAGGCCATCAGCCTGCGAGCCGGCCTGAAAAAAAAAGATATGATTTTTACAGAGCCGTCGGTTTATGACGATGGCCTGGCCCGATTGATGCAGGAAAGTTTTGAATCCGGGCATAATCTGGTTCAGCGAAAACGATTGAATGTTATGGCTTATGGAATAAAGACAAAACTGGGATTTCAAAAAACCGTGTCGGAATTCGGAATGACCAGCCGCACCGGACGCAATCTGAGCAGCCGTCAGATTTCCGTCGGCAAGACGGTTCTGGTCTCACAGGATTCTCAGCCCGGCAGTCCGCGGTTTGAGGCCACGGTCATTCGCAATGACGAATATGAGCTGGCGATTCTGCCGAAAACCGCCATCGAGGCGATCCCCGGGCAGATTGCCGCAGTCCAGTACCGTGTCGGCAATATGACCTGGGAGTTTGAATCGATCGTGATTTCATGCGGTCCGCAGGGTCTGGAATTGAACCATACGGACCGAATCCGGTTTATCAACCGTCGGCGTTTTCAGCGTGTTCCGATGCAGCGGAAGGCCAGGGTGGCGATATTTGATGTCCTGTATGAATCGTCGGATGCCGCGCCGGGCCAGCTTGATTTCTGTGATGCTGTGATTACCGAAATATCGGGTCCGGGGCTTCGTATCCGAGCCAATCTGGATGTCCGGCTCAGGGATCGGGTTCTGATTATATTCGAACTCGAAAACGGCAAATGGATTCAGGATATTACCGAAGTTCGCGGATTCCGGGATACGCCCCTGGGACGATCCATCGGGATTGAAATGATTGGTCTGAACGAAAAAGCAATCAACGAACTGGTTCGTGTCACCAATATGATTGCCGGCATGTCCGGAGTGCTCGGCGATCAACAGGAGCAGGACGGGGATATATTTGATATTCAGGAACAGCCGGAGGAACAGATGATATGAGCGAACCGAGCGGCCAAATCAGTTCCGGGATTAATGCCCTGATGGAAAAATACATGGCGGTATCCAATAATATCGCCAATGCATCCACGTCAGGATTCAAGCGAACCGTCAGCAGTTTCAGTTCGACACTGGATTCGGTTCTGGCCAATCAGGGCAAAGAATCCCTGTTTGCCAGCGAAATACACAGTCTTCAGACGATTGATTTTTCGCAGGGACAGATTTTAAGGACCGACCGTCCGCTGGATATTGCTCTGGAAGGAAAAGGCTTTCTGGTTCTTGAAACCCCCACAGGCCCGCTGTATACGCGTAACGGTTCGCTGGAAATCAACAAACTGGGCCAGTTGGTGGATACCAACGGAAATCTGGTCGCCGGGCAGAACGGTCCGATTGTCATCCCCCAGGATGCTTCGGGCAGCACGATTAAAATCAGCCTGGATGGCGTGGTGCAGGCCGGCGACGTGTCGGTGGGAACGCTCAAGCTGGTGAACTTTAAAAACAGCTCCGAAGACCTCGAGCCGATTGGGCTTGGAGCGTATCGTGTCAAGACGGATGCCGACCCCGAGGCTGCAACCCGGGTCAAGGTGCGACAGGGATACCAGGAAGCATCCAATGTCAAAGTCATGGATGAAATGATCAACATGATGACTTTGTCGCGAGTGTATGAAATGCATATCAATATCCTGAAACGTCAGCGCGAAAACGGCTCAGCCGCGATGAGCGTTGCCAATAGTCAGGGTTAGGAGTATACCATGCTAAAAGCTTTTTCTACAGCCGCCACGGGAATGGACGCCCAGCAGACGATGATTGACACCATCGCCAACAACCTGGCCAACGTCAATACCAATGGCTTCAAGCGTTCTCATATCAATTTCCAGGATTTGCTGTATTTAAAGATGCGGGAATCGGACCGTGAGATTGCCACCGGCGTGACCGCCCCCAGCGGTCTGGAAGTCGGCAGCGGCGTCCGGGTTGCCTCCACCACCCGAATCTTCACGATCGGTGATGTACAAAGCACCGGTAATGACCTGGATGTGGCCGTCCAGGGAGATGGTTTTTTCAAAGTCACCTTGCCCAACGGTGAAGAACGATATACCCGCGATGGAGCTTTCCAGAAGGATGCCAACGGTCTGGTGGTTACCGCCAGCGGATATCAGGTCAGCCCGGGTATTACGATACCCCAGGATGCCATGATGGTGGATATTGCAGGGGATGGAACAGTCAGTGTTCAGACCCCGGCCGGAAATCAGGTGATTGGGACACTGGAATTATATCGATTCGCCAATCCTGCCGGTTTGAGTTCAGAAGGAGGCAATCTCTATCGGGAAACCGAAGCCAGCGGGGCCGCAGTCGCAGGCAAGGCCGGCGAAGAAGGGTATGGCAGCATTCTGTCAAAATATCTGGAAAAGTCAAATGTCCAGATGGTGACCGAGCTGGTGAATCTGATCAATGCCCAGCGCGGCTACGAAATCAACTCTCGTACGATTCGTACCGGCGATAATATCCTGCGGCAGTTGTCTGAACTGGTAAGGTAATCCGAGGAGATGAGGATGAATCGAATGCGATTATCGTTTGGAATCAGTTTGCTGGGGCTGGCAGCATTATGCGCCGGACAGGGAGCCGCTGCCCCAGGCGATGGGAAAATCAAAATCACCCTGTCGCCCGAAACGGTCGTCGAGCAATCGTTGGTGACATTGGGGCTGGCGTGCAGAATCGAAGGCCCGGACGATCTTCTGGAACAGGTCCGCGCGATTGGACTGGGTACGTTTGTCTCTAAAGGCCAGGTGGTGTTTGTGGATCGCTGCACGATTCTCAGCCGGCTGGCAAGCATCGGGATTCCCGCCGACAAGATCGAGTTTATCGGGACGGAGATCACCTCCGTCAAACGGAAAGAAACCGTGGTGGAGCCGGAACGCATTGTCAAGGCGGCGCGCGAATTTCTGGACCGGAAACTGATCGGCACCCCGGTGTCATCCCTTGCTCTGATAAGAACTCCGTCGCGGATTGTCCTGGAGGATCCCAATGCGGTGGTGAAGCTGTCCTGCCAGATGAGTCGATATCAGACGGCGGGTTCACAAAAGGTAACCGTTGCTGTCCAGCAGCAGGGACTGACTGTTTCGCAGGTTGAGGTTGCTTTCGCCGTGCGATATAAAGTGCGTCAACTGGTCGCATCGCAGACGATAGAGGCCGGGACAACCATCACCTCGGAAAATGTTCAGATTCAGGAGGCGGAGTCCTCTGTGCCGCAGGGGCAGGGCTGGAAAGAGCCTTATGGTCTGGTTGTCCGGCGTAAAATTGCCCAGGGCGGCGTAATCCACCCGGATTGGCTGGTCCCCCAGCAGGCCCCCGTGCTCATCCGGCGCAATCAGCAGGTTCTGATGCAGATCAACAGCGGGGCGTTATTTGTGTCAGCACCCGGGCAGGCTCTCGATGAAGGAAAAATCGGCGATCTCATTCGTGTTCGCCGCGGAGAAAAATCAGAAGAACGCATCATTTACTGCACGATTCAGGCGGACGGAACCGTCAGGCCGCATATATGAAAGGAATCCGTATGAAACATCGACGCCGTATTCAGTTGTTCTTAGCAATCCTGGTGCTGACTTCAGTCTGCCAGGCAGGCTCGATCTGGGCCAAGAAGAGCGCCACCAGCAAGGCTCTCTATGCCGATGACAAAGCGATCCAGGTAGGGGACCTGCTGACGGTCATCATCAATGAAGACCACAAAGTCGATAACAAGGTCAAGAGCGATCTTCAGAAGAGTACATCCAATTCACTGCGGATCAATGGCGATGATAATAAAATCGAACATGTGATTCCGAATGTCCCGGATGTATCCCTGGGTGCATCATCGAACAAATCTGTCAACGGCAAAGCGGATTACAAGGATGAGCGCAGCATTGAGGACCGTATAACCGTAGTCGTTCAGGATATTCATCCCAACGGCAACCTGGTGGTCATCGGCACCCGCACCCGGGATATCAGCGGCGACAAACAGACCATTCAGGTCAGCGGTGTGGTTCGTCCGAGCGATATTTCGTATGATAATACGGTGCGCAGCGAACAGATCGCGGATTTTTCACTGGTGGCCCTCAGTGAAGGCCCTACAAAAAGTTATAATAATCCCGGCTGGCTGGGTAAGTTCCTGGACTTTATCTGGCCGTTCTGAGCAGGGCGGTACGAGAGGATTTTATGAGAACGATTGCACGATTACTGCTGCTGACGGCATGTCTTCTATCCGGGGCTCAGGCGGCTCGGATCGGGGATATCTGTGATATTCAGGGCGTTCGCGGAAACCCGCTGATGGGGACCGGGCTGGTGGTTGGATTGAATGGAACCGGCGACAGTGCGCTCCCCAGCGCCCAGCTTCTGACCAGCCTGCTCAGACGGGAAGGCGATACGACTTTCACGCCGGCATTGCTGCGTTCGTCGAACATTGCACTGGTTATGGTGACTGCGGAACTGGGGCCGTGGGATCGTGAAGGAGGAATGATTGATATTACGATTTCATCGCTGGGCGATGCCAAGAGCCTTCAGGGGGGAATGCTGCTGGCGACGGAATTAAAGGGGCTTGATGGAGAAATTTATGCCGTGGCCCGGGTGGCCTCGATTTCCACGTCCTCCTGGACGGTCGAAGGCAAAACCGGAACCAAGGCCTCGAAAAACCATCCTACCGTCGGGCGAATTCCCAGCGGGGCCATTGTCGAACGCTCCGAACTGTCCGAATATGTCCAGGTGATTGGCGGCAAACGCAGTATCGTACTGAGTCTTCGGCAGGCTAATTTCACAACGGCTGAACGCATTCGAAAGACAATTTCGGACAAACATCCCGGCATGGCGATTGCCGAAGATCCCGGCACAGTCCGTATCTTTGTGCCGGATCAATTTGCGTTGGGACAGGAAATTACGTTTCTGGACGATATTGTTCAGGCGGATGTCGAAGTCGATGTGCCTGCGGTTGTCGTCATCAATG
Source organism: Phycisphaerales bacterium UBA7708 (assembly GCA_002482415.1). Classification (GTDB taxonomy): domain Bacteria; phylum Planctomycetota; class Phycisphaerae; order Sedimentisphaerales; family Anaerohalosphaeraceae; genus Anaeroglomus. The sequence continues at coordinate 22,786 of DLFY01000207.1, forward strand.
AACGCACCGGCACGATCGTCGTCGGCGGCAATGTCACAATCAAGGAGACCGCGGTTGCCCAGGGCAGCCTTGTCGTTAAAGTCAAAGAGCAGAAAAATGTGTCGCAGCCGACCACGCCGTTTACCGACGGTGCCTCAACGGCAGTCGTGGATGAAACTTCGCTGGCGATTGAAGAAAAGGATGGCGCCCTGATTGCCCTGCCCAAAACAGTAACGGTCGAGGAATTGGCCCGGGCCTTGAATTCCATCGGGGCCTCGCCGCGTGACCTGATTGCCATTTTTGACGCCCTGAAGCGGGCCGGGGCATTGCAGGCCAGGCTGGAAATGATGTAAAAGAGGATTGCGATGATGGATATTTTTGCACTGTCAAATCCCGGCCAACTGCACGATGCAGACGGTCTGGCGGATATCCGCCGGACTGCTTCGCAGGATTCTGCTGCTCAAAAGCTTCAGGACGTTGCCAGAAAATTTGAGGGTGTGCTTCTGCATCAGATGTTCAAGCAGGCCCAGCAGAATATTGAACAAATGGATACGGATGAAGAGGAAGAATCCGAAGATGCAGGCGGTGAGCAGATTCAAAGCCTGTACTGGTCGCAGATGAGCGACCTGGTCAGTGAGCAGGGGGGCGTGGGACTATGGAAATCGATCTACCAGCAGATGGCACAGCAGGTGAATCTGCCGACCGATGCAGCGGCGGGTCTGAATGAGGGCGTATGACCGATACCCAGCGATACAATCTGAGTCAATTGGCCGAGGAACTGATGGTGTTTCTGGATGAACGTACCGAATCCGTTCGCCGGATGCTGGAGCAATTGAATCAGCTTCGCGCCGCGGTGATTCGCCGGGATGAGCAGGCGTTGCGGCAGATGCAGGATATTTTGCCGCTTGCGGCCGCACAGCGGGACCAGGCCGATGACCGTCAGCAGCAGATATGCCATGCATTTTCTCATATGCTGCAATGTCGTCCGGACCAGGTGAATCTGACACGCGTCGGACAGTATCTCGGTTCGGAACAAAAGGCGGCCCTGCTCGGCAAGCAGCGGCTCCTTCGGGAACTGATGAATCGCCTGTCCCTGGAACATGGTGCCACCGAACAGCTTTTACGGGAATGCGAACGCCTGAATCGGACAATTCTGGAGGGAATTATCGGCAAGCGGAACCAGACCCTGACCTATACCCCGTATGGACAGACCCGGCGTGAAGTCCATCAGCCGATTATCAGTATGCGAATGTAGGGGACACGATGGCTGGATATGAAATAGGAATCAGCGGGATACGAACGGCTCAGCGGGCACTGGATATTATCGGCAACAATATTGCCAACGCCGCCACGGAAGGCTATCATCGTCAGGATATCGATCTGCGTCCGGCCGATGCGTCTTATACCGGCGGTTTTCTCCTCGGGCAGGGTGTTAATTTTGCCGGCATTATTCGCAGGATCAATACGCTGATTGAAAACCAGATTCTCACGCAGGATGCATCCATGTCGTCACTGAACCGTCAAATGGAATCCCTGCGCAGTATTGAAAGCGCCATGGCCGAATTGTCCACCCCGGGTATTAGTACCGCCATGGACAATTTTTATAATGCCTTTTATGATTTGTCGCTGCGTCCTAATGATATTACCCTGCAAAGCTCGGTGGTTTCGGCGACACAGACCCTGACCAATCAGTTCCGTAATGTCGCAGCCGTGGTGAACAACCTTCAGGACAGCACCTATACGGAGGCAAAGTCCACGGTTCAGGGAATCAATGAACTGTCCGCCCAGATTGCCAATATGAACAAAATTATTTATACCCAGCAGGTTCGCGGATTTGATGCCAGCAATATGATGGATCAGCGCGACAAGCTCGTCATTGAACTGAACCGGCTGGCGGGGGTGGAAGTCATCAAAAAAGAATATGGGCAGGTGGATATCGTCCTGTCGGATATTCCTCTGGTGGTTGGCTCGAATACCACCCCGATTGAGGTTAATCTCCGGCAGGAAGGCAATCATTACGACATGGTGATTTCCATCAGCGGCACTGAACAGGCTCAGGATACGGTGACCGGGGGCAGTCTCGGCGGATTATTCACCCTGCATAATTCCCTGTTAAGTGATATCCTGGATCAGTTGAATACACTGGCCCAAACCATCGTTTCGGAAACCAATAAGATTCACGTTCAAGGCGTGGGGTCCGAAGGATCTTTCACCAGTCTGACCGGCTGGACCATGGGGCAGTCCAGCGTATCGGAATTTACTCCGCCGGTCAGCGCCGGGACTATTTATGTTCGGATTACCGCCCCGGACGGCAGTGTAGCGCGGCATGCCATAGCCGTCACTGCCGGCAGCACGCTGCAGTCGGTCGCCGATGATCTTGCCCTGATTCCCGGCCTGGAAGACAATACCGGGGTCAATAGCGGCAGGCTTCAAATTGTTGCCAATGAAGGGTATCGGTTTGATTTTCTGCCGGGCGTCACCGCAGAACCGTCAAGCTATAGTCCCAATCCGCTGGCCGGGGCGGGCGCAGCCGCCAACCAGGCGGCCCCGTCAATTCAGATATCCGGCCTGGATACCGGTACGGTGAATCAGACCTATACATGTACCGTCAACACCAGCCCGCCCGGCCAGACCTGTGCTATCGGTACCGGCGTGATGGACCTGGTCATCCAGGACGGTTCCGGAGCCACGATTGCCTCGATGAATATCGGGCAGGGGTATCAGGGCGGGACCGAAATTCTGCTCGAAAACGGAATCAAAGTCAGTCTGAGTGCAAATGGTGTCAGTCCCGGCTACCTTAATGACGGGGATCAGTTCACCATTAATGCACTGGCCGACTCCGATACCACCGGCTTTCTTGCGGCGGTGGGGCTGAATTGTTTTTTTGCCGGCAATGACGCCTCGACGATTGCCCTGGCCGATGATATTGTCCGTTCGCCCAGCCGAATTGCCGTCTCACGCAGTGTGGAACAAAGTGATAATGCCAATGCTGCGGCCATTGCCCGGCTGGGAGACACCGCATCGTCGGCCCTGGGAGGGTTTTCAACCAAAGAATATTATCGCAACATGACGGTGAGTGTCGGCAACTCGATTTCATTTACCCAGATGCAGTATGATAATGCACAGGGGATCAAAAAGAGCCTCGAATCACAGCGCGATGAAGTCAGCGGGGTGGATATTAACGACCAGGCGATGCAGATGATGATTTATGAACGCCTGTTTCAGGCGATGTCCAAATACCTGAACACCATCTCGGATTCGCTCAAGACCCTGATTACCATAATTTCGTAATGCCATACGGGAACAAAAGATGAGTTATTCACTGGATGCAATTTATAAAAGTTCGAGCTGGGCAATCAATTATCATTCATCGAAACTGGCTCAGCTTCAGGAAAGAGCCGGCACGGGGCAGGATGTCAACCGGGTTTCGGACAATCCCAATCTGACCAACCAGATTCTCGGGNNCTTTTGAGTGACAACCGCACGAAAACCCAGTACATCAAAAGTCTGGATGAAGTGAGCAGTGTGCTGGAGTTGAGTTCCTCGGTGCTGCAGAGCATGAGCAGCGAACTGGCCAGTGCAAGAGAATCGCTGACTTCGATCATGTCCGGAACAACCGGCGACCAGCTTCGTCAAACCCTCGCTGCGGATCTGAACAATGCTCTCGAACAGTTGGTTTCATTAGCCAATACCCAGCGGCTGGGGCAAAGCCTGTTTGCCGGCGCCAAAGATTCGGCGGTACCCTATACGGTGGAACGCGACGCCTCCGGCCAGATCACCCGGGTCATCTATCAGGGCAGCAATGAGGAAAAAAAAGTCACGGTGGCCAACGGGGTAGAAATGTCGGCGGTCCTGGTCGGCTCAACATTGTTTTCCCCGGATGACCGGGACACCCCTGTTTTTTACGGACAAACGGGTATTCAGGTCGGTACCGGCACCAACACCGCCCGGGGAGACATCTATCTCCAGGTGCAGGGCAGCGCCGGCAGCTGGCAGCTATCCATTGACGGCGGGCAAAGCTGGGTCAACGCCGTCGGAACCGAAACAAATCTGCCGGTCGTCAACGCGCAAACCGGTGAAGTGCTGTATGTGAATACCACAGCCTTGTCGCAGGCCGGCACAGAGCCTGTTCGTATGTCAGGCACCTATGACATTTTCAATAGTCTGGTCAGCGCCCGCGACCTGCTCAAAAATGTGGAGGGCATTCCGGAAGCCCAGTTGAAGGAAATGCTGAATGATGTGATTAATGAAATGCAGGTTGTCGAGCAGAAACTGGCACGGTCTTTTCCGATTGTCGGCGGTCGTGTGCAAACCCTGACCGCACTGAGAGACAGCATTGAAGAGATGAAGCTCAATACCCAGGAAGACGTCAGCCGCATGCAGGACGCCGATATTTCACAGGTTGCCATCGACCTGGCTCGTTATGAAGTGCTGTACCAGATGTCGCTGAAAGTGGCATCCAAAATGTTTTCCATGTCATTTCTGGATTTTATGGAATAGCCGGGATAATCAATGAATTCGCCGTCATTGCACAATTCGGACTCTCCCCTGATTCGCCAGGCCGGCCGGCTTATTGCTGAAGGCCGCACCGACGAAACGCTCCGGATGATTCAGCATTCCATCCAGACGCGTCCCGCTTCCGGAACCGTCTGGCGGGATGCAGGAGTGCTGCTGTCGACGATGAATCGATACGAAGAAGCCCTGCAGCATTTCCAGAGGGCACGGCAGTTTCCGGATTGCCCCCGGCAGATTCCGCTGGATATGGCTCGCACCTGGCTGGTTTCAGGTCATCCTGAATGTGCGGTACAGATGCTGGAACCGCTGGCCTCCGAAGGCCTCCTGGAAGAATCCCTGGTCGAACAGATCGTTTCGGGATTTGCTCAACAGCAGGACTGGGCTTCGTCGATGGAGACGCTGAACCGGGCCTCAAAGCGTTTGCCCGACAGCGAGGTGTTAGCCAAATTACAGGACCAGGTTCGCCGTCGCCGGGCTAAAATCGCGTTTTTTTGCGGCGCCGATGGCGACACCTTCCTCAGGGATATTCTGGACTATGCCCGAAAACGCTACCAGGTGCGTGTCTTTGACGGCACCGATACCAAGCAGATGTTCGAATTGATGCAGTGGAGCGATATGTCATGGTTTGAATGGTGTACCAATCTGGCTCAACTGGGATCTGCGATGCCCAAAGTATGCCGGAATATCATCCGTCTGCACCGCTATGAAGCTTATATGCCGATGCCCCGGCAGATTCGGTGGGAGAATGTGGATTTGTTAATCACGGTGGGCAATAGTTTTGTCATCAAAGCCCTGCAGAAATGGGTGCCCGATATTCAGCAGCATGTGGCCATTGCGACCATCCCCAATGGGGTTAGTCTGGATAAAGTCACCTTTGCACCTCGCCGCCCGGGAAAAAATATCGCATTTGTTGCATCCCTGCGGATGGTCAAAAATCCGATGCTCCTGCTGCAATGCATGGCTCGTCTGTGTCACATGGACCCGGCGTACAGGCTGTTTATCGCCGGCGACAAATCAGACCTGCTGATGGAACATTATGTCGATTATCAGATCGACCAGCTTGGCTTGCGAGACCGAATCATCTTTGACGGCTGGCAAAACGATATCCGTTCCTGGCTGGCCGACAAGCACTATCTGGCGGTAACCAGCTGCATCGAAAGCCAGGGGATGGGCTGTCTGGAAGCGATGGCCTGCGGGATTCGCCCGGTTATTCACAATTTCCCCGGCTCCCGCGAAATCTATGGCGAACGCTATCTGTTTAATACCCCGGAAGAATTTTGCCGGCACATTATGTCTGAGGACTATAATTCGCTGGAATATCGGGAGTTTGTGGAGCGGCGATATCCGCTCACACGACAACTGGCCCAAATTAACGAAGTTTTTGCCTCCTTTGAATCCAATCCATTCCGGTCTCCCCAATCAACCGTCATTTCTGAAAATTGAGACGGATTGTGTCGGTGTATTTCTTCGGAAAACCGTCCCCGATTTTCCTGGCGGCAGAGGATCTATCAGCAGCCAGTCTTCCAGAAAAAATTTCCTGTTTGATATTTATACAAACGGCTCGTTGCGGGCCTGAAAAGCCTGTTAAATGCCTCAAAAACACGGTTATTTGCTTTCGGCACGTTATTTGCACTGTATTTTTGCGACATAGTCTGTCATTGGTAAACTGGACTGAAAATGGAGATAAATTATGAGTCAAACTAAATCGCCGATGTATCAGCAAGCGTTGTCGTTGGCTGAAGCGGGACAGCATGAACAGGCATTACGACTGATTCGGTCGTATCTGCAAACCAATCCCAATGACCCGGAAGCGCTGAACGACGCGGGAACGATTCTGTTCTGTATGAATCGCGGCCAGGAGGCGATTGAGGTGCTGGAAAAGGCTCGTGCTTGTGCCGAAGGAGATATTCTGAGTCAGGTTCTGTGGAATCTGTGCGAGACCTATCTTCAGGAAGGGCATCCGGCCGAGGCGGCAGCTCTGTTTGACACCATGGAACAGCATGGCGTCCTGAATGTGGATGTGCTTAATCGGGCGGCGAATGTTTTTTTGAGTCGTGAAGCACTGGGCGGAGCGATGGAATGTCTTTTGCGTTCGCTGCGTCAGGCTCCCGAACAGGAAATCCTGCACCCGATGTTTGAGATTATTCGGTCCAAGCGTCCAGTGGTCGCTGTGACGGCCGATATCGACAGCCCGGCTGCCCGTCAGATTTATGAGCATCTGAATCTTCGCTTCCGAACCCAGTTGGCTGTAACAGACCCGAGACAATTGGCACAGACCCATGCGACTCTGTTTGTTGTCGTTGGTGCAGGTCAGATGCTGCGGCAGCTTTCCATGAACAAGCCCGCAGGACGGACAATCGCCATTTTGTCGGCCCAGGATGTCTACAACCCGATTCTCAAATCAATTTGCTGGAACACCATCGATCAGGTGCTGGTATGTGGAACCACCGAACAGGCCGACATGCTGACCGAGCAGATACCTGATATCCACAAAAAGACTCACGTTCAGATGACCGATGAGCCGCTGGATATTCAGGATTGGACCTTCACCCAGCGCAGCCGGGGTAAACGCATTGCTGCGGCAGGGCCGTTTAATGCCTGCAACAACCCGATGTTCCTGATTCAGTGTATGCAGAAACTGAATTATCTCGACCGGGATTATCGTCTGTACCTGGCCGGGGAATTTCAGGATAAAGCCATTGAACGCTATTGCCGCAATGCCGTCTCACGGATGAATCTGGAAGGCGTGGTCTTCTTTGATGGTCCTGTGTCCAACCTGCAAAGCTGGCTGCGTGATAAGCACTATTTTGCCCATGGCTCCATCAGTCCGGCCGGGATGCATCATGCCTGGGCGGCTATGGCCTGCGGTGTCAAGCCGGTGGTGCATGGCTTTGCCGGCGCTGAGGACTGGATGGATTCGCGGTATGTGTTTATGATTGCCGAGGAATTCTGTGCGGTGATTCAAAACGGCGAGTATCAGTCCGGCCAGTATCGTCAATGGATTGAAGCCCGTTATTCGCAGGGCAATTTCTTTAAAACCCTGAATACAACCTTATCCAAATTGGAGCGTCAGATTCAACTGTCCCGCGCGACGAGCCATCCGGCGGAATCAAGTCATACTCCTGCTGCTGCCGCTTGCGTGATGCCTGCTGCCCCGGTGACTCCGCGGCCTTATACACAGGCCCCTGCGATGCCGATGCAGCCGCCGGTAATGCCGGCTCAGCCGCAGCAGACCTGGACTCCGCCGGCGGCCCCTGTAATGCCCGCTGTGCCGCAGTCGCTGGTGCCCGAAAAGCCCGAAACGCCGCAGGCGGATCGCCGCAGCATCAGTGAAATCGCCGAAAATGCCCTCAAAGCCTCGCAGCGGCTGCGGGATATGCTCAACGAGGCGCATCAGCAGTCCAACGCTTCGCAGGAGAATTTCTCTGTCCCTTTTGTCCGATAGACTCGACAACGGAGTCCGCTGACCCAACCCCAGCGGATGGCCGGCCGTCTGCCCGTGAAGAAATCAACGGTCCGGTGCTTGTCGTGGTTGAGGGCGATATTACAGAAGCCGTGTGTGCAGAGCCGGTCCTGCGGGCGATTGCGCAAAAATACGGCCCGCTGTGCCGACTGACCGTCTGTCATGAACATGCGGATTTATATACCGGTCATCCGGCCATCGCCTCCGTCGCGTATGATGAACTTGAAATCACAGCAGGGCAATACCATAAAATCATCCGCCTCGAAAGTCCCCCCGGCCCAATGAGTATCCGCAAGCGGGTCTCCGCGTTAGCTCAGCAAATTGGTGTCAATGTGCCTGACGACCAGCCGCGGATTAACTTGACAGGCTTCGATACACTTCGTACCCAGCGTTTCGGAATCGGCTCCATTCAGCGGCCGCGTTTGGCACTGGGCTTGGAACCGATGCTGACCGAGGAACGCCTTGGACAATGGAATCGGATTTGTCAGGCCATCGATCAGCAGCTTCACGGAGGCTTTGTCCTCCTGGCCGAACGCCGGACTGAATGCAGCACAGGCAAGAATCTGACCGGAAAACTGATGGCCCGGGAAGCGGCCTCCGTATTAAGCCAGTGCGACATGCTGATAACGACCGAAAAAGGTTATGCCGCCATGGCCGTGGCGGCGCATATCCCCGTGATTCTCATTGATGAGTGCAATCTGAATGACTCCGACAGCGAATTTGCAGGGATCGTCACCGCAGCCGAATTATCACCCGAGGTCATCCTGTCTGTAATGATGTCGATGGATTTTAAATTGAAATGACCGCCGATAAAAAGACATTCCAGCGTCCGAGAGTTCCCGGCCGCGGCCCCCTGGTGACGGTGCTGATCAGCACCTACAACCGGCCTGCGTACCTGGCCGAGGCGCTGGACAGTATCTTTCGGCAGACCTGGCCCAATTTTGAAATCATCCTGACCCGCGATGGCGGATTGCCCGTTCGCGATGTGGTCAGTCAATTCAATGACCCCCGGCTGACATTTATCGACCGCGACCAGAACCGCGGTCTGCCGTATTCGTTCAACGAAGCGCTGGCCCAGGCCAAAGGGGACTATGTCTGCTACCTGGGTGATGATGATAAGTTTTTCCCGCATCACATTGAAACTCTGCTGCGAGCCATTTCGCAGAATCCCGATTACGGCGTGGTCTATGGCGATTTATACAAGGCCCATTGCCGTGTCCTGCCGGATGGACGCAGACGGGTGCTGGCCAAAAATGTGGAAATCAGCCGCGATTTTGATCGTATGCTGATGTTCCAGTTCAACCACGCCCTGCACGTCAGTCTGATGCATCGGCGCGACCTGCTGGACAAGGCCGGGCGGTATAATGAATCGCTCAATGTCCTCATCGACTGGGATTTAACCCGCCGCTTATGCTTTTTTACGGATTTTCTCCACGTGCCGATTGTGACAGGGGAGTATTATGCCCCCGTCGGTGATTGCGACCGGATTTCCGTCCAGCGGCGGAAAAATGTCAACGATTATATCCGCAACCTGCTGACCATCCGCACCACCCGGCCGCCCAAACCCTGGCCCTGTGTGGAAGATTCAGCCATCGTCGTGCTGGCGTCCCGTCTGGATGGGGCACTGGAACAGATGCTGCGCGATATCTGGTCGCACAGTTTCTATCCCTATCGACTGTTTGTCCCCCTCACGGCCCAGGAGTGCCGGCAATTCCAGTCCTGCGTTCCCAATCTTGTGCCGGTGGAAGTCCGCCCGGAAGATTCGCTCGCGATACGCCTCAATAAAATGCTCCAGCAGGTGGATGCGGAATGGACCGTCTTTCTGCCGGCAGGTATTCCCATACCGCCGGAGGAACCCATGTATATCGAACGCTCCCTGTATCCGCTGCTGTGCGGACATCAGACTCATCTGGCCTGCCAGCTCGTCGAATCCGACGACACGCATTTTGGCGCGGCAATCTATACCGATACCTTACGCAAAGCCATCGCACGCCATCCGGCCCTCGACCCGCAGCAGGCCCTCATGGCCGCGGGAATTCCGATTCGCAAGCCCGAATTCAAGGAATATCCCTTCCAGTTTGACAACCTGCTCAGCGGCGCGGATATGTGCCAACTGGACGGCCAGTGGACCCGTGCCGCCCGTGTGTATGATTATATGGCCGAGCATCATGGCAACGCCATCTGGATGCGAACTCGTCAGGCCAACGCACTGCTTCAGGCAGGCCACTATGCCCACGCCGCCCGCATCATTGCTGAAGTCAACCGGATTCGGCCTACGGTTGCGTCCCTGATGATTCAGGCCCGCGCCGAAAAGAAAAATAACCGTCCTCAAATTGCCGCCGGCCTGTATCATCAGGCAGCGGGCATTCTGGATGGACAATCAACAGGATACCTGCCCGCCGCGGCCGATATCCTGATACCTAAAACTCAATCAAATACCGCTTCTGTGCAACCTGTGGAGACTTGTGTATGGACTTGACCCGTCAGACCGCCGTTCCCGACCACGGCTGGACGCAGCATTACGACATAGTACAAGAGATGGGCGACTGTTACGCTACGGTCGGCGATTACGTCCAGGCTCAGGATTGCTACGAACGCGCCGCGATGCTGGCCCCCGACGAGGCCGGTCCGTACCTCGGCACAGGGGTTATCGCCCTGCAGCAGGGCAAGCTGGCCGACGCTGAAATCGCCTTTCGCGTCGCACTCCGTCTGGATGCCCGATGCAGCAAAGCTCTGGCCGGACTGGCCATGATCGCCCAGCAGCAGAAGAATTGGCAGAATGCCTTCGATTTGTATCTGAAAAGTCTCGAACTGGACGGCGACAACCTGACGGCACTGCTGGGGCTGTTTCAGATCTCCTGCCAGATGGGCTCGTTTGCCCGCGTGATTGAATACCTCAATACCTATCTGAATCTCCACCCGGCCGACACCGCGGTGATGTTCTGCCTGGCGACGTTATATCTGAAGGAAAGACAGCCCGACAGGGCTCGACGGATTTTAAAAGACATATTGGCTCTGGAACCCAACAATACCGATGCCAAAAACCTGCTGGAAGAGGCGGAAAACCGCATCCCGATTCCGGCCTGATGAAAGGATAAAATAAGCATGGACGTAAAAACAGAATCCTCGACCGATTATGCAGCGATGGCGGATTTTCTTGAAAATCTACTGATGCGGCAGGCCGACAGGCTCCGCAGTTATGACCTCGACGGCGCCAGTGCTATTGCCGAACAGTCCGCCCCGATTGCCGAAGAACTGACCCGGCACAAGGTCCTCAATCGTCCTGAATTCGCCGAACGCAAACGCCGCCTCGAGCAAATGTACAAGGATATCTGCCTGATTATCTCCGACCAGCGGCAGGAAGTTTCCGATAAACTGACGCAGATTCGCCAGGGCCTGCGCGCCCTCGGCGGCTATAAAGGCAAATAATCACGGCAGTCAAGCCGCATTCAGGATTTGCATTGGTTATGAAAGATCATCTGATTGTACAAAACGATACGCTCGTCGAGAGCATCGAATGTGATGGGCAGTTGATTGCAACCATCATTCGTGCCGAGAAAATGCCCGACGAGACGGAATTCGTCACCGGCGACGATGTCAAGCAGCAGGTGGGATTTGTCGTCTACCCGGAAGGGGGGATCATTCCCCGTCATGTCCACGTCCCGATGGAGCGGCACCTGCGAGGCACCTCCGAAGTCCTGGTGGTCCGCAAAGGGATGCTGGAAGCGGATTTCTACACCGACGGCAAAGAGTTTATCTGTACCCGCCTGCTGCGGCAGGGCGATGTCCTGCTGCTGGTCAGCGGCGGCCACGGCTTCCGCTGCCTCAAAGACACGGTTTTGCTGGAAGTCAAACAGGGCCCGTACCTGGGCCCCCAGGAAAAACAACGGTTTTGAATGGTAATTGATGCGATGAGTTTACATGTGCATTATGACAAGATAAAGACAGAATGTCATTTCGATTGCGCCGGCAGAATTTTGGAGTATAGTCTATGACGCCAACCGTATTTGTGCTTGATGTTGATGGAGTTCTTACCACAGGTCAGTTTTTTTATACTGCCGACGGAAAGGTCATGAAAGTTTTCGGACCGGATGATAATGATGGCCTCTCTTTGTTAAAGCCATATATTGAAATAATATTTGTAACGGGAGACAAGAAAGGACTTAAAATAAGCCAAAAAAGAATAGTTGAAGACATGAAATATCCATTACATGTCATTAGCACTATTCATAGAATTGAATGGATAAAAGAACGTTACTCGTTGGAGAGAGTAATTTATATGGGTGACGGTATCTTTGACCATTA
>DLFY01000052.1 GCA_002482415.1 Phycisphaerales bacterium UBA7708
CGGCTGGATCACCTCCTTTCTAAAGGAAAAACTGTTCGTCCGAGATAACGAATGTTGTCTCCATATAAAAACGAACAAAGTCAGGCGTGATCGCTGCTTTGGCTTAACTGTTGATTTTAAAAGGCTCTGTCGCAAGACAGGGCCTTTTTTTATTTCATCGCATCTAAAAAAATTAAGATGATGCCGACGGACACGAATCAGAATTGAAAACAGAGGTTTTGCATAAATACCTGCTCAGAACGGCCAATAATTTGTCCCTGAGAATGGGTTTAGTCAAATAATCATTGCATCCGGCCTCCAGGCATTTCTGACGATCCCCCTCCATGGCGTTGGCTGTCAGTGCAATAATCGGAATTGACGCGGATTGATTGCGAATCCTTTGGGTTGCTTCCAGTCCATTCATCACCGGCATTTGAATATCCATCAGGATCAAGTCGTATTGATTTCGCGCTGCATATTCGACAGCCAATTGTCCATTTTCAACAATATCCGTCGATAATCCCCATCGTGATAAAATGGTCTGAATCAGAGACTGATTGGTTTTGTTGTCTTCAGCAATCAGTATGGAACCCGACAAGGTTGATTCTGCAGACGGCCCGGTTTGCCTGATCCGGACGGTTTCCTGTTCCCAGGGATGATGACGGCATCCATGAGCCGGTTCGATGGGCAGACAAATGGTGAATGTGGAACCTGCAGCCGGGGTGCTGAACACCTGAATCGTGCCGCCCATTAATTGAATCAATTGGGAGGTGATGGTCAGGCCAAGGCCGGTACCACCGAACTTTCGTGTGGTGCTGGCATCAGCCTGCGTAAATGGATTGAAAATACTTTTCTGCTTATCCGTCGCAATACCGATACCGGTATCTTTCACTTCAAAAACAATCTGATTCCCTGTGCCGGAAGGCCGACAGAATACAGTCAGGCAGACACTGCCGCTTTCGGTAAATTTCACAGCATTGCCGAGCAGATTAATCAGGCATTGCTGCAGCCGCAGGGGATCGGTGGCTATCGTATCCGGGACGGTGTCCATGCTGCAGGACAATTTTAGTTGCAGTCCTTTTTCTGCCGCTCTGGGTTCCATCAGTGCCATGACGGTCTGGAGCAGGTCATGCAGGGCGAAGTCTGTGATTTCGATGGTCATCCTGCCGGCTTCAATCTTGGAAAAGTCCAGAATATCATTAATGATGCAAAGCAGATTCTGACCGGATTTGCGAATAATACTCAGGTAATTGGATTGATCCTCATTCAGTCCTTCTTCGGCCAGCACGTCGCAGAATCCCAGAATGGCATTCATCGGGGTGCGGATTTCATGGCTCATATTGGCCAGAAATTCACTTTTGGAACGATTGGCCGATTCGGCAGCCTCTTTTTCCATTCGCATCTTTTCATGCTGAGCCTTTTCCGTGATATCCTCAATCATGCCTTCATAAGACAGGATGCGGCCATGCCGGTCACGCAGGCCGTGGCAATTGAGAAGAATCGCGGCAACGGACCCATCCTGCCGGAACACCTCTGCCTGGAAACCGGCTACACGATCCGAGTCTTGAATCCGGGACATAACGGCGTCATACTGCTCCGGATGCACAAATAGTGTCTTATCAAAAGACAGCCGGGATGTGTCGGATGAATCAGCATAGCCGAGGATGCGCGGGAAGGCCGGGTTGCAATGCGTAATCCGTCCGTCTTCACTGCACTGAAAAATGCCCGCAGCCGCGTTATCGAAAATGCTGCGATATTTGTTTTCACTGCGCTGGAGGGCTTCCTTCTGAAGGCAGGACTGGCAGGCCCGGGCCAGTTTATTATTCAGTGGAATCAGCGATTTGATGGTATAGGCATCAAAGTCTTCGTCACGCTTATTGAAGTAAATCAGTCCGAAATCCGGCAATTCCATCAGATAAAAATGGTCGCTGCCAAAAATCGATCCGCTTGCCGGCAGCGCGGCGAGAAAACCGGACAGCTCAAAGGAATCGGCACGGTGCGGAATTCTCGATAGAATCGACTGGTAAACGGTATGGTTGTGAAAACATCGCGGAATTGAGAAAACCGGTTCATAGTCATAACAGCCGTCGGATTCCTTAAGCATCAGAACGCCGCCGGCCGAACAGTTCAATTTTTTCAGATAAGTAAAGACGCTTTCCCTGAGCATGGTCTGCAGGTCGAGGCTGCCGCCGATTGCCATGGCGATTTCATAGAATAATAAATGAGATTGTTCGGGCGATAACTGCATCAGTTTTCCAGCATGGCAACCACGGATGTTTTGTTGTAAAATTCGAGATAATCGCTGCCGCTGTTGGCGATTTCGCCGATCGTCAGGGCGCCGATCAGCGGCAAGGTGCTGCAATGAACCGCGTCCAGTTCCTGCATGAACATGTCTTCCAGGAACAGCACCCGCGAGATGCAATCGATGAACAGGGCTGTTTTAGGCCCGCCTTGACCGTGAAAAGACTTTTCACTGCGCTGCAGGGCGGTTTGGGCGGCATGAACCAGCGAATCCACATTGCCGGTTAAAATATGGATATAAGATTCCTGCGGGACCTCCCCGACGCAAATCAGCGAATCCTTCGGGCCGACCTTGACGGGATCGCGAACGATTTTTTCAGCGCCGAGCTTGTTGATCCCAAACGGATAACTTTTGGCAATATCAAAAAAATTGCTTTCCGTAAAATACAGTCCCGAATGGGCCTCCACCACGTCCCGATAGACCTCCAGGGCGGGCTTCCAGTCCAGCGTAATGATCTGGTTGCGATCCGACTCGGTTACCTTGAATGGGCCGGCCACGTCCATCCAGCCGTGACTGACCCCGACTCCGCTTTCAATCGGCACAGACACCAGGACAGCGCTGTCCTGAATCAGGCCCTCGTTGGTGAACAGGCAGGGCTTTTGCTGAAAACTCAGAGAGCCGGCACCGCCGCCGATATAATTGAAATCCAGCCCAAACACGGTAAACAGGCTGTCCACAAGCGAGGTAATCCGTGTGGCCAGTCCATCGACCAGCACCAGCATGGTTTTGGCCCCGGTTTGTGATAATGAATCCTGAATCTCGCTTTCATAATCTTTATTGGGATTGCTCAGACCTCCGATAACCTGTACACGGGCCTCCGTTGTAAGGCCTGCAATGATAAATCCTTTTGCCAGTTTTTGATGATCGACCAGGATTTCCGGAAAAATCCCTCCAAAAATTGGCTTTTGAATCCGGCACAGGCAAGAATCAATCCCGGAAGGTGTGAATTGGTTATCGTCGCAGGCCAGAATCAAGATGGACTTTATCTGGTCGTTTTGAGCTGCTGTATTCAGCATCTCTGCAAACTCATCGGTCTTGCCGGAAGTACTGACCTGAATAATCATTCGCGGGTTATCCTCTTAAAGAAATTGTGCTTCATCCATTATTTCTTTTCCAGCCTGACTTGTCGAGCGGGCAAAGAATCTGATACCGCGTGCCTTCCCGCGGTGCGGCCATCCAGTCAGCAACGGTCTCCCGCCATTTGAGATAGTGGGCTGTTTTTTTATGGGCCGCCGCGGCTTCATCCGACTCATACGCCTCATACAGCATAAACTGGCATGGATTCTGACCGTGTTGGAGGAGGTCAAAGCGAAGGTTGCCGGGTTCCCGGATGGAGCCGTTGTGATTTTCAACCGTAGCACGGATAAAATCGTCTCGATGCTCCTGTTTTACATGAACAGTAACGCAGGTTACATGCATTGTATTACTCCTGACGCAGTGTTATGGGACTCTGGCCTGAACAGCCGATAATCAAAGGCTTTTAAAGCGATAACACGAAGCTACTGCTTTCACGGTCAGTAAAAATCCCTATAGATATGTTTTCGGAAAATTATGCGGTATGCTTAATGATTTTTAAGAAGGCCGGCCATCGGACCTGAGATATAAAGCTGTAACATCTGGCGGATCGATGGGAATCCGAATAATTCTGCCTTCACATCCGATGGGTGCAGGAATCGATAGTCGGCGATTTCATCCGCGGTTTTCAAGTTGCCAAAATGATCCACTTTACATAAATAGCCAAGATCCATCGTATGATAGGTGACATTCATATATGGATATTGATTGGGGGAGGAAAACAGGTAAATTGTCTCTGTGACATCCAAATTCAGTTCTTCCTTGATTTCCCGCCGGATGGCCTGCTCTGCATTTTCATGGGGGTCGAGGAATCCGCCAGGCAGGTCCAGGGTGCCTTTGCCGGGGTCTTTGCCTCGTACGGTAACCAGCAGGCGTCCCTCGGCATCGAGGATAAATCCCGCCACGGCCGCGGCGACATTCAGATAAAATTCAAATCCGCATTCCGTGCAGCGATAGGCCTTGACCTCATGCGGCACAAGGGCCTGCCTGCCGCACCGGGGGCAAAAGCAAAACGGTGTTTCCGCTGAGCCGTGTTTTGTTTGCATAGACCTNNACGCTCGTAGTAATTTAAGGCCTATCCTAATCCGACAGGACTGTTTAGGCAAGGATTTTGGTCGTGGCCGACCATTTGTCTTTAGCGTTTTTGAAGCTGCTCAATGGCCTGGGCGATTTTATGCCGCTGGTTTTCAATGGTTGTCGGGTCAGTGGTAAAATGCGTCAGGTCTTTGGAAATCGTCTCCGGCACCGTTAATAACTCAGCGTATTGCTCATAAACGGTCTTGTTCAGCGAGTCTTTCTTCTCCGTCAGCAGCTTTTTAAGCATCGTCAGATATTCATAATCCTCCACGCCATCGCGGAGCATTTCCCAGCGGATACTGTCCACCGGCCCATCCAGCACCGGCGATGTCGGCTTGCCGTCAGCCGCCGCAGCCGGCGGATAAATAAACCGCCCGTCCCCGTTGCCCCACGGCAGCTTCCTGCCCGCCGGCGTCGAATAGCCGCTGGTCCAGCTCATCGGGTCCAGATAGGGATTTTGCGGATGGGCCGCATCCGGATACGCCGCCGAACTGGTCCAGTAATTGGTCTGCCAGATGAGAATGCCCTCGATATTGCGCTCCCACGTCTGCCACAGCCATACCCGCAGCTCTGTGCCCGGATGATCAATAAACAGCGTACAATACGGCGCCTTGGGCCCGCAGCAGATATACCACCAGAACCGGTCGCCCTCCGCGCGCCGCTGCTGGGCCGCCGAGTGCTGATACAGGTTGGAGATGACGCAATAGATATTCGGCCCCCCAAACAGCGGCGGTTCCGGCTGTTCGGTCAGCATCCGGCTAATCTTGGGGCAGGCCCGCCTGAGCTTGTCAAAGCCGTGTTTGACGAACTCATACTGGTGCGGATCCGGCTCATCAAACCAGTAGATAAACGCCTCATCGGTCCAGCCTTTTTCATCCAGATGCTGCTGAATCTGCCTGCAGTAAGACTCGAACAGGATGGCATATTCCGGGTCGTCTTCGGTAAAGCCCAGCAATTCCGGCGGGCTGATCTCGTGAAACGTTCCGCCGCCCATGCCGGGAATATGCAGTTGAAACGAATTAAAATGATAATAATCCATCGCGCGGCTCATCGCCTTATCCCAGGCGCTAAAATCCAGCACCGGCCTCAGCGTTTCGGCGGGGGCAAGCAGCTCCGTTCGCCGGACGGATTCAAAATCGCCGCCGATGATGAGTTCCTCACCCGTCCCGGCGTTTTTCAGCGAAACATGATCAAACCACGTCAGCCCCGTGAACAGCCCATCATCCTGCCAGCGGGTGGCCCGCAGATGAAGGCGAACTGAACAGGCCCCCTCGGGAAATTCCGTAAACGTTTCGGAAAATTCCTTCCAGCGTCCGCCGCTTTGCACCGGAATGTCCCGGTTGCGCCCCGACATCCAATTCCCGCTGGCGTCATAATGATTCAGCGTGACCAGGGCGCTGTCATCCGGCAGGGCGTTACGCCATGCAAAAGACAGCGTAAGCCCCGCTTTGGGAATTGCAATCAATGGTTTATAGGTCACGGTGCTGTTGGCGGTTTTGTCATCATCAAAAATGACGATTGCCGCATCCCCCTGGTACGCCTCGTTGGTGACAATCCGGAGATTGTCCCAGTTTTTAAAACGGGATGGCGGCGGGGACACCTTCGGCCAGGTAACCCGGATGGAATCCAGCGGCGTCGGATCATAAGGCGAAATGCGGTGTGCGGCGAAGCTGGCCAGATACTTATCGAGAACCAGCCGCTTGTCCTTTTCGTCTATGAGGCCATGATAGTTAAAGACATCCGATGCTGAAAATCCAAAAGCGCTCGTGCAGCTTGCCCGGTCCGGCAGGGTAAAGTCATACACCTCGACGTGCAGCGGAATCGCTGCGGCATAATCCCCGGCCTTCAGGAGAATCTGCCCGCTGTATCGTCCTGCCGGCGTCTCCCGCGGCACGGACACCCGAATCCACAGCGGCTGGTTGCGGCCCGCCTTCAGGTCCATGGTTCCTTTGAGCGGCGGCAGCGGGTCCGGCCATTCGCCGACGGTGGTGCTGTCGTCGGTGGCCTGTGTTGTCGTTACATAATCCACACGCAGAATCTCCACCGCATCCGCGGCAAGGATTTCGCCTGCTTCGTTTCGCAGCCGGTCCACCGTTGCCGACAGGCCGGTCAAATCAGCCGCCGGACGGATCACCAACTGCACGGCTTCCGCTTCATTGCGGGCGGCGCGAATCCGTATGGCATCCTGTTTGTCCTGCGGTGTTGGGCTGTCCGGCTTAATCTTGCTGCCCGATGAAGCGGACCAGAGGGTGACGCTGTCCGACGAACCCGGCAGCAGGAAGCCTCGAGGGGTATTTTGCCCGGCCGCTGAACACGCAGATACAAAGACGATTGCCAGCGATATGAGAGTTGAACGCATAATCCATTCTCCTATTACGAATTCCTTGACGATTCGCCGTTTCACAGAGTTGTTTGGCAGTTGCTGCACAGGGAATAACATAACCGGCGGATAAGGAAAAATCAATCCGTTTCAATTCCGCAGGCAAAAATTCTTCGGGCTGCTTA
>DLFY01000118.1 GCA_002482415.1 Phycisphaerales bacterium UBA7708
TGCAAATACAGGCGTTGCCGACACGACACAGGTCAAACGGATTCGTTCCTATTCGATTGTCGATTCGCTGAATGGCTATGATTTTATCAAGTACAGCAATTTACAGTATGGCCGCCCCGTAAAACAATTGACCGAATTAAGGAATAGTTCCGCCCAGATTGCATTCATCGATGAAGGCCGGGAAACCGCCCAGGGCTGGAGCATCCATCCGGACCCCACGGCTTATAAATTCTGGGATGTCCCGGGTTCTCAGCACAGTGATGGCACTGTATTATCCTTTGCCGATGGCCATGCAGAGTATTGGCGGTGGGAGGATACAAGAACCCTGGCGTTTGTGGAACGGGCCAAAAGGCTTACAAACTATGGAGAGGCATATAATTTAGGTGAGGCCTCCAATCAGAGTACCAATTCCGATTATCAAAGACTCTATCGCGGAATCTGGGGTACTGGGCGAAAATAAGAATTCGTCCGAAAAAGTCTGAAGTGTACATATATTCTCTTGGCCCGCCTCAGCAAAGACAGAATCCTGTGTCAGGTTCTTTGTCTTTGCTGATGTGGGCTATGTTGTTTATTGGCAAGACAAAACATACCGTTATTGTCATCCTTTACAACAAAAAATAAAGGGGACGCGGCAGGCATACTCCGCCCAAATCACATCAGCAGTGTAAATTTTCACGAAATTAAATTTTTTTGAGGGTGATTTTTTCCCCTAAAATGGATTTAATAATAGGTAAGAGGGATGGCGTGTAAGAAGACAATATAGATGCATAAATGCGTCAAGGAGAAAGACATGAAAAACCAAAGGGCTTTCACGTTGATCGAGCTGCTGGTGGTGATTGCAATCATCGCTCTGTTGTTGGCAATTATTGTACCGGCGTTACGTGTTGCCAAAGAAATTGCCGCCGGGTCGGTCTGCATGGCCAATGAGGCTCAATTGGGCAAATGCTGGCTTTTGTATGCCGAAGATAACGAAGGATTGATTGTTGACGGTGATACTTCAGATCAGTTTGATGGACGCTCGACCTATACACGAACAGAAGGTAATGTGACTGTTAATGTGACTGTGCGAAATTGGGTTGGCAGACCGATGGGGCCGAACAATCAGGATATTAATGATACACTGAATGATAAAATTCGGGGTTTTCAGGTCGGAGCCTTATGGCCGTATGTTAGTGATCCCAAAGCCTATCATTGCCCCGTTGACATGCGGCACACCAAGCGTGCAGTGTATCCTTACAATAGCCCGACGGGCAATCCGCCCGGTTTATGGATAGGAGGCTATCGAACCTATTCGATTGGCAAAACGTTGTCCAAGCGGCCAACCGACAGCGGCGATTCAACCGGCGAGATGAGGGTGGAAATTATCCGTAATTCCCAATTTGTCAATCCCAGCGACAAAATTATTTTTCTGGAAGAAACCGATGGGTATGGATGGAATCATCGCACCTGGAATATGAATCTAAAAACCCCCAATTGGGTGGATCCATTTGCCATTCTGCATAATGACAGCAGTACTTTTGTATATGCCGATGGTCATGCCGACAGACATAAATGGGTGAACAAGCAAACTAAAGAGATGGCCAAAGCCCAGCAGAAAGGCTGGTCGGCGGTGGATCCCGGAACAGGCTCTACCGAAGACTGGATATGGTTCAAGCGATCATATATTCCCGGAAAAATACCCAGTACCTGGAACTAATATCAATTTGAACAGCGAGGACACATGGAACAGTGTAATACGCGCAGAGAGTTTTTGAAGGCCGCCGGCGTTTGCGCCGCGGCTGGAACGTTTTTATTCACCGGATGCCAGTCATCGTCGAAAACAGGCCTCTCGGCGGCCCCGATGACCGCTTACGGCAGTACCCCCAAAGACCTGATTCGTGTTGGTTTTGTCGGTACGGGCAATATGGGGACCGGCCATGTCAGCAACCTGACCAAAGTGGCAGGGTGCCAGATTGTCGCCATTTGCGATATTCGTCCGGAAATGGCCAAACGGGCGGCCGGAATTGTAACCAAGGCGGGTTTCCCCGAACCCAAGCTCTACACGGCCGGCGATCTGGATTTTGTGAAAATGTGCGAAACGGAAGACCTGGATCTGGTCTATAATGCCGCCCCCTGGCACTGGCATACTCCGATTTGTCTGGCGGCTATGAAAAACGGCAAGCACGCCGCGTCTGAAGTCAACATCGCCTTGTCGGTGGAGGATTGCTGGCGACTGGTTGAAACCAGTGAAAAGACCCGTAAGCACTGCGTGATGATGGAAAACTGCTGCTACGATTCCANNCTGACGATGAATATGATTCGTCAGGGTCTGTTCGGCACGATTCTGCATGGCCGTTGCGGATACCTGCACGACCTGCGTGAATTGAAGCTGTCTCCGACGGCTTATCAGGGCCAGTGGCGGCTCCATGAATCCATCAAGCGTGACGGCAATCTGTACCCCACCCATGGCATCGGGCCGATGGCCTGGTGCATGGACATCCATCGGGGCGATGCCTTCGATACGCTGGTATCCATGAGCACTGCCTCGCTNNTGAATATGCCAGGGTGCATTATCCTGACAGTCCCTGGGTGAATCAGAAGTTTGCCCTCGGCGATGTCAACCTGTGCCTGATTAAGACCAAACTCGGCAAGACGATTCTGTGCTCTCACGATACCAACCTGCCAAGACCCTACAGCCGTGATTTCCTCGTGCAGGGGACCAAAGGACTGGTTCAGAAATATCCGTCCGAACTGGTTTACATCGAAGGCAAAAGCAAGCCGCATGCATGGCAGGACCTTGAAGAGTATTCAAAAGACTACGAACATCCAGTCTGGAAGCATCTGCGTGAAAAATCCGCCGGTGCCGGCCATGGCGGTATGGATTTCATCGAAGACTGGCGCCTGATTCAGGCCCTGCGCAAGGGATTGACGCCGGATATCGATGTCTATGATTCCGTGGCCTGGAGTGTGATTATTCCCCTGAGTGAACAGTCTGTTGCCGCCGGCGGAAAACCGGTCAAATTCCCGGACTTCACCCGCGGCCTGTGGAAACAGCAGCGTCCGCTGCAGGTGGATACGCACCCGGAACTGTAAGCAGCACAAACTCCAAATTATGCGGTCATCAATTCGTTCAACTGCGCCAGCGCGCTCCGCTGAATCTGGCGGACGCGCTCTCGCGTCAGGTTGAGCTTCTCGCCGATTTGCTTGAGTGTCAGGGGTTCTTCGCCGCTAAGCCCGAACCGCAGACGCAGGACTTCGGCTTCGCGCGGGTCGATCTGGTCCAGCAATTCCACCGCCCGGCCCAGTTCTTCATCCGAACCGAGGTCGTCTTCGGGCATCTGGATTTTATCGTCTTCGATGGCGTCATCCAGCCCGGCGTTGTCCTCTGAGGAGTCATGCTGGAAGCCCTGGTCAACCACGGTCACGATATCGCGTATGGCCCGTGCCTTGCGAACCGGGACTTTCATCGCGGATGCCATTTCTTCGAGGCTGACAGTGCGTCCGAGCTTGGATTCCAGTTCCGCGTGCGTGTTGCGCCACTGGTTAATCAGTTCGACCATGTAGGTCGGGATATGAATCGGCTGGGAATTATTGAGAATGGCTCGTTTGATGGCCTGCTTGATCCACCATGCCGAGTAGGTGCTGAATCGCACGCCATGCTCGGGATCAAAGGTATCCACGGCACGCAGAAGGCCGAGGTTGCCTTCTTCAATGAGATCGCCGAGGGTCAGTCCTCGTCCGGAGAACTTTTTGGCGATATTGACGACCAGCCGCAGGTTGCTGCGAACCAGGCGGTCGCGGGCTTCCGGATCATTATGGTCCAGAACTGCTGTCGCAAGTGTTTTCTCTTCATTCCAGTTTAACAGGGGTGCTTCGTCGATTTCTTTGAGATACTCTTTAATCGTTACATCGAAAGCCATGTATCACCTACCTTCGCAATACTGCCGAAAAAGGTCATCCCTGTTCTTTCTCGACTTTCGTTTAGTTATACTGGTCCCACTCGTCAATTTCAAGCTTTGTCGCGGTAAAAAAAGCCCTTGGCCATCGCAGCAAAACCATACCCTCTGGGTATATAAAAAATAAGACCACAGGGTTAAGGGCATACTTTCCCTTTGTCCCTGTGGTCTTTATCGGCCAAAATCAACCGGCAGCTTAACCGCTGTCCGGAAAAATACGGATTAAGGCCGTAAGCCTATGCTATTCAAGGAGTTTTAGCTGGGCATCAGCGGGCCGTCCAAACCACCACGACGCTGCGGCCCCTGATTTTCGGACGTTTCGGGGGCAGAACTATGGCTCTGATCTTCGGCTGCCCACTGGACGCGACGCAGACTCAGGCCGATTTTGCGGCTGTCGGTATCGACCCGCAGAATCTTGACCTCGACGTCGTCGCCGATCTTGACGATATCCTGCGGCGATTCGACTTTCTGGTCGGACAGCTCGGAAATATGCAGCAGGCCTTCCAGTTCGTTTTCCAGTTCGACAAATACGCCGAAGTTGGTCAGCTTGGTAATCTTGCCGCGAACAATCTGGCCGGGGATGTACTTTTCCGGAATCGCGCGGAACCACGGGTCTTCGGTCAACTGCTTGATACCCAGGGAGATGCGGTGCTTGTCTTCATCAACTTCCAGCACGACGCAGCGGATTTCCTGACCCTTTTGCAGGCATTCGCCGGGGTGATTGTACTTCTTGGTCCAGCTCAGATCGGAGATGTGAATCAGGCCGTCGATGCCGGGTTCGATTTCCACGAAAGCGCCATAGTTGGTCAGGCTGGTCACTTTGGCGGTCACCATGGTGCCGACCGGATACTTCTGACCGGCAATCGTCCACGGATTGGCTTCAAGCTGCTTGATACCCAGTGAGATTTCCTGTTTTTCCTTGTTGACATCCAGCACGACCACGTCAATTTCCTGGCCGACCTGCAGAATGTCCGACGGATGGGCAACGCGCTTGGTCCAGCTCATTTCGCTGATATGGACAAGGCCTTCGATGCCTTCGTCCAGGCGAATGAACGCGCCGTAGTTCATGATGTTGACCACGGTACCCTTCACGCGGCTGCCGACCGGGAAGCGGGTTTCGACATTGGCCCACGGGCTGGGCTGTTTCTGCTTGAGACCCAGCGAAATCTTCTCGGTGGTGCGATCCACGCCAATGACCATGCATTCGATTTCCTGGTCCAGTTGAACCACTTCGGACGGATGTGCCACGCGGCCCCAACTGAGGTCGGAGATGTGCAGCAGGCCGTCCAGGCCGCCCAGGTCCACGAATACGCCGAAATCGGCGACGTTCTTGACGATACCTTTGCGAAGCTGACCGACTTCGATTTCACGCAGCAGTTTTTCTTTGCTGGCCTGACGGTCTTCTTCGATGAGTTTGCGGCGAGAAACCACGATGTTGTGATTTTCGGTGTCGATCTTGAGAATCTTGCACTCGATTTCGGTGCCGATGAAGCGGCTGATGTCGCCGGGCTTGCGGATGTCCACCTGCGAGGCGGGCAAAAACACCGGCACGCCGATATCGACCAGAAGACCGCCCTTGATGCGGCGGCTGACGATACCCTTGACCACATCGCCTTCCTGCTTGGTGGTGGTGATGTGTTCCCAGCCGCGAATGCGGTCGGCTTTGCGTTTGGACAGGACCAGTCCGTTTTCGGCATCGACTTCTTCCAGAAGCACTTCGATTTCCTTGCCGGAAACGATTTCGTCGGGGCTGTCGAATTCGGA
>DLFY01000220.1 GCA_002482415.1 Phycisphaerales bacterium UBA7708
AGCGGATCAAAGAAAGAGGCCGGTTTCAAGAGCAGCAAGACCGCCGCGGCCAGCCAACTGCCGCTGGGCGATCATGAATTCAAGGATTTTAACGGATAATCTTCACATTTGCCTGCCCGGAAGGACTGCCCTTCCGGGCAAGTATAATTTTCAGGAGATATTATGACAACTTCAATCGCAACAAAGACACAAGCCCAGGAAGGCAAATACCTGACCTTTGCTCTTGCCAATGAGGAATACGGTATTGAAATCCTGAAGGTCCGCGAAATCATTGGATATATGTCGATTACCGCGGTACCGCGTATGCCGGATTTTGTAAAAGGTGTCATCAACTTGCGAGGACAGGTGATTCCGGTAATCGATTTGCGAAGTCGGTTCAGCATGGACTTCAAAGCAATTACCGATCAGACCTGCATCATTGTGGTGGATATCAACCATGAAGGTCGTTCCCTGAATGTCGGCCTGATTGTGGACCATGTTCAGGAGGTTTTGGATATTGAGCAGGAAAATATTGATGATGCTCCACAATTCGGCACCGGTGTGGATACCGATTTTATTCTCGGCATCGGCAAGGCCGGCAGCGCCATCAAGATTCTGCTGGATATTGACTGTGTTCTCGAAAGCATGGGTACATTGATGGACAGCGGTACACCCGCGTAAATCCATCCGCAATTTGCCAATTTCCTTCCCTTTCATAGATAAGAAGCGGCAGAGAGATCTCAGCCGCTTCTTTGTTTTTACTGCGAAACAGATTCATGTTCGAACTTGTAGCCGAATTCGCGGACGGTGTGAATATACTGCGGACTCTGGGGGGATTTTTCGATTTTATTACGAAGCGTGGTGACACAGCGGTCCACGCTGCGCGGGGTGACAAAATAGTTATAGCCCCAGACCTGATTGAGCAGCGAATCCCGTGTCAGGACCCTGCCTGGATTGTCGAGGAAATGACACAGAAGGCGGTATTCCTTGGGGGTCAACTTGATGGGTTTGCCCAGACGGGTCAGGCTGCAGGAGGTGGTATCCAGCACACAGTCGCCGAAGGTGTAAACCGTCGTTTCAGGCCGGCGTTTGCGACGCAGGAAGGCGTTTGCCCTGGCCAGCAGTTCCTTGATGCTGAAGGGCTTGGTAACATAATCATCGGCGCCCAGATTCAGTCCGAGCACGACATCGGACTCTTCGCCCTTGGCCGTGAGCATCATAATCGGCATATCGAGCTTTTCCTTGCGAATCAGTCGGCAGATTTCATAGCCGTTGATTTTGGGCAGCATGATATCCAGAATAATCAGGTCAGGCCGGGCGTCAAGGGCGATTTCCAGCCCTTTTTCGCCGTCGGCGGCCAAAAGCACATTGTATCCCTGCCGGGTGAAATTGTCCTTAAGCCCCCGCAGCATCGCGGCATCATCTTCAATGATTAGTACGGTTTCCATCTTGTCTAATATTGTTTTATGACGACTTCACGTCCTTTGGGTGTCTGGACGGAATAAGCCACCCAAAGTGTTCCGTTTTTGTCATAGACCGCTGAACCAAATCGCGGATTTTGTTTTTCTTCGATAATTTGTTTGGGTTTCCATTGATTGGCCTGCATGTCATAGTCCGAGCGGGCAAGCTGCCAAGTCTGACCGTCGGTCGTTTCCGACCAAACCAAAGCCCCTTTCTGATTCTTATAAAACG
This sequence comes from Phycisphaerales bacterium UBA7708, assembly GCA_002482415.1. Lineage (GTDB taxonomy): Bacteria > Planctomycetota > Phycisphaerae > Sedimentisphaerales > Anaerohalosphaeraceae > Anaeroglomus. The sequence goes on from DLFY01000220.1 coordinate 1,672, forward strand.
CAAAGGCAGGGCTGCACAGATGCTTTAAGGGATTGGACACAATGACCGGCTTTGCTTGTGCCTGATTGGCTGACAGGGACCGAACACACAGGCTTTTTCGCTTGCCTTCCAGTAAATCCCACGCACACCAGATGCGGCCATTGATGGGGGCGGACAAGGCCGGTATTGAGTCGATGCTTTGGCCGCTGAGGGGGAACGGCTTGCTGACGGTCAAGTTGGCGCTGATGGAGCGGACAAAGATGGTCGGTGATTCACAATCCTGCGGATATCCCTGGGGTTTGTGGTAATCCCAGCTCCAGGCAATCACAATCCGGTCGTCAAGACAGGCGATGGCCGGGTCGGTGTGATCTTCATAGGAAGGCACATCCGTGGGGCTGATCTGGATTTCCGTTGAGAGATTCCCGTCGGCATATCGGCGGACATAGACTTCCTTATCCCGGGAGTTGCCGCTCATCTTCCGCCAGCGATAGTAAGTAATCCAGACGGCGTTGGAGGTATCGCTCACCAGTCGGCTGTGCATGGCATCATCGTTGGCATCGGTGACCTGAATCGGCGATTTTCCAGCCTTGAGGTCGGACAGCGTGGTCATAAAAATATTATATCGTCCGGTCTGGTTGCTGGTCCAGCATATCCAGGGCTGGCCTGTATTGTCGGTAGTGATTGCGGCATCATATTCATCAAAAGAAGTTGCTGAGACAGGGATTTCGTTGAAGTCTTTTCCATCATAAGTTCGCATCAGGACATCGCTGCTGCCGTTGCGGACGGAGGTATAGACCGCGTAAATTTCACCGTTGCTGCCGGCGGCGACAGAGGTAAAACGGTCATTTTGGGAATCCGCTTTCAACGCATTGTTTTCTATGGTTTTAGCCATATAACCGATGCCATCCGCCTTTTGGACCTGCGGCTTTGATTCCTTTTGTTTAATCTTTTGCAGTTGCTGTTTAAACGCCGGGTCACTATCGATCAGATTATTGCAGGTATATACGACCTCGCCTTGTTCATTCACGATCATCAGAAACGGCCAGCCCCGTCGATTGTACTGCTTCTCAAACACCCGGTCCGTATCCATCAGATGCACCACATTCAGACGATAGTGTTTCTGGAAATCCAGCGCCGTCAACTCATGGTCGCCGGAGATGACGCGGACGACCTGAATGCCCGAGGAGGCTAATTCTTCTGCTAACGCTCCGACACGGAGCGCTTCCTGTTGGCAGCCCCCTCACCAGCACGCACCAAATTCAAGGAACAGCGGAACGCCGGTGTAATCCTGTGATGTGACCTGGCGGCCATAGGAATCGGTCAAAGAAAACTCAAGTTGCACCGCAGCAAACAGACTGCCTGAGAATACCATACCGCCAACCAGCATTAACGATTTTAATTTGTTTGACTGAATCATTCTGATACCTCCCTATCGATTGTGATTAGTGTTATCCTGTGAACAGGCGTTCAGTTTCACTGTAAAAGTGCTGCCTTCGGCGATCTTGCTTTTGACCTCGATTACGCCTTTATGGGCATTGACGATATATTTTACAATACTCAGGCCCAGGCCGCAACCTTCTACCCGGCGGGACAGACGGTTGTCCACCTGATAAAAGCGGCCAAAAATCTTTTTGTGCAATCGCCGGGGAATACCCAGTCCATTATCAGCCACGGCAAAGCAGATTCGGCCATTTTCAGCATAGGCACTGAGGCGAATGGTTTTATGGTCCAGTGAATACTTCCATGCATTATCCAGCAGATTGACCAGGACCGTAACCATGGCATCCTTATCGGCCCAGACGTGCGGCAGGTTCTCGGCAATGGAGACGGACAGATCGCAGCCGGGCTGGGCCATTTTAGGATGGACCGTTTCAGCGGCGGCTTTGACGATATCATCGGGATGGACCGACTTGAATTCGAAGACCTGCTTATTGCGTTCCATCCGCGAGAAGGTCAGAAAACTGTCAATCATGCGGCTGAGCCGCTCATTTTCCCGCCCAATCAACTCCAGATATTCTTTGCATTGCTGCTGGTTGGCATAGCTTCCATCCAGCAGCGTATCGACCAGCAGCCGCATGGACGACAGCGGGGTCTTGAGTTCGTGGGTGACGGTGGCGATAAAATTGTTTTTAAGACGGTTGAGACGAATCTGCCGGCCAATCATCTGGGCGGTCAGCGCCCCGCAGACCAGAAACAGCATTACCACCAGCAGACCCACCCAGATATAAACGGCAACCTGTTTGCTGGCTGCGTTTTCGAATGCTGAACCATCAATATATAATGCGACCGTCCAATCCGGGAAGTACTCGCTGCCAAGGGGCAATATCAGGAAGGGCTTTCGGCCGGACGGCATGGAAGCTCCCGTTACCAATGTTCCTTTGGCATCATAAATACTGCACTCGGCGGGAAAGGTCTTCACTTCAGACAGATACGGTGCAAACCATTTCGACACGCTCTGTGGATTAAACACCATCAGCGTCAAAAACTTGCCTTCATGCCCGGTTTGTCCTGAATAGACGCCACAGACCGGCTGGTCGGCATCAAGGCAAAGGACTGCACTTTGGATAATTCCGGGTTCGGTCACAAACGAAGGTGCAGGATAATACTGCGCGACAGTCAGTGAGATATTCAGCCGAGCCTGAAGCCATGCAGCATGCTTTTTTTGGTTTTCCAGTTCAGGATTGCCGGTAATCGATGCGCCATAGTCCATCAATCGATTCAACGCATAAAGCTGGATATCCGCCGGGGCGACTTTCCCGGCCTGAACGGCTTTACCCAGCACTGCAAAATCATCGCTGGTTCGGGTACCCTGCATTGCATATTCAAATGCCTGAGACAATCTCGAACAAAAAACCTGACGGTCACGGTCCTTCAGGCATTCCAGCAGGAACAGATAAGCACGGCATTTCTGGGCACGAAGAGCCAGATTATCCTCATCCGATTCGGTCAGAACTTTGTCCAACATTGCAAGGGCATCGTCCGTACGACCCAGTTTATGCAAACAGCGGGCATGAGAAACCNNCCATCGCAAGTACTTTGACGGCAGGATCATCGGCAGACTCGGCAATATTCTGGTATTGGGCCTGTGCTTTTTCCAGTTCACTGCCGCCGTGTTCAAGCGGAGCAACCTCAGCAAAATGCTGTTGATCTGCCAGCGGGATGCCGGGATCAACCCCGGGAAAAATCACTATTCCATTGCTTTCGTAAACCACCAGTCCATCACTGCCAGGCATCGTCAGCTGCGGTTTGATGTTGTCAAAACCAAGATGGTCTTGTGCGGCGGTTTCCAGCCGTTTCTGATAAATCTCCGACAGTTTCTGGCGCATGGCCAGCCGTTCATTGCGGACAGCAGCGGTCATGAACCACAACAGACAGACGGTGGGCAGTATCACCGCTGCCGCCAGCAGGGATACCACCCACCACAGATGTTCAGACGATGAGCCTGGTTTCACTGTCATTNNCTTCTTTTCCGATAAAAGTTGAGTCGCCTTTTCCAGGCCGGCTTTGGCATCCTGACTGTCCGGTTCGACCTTGAGCCACATTTTATAATATCGGATGGCCTTCTGATAATCTTCATTTTCCATGGCCACGGTGCACAAGCCATTGAGGGCTGCGGTCGCACCGGGCTGAGCTTTAATGGCCTTTTCCCAGTACTTTACAGCCTCTTCTTTTTGTTCTGTATTATAAGCCATCCAGCCCAGACCATTCAGGGCCGCCGA
>DLFY01000100.1 GCA_002482415.1 Phycisphaerales bacterium UBA7708
ATTTGTTTGAAATGCTTCATATACACATCGACCAGCTTTTCCCGCTCCCGAGGGGTGTAGCCGGTCGAAAAACCGACATCGGCGTGCCAGTCCCAGGGATAACGGCCGCGCCATTTCATCCCGGCATTTTCCACCAGAGGCTGGGGAATTTCCCACCAGGCACCGATGTCGAAGGACTCTGCAGGAAGGCTTTTCAAGAGGGTCTGATAGCGGGCATCGAGCAAGGCATCATACTGGAGCAGAAAGGTGCCGCCCAGGCCGTACTGCTTCATGATTTCGACCTGTTTGACGACCGTATTATACAGCACCTCCTGGGTAATCTTCTGGTCCCGCGGTTCGCACAGGCGAATAAAATTGATGATATTGACTATCTTTGGGGTATCTTTGCATACTTCAGGCGTCCCGGGCTGTATGCTCGCCGCCTGACAGGAGGCATTGGTAAGCAAACAGGAGATTGTCGCTAAAGCGATAAGCAGAAGGTTGTTTTTCATGGGCGTATATCTTTCAAATCGCATCATTTCGTTGAAGACTGTCTATCATTCCACGGCACGAGCCATATTGTGATAAACACATCCGCAAACAGCGCTATTATAATCTCCTGTTGCCGCCTGTCAATTCCTGGTCATTTTATTCCCGGAATAGATAGGGACTACCCCCTCCCCCTTAGATGGTCATTATCGGCTGACGCCTCTGTACATGCTGTAAGGGATATTCTGGCCGGTTGTTTCCATGATTTTATCCACGGCGCCGTCGGCAAACAGGACATTCACATTGCCGTTGGGAGTGCTGTTGACCTGGGGGATTCGTGCGACAAGCTGCGAGGGCTCGTCGAGGCTGGTATTTCTTTTGTAATGCCGAAAGATGCCTTTATAAAAAGCCTGCCGGTCTCCCGTGCGATAGTGTATCAGGTTATAGGAACCTCCCGTCGGAATACTGAGCATATCTCCCTGGTCGCCGCCGCTGGAATCTCCTTCCACTTTCGGTTCTACGTGATCGTGCATCACAATAAACCGGCTCGGCGATTTCAAGGCACTGATTTTCCGGTGGTTTCGGTTTATGTCGGTGGTTGCGGCATCCGGATCACGGAAAAAATAGCTGTTCAGGCCGTAGCCGGAGGCATGGTATAAATCCGTCTTGGTCGTGGTATAGTTGGGTCGGTTCGTGTACAGCAGGTCGGCCATATCCTTGAGGACAAACGAAGGGCAGCTGAACACCTTCTCGTCAGAGGTGTATGCCCGGTAGCCCAGTCCCCAATAGGCATCCTCCCACCAGCTTGCGGAGGCGGGGGTGATGTAATTACCATTATTATCGTACCAGAGATGGCCGTTGGAATTTCTGTTATTATACGCCCGGGAATCATTTTCGCTCAAATAGAGCTGAATTGCCACGCCGGTGCCTTTGACGTGGGTGCGGCAGATGATGTCTTTGGCTTTGTCTCTGGCTTTTTTGAGGCTTGGCACAATAATAGACAAAAGAAGAGCGATAATGGCGATAACGACGAGCAGTTCAATCAACGTGAAAGCGTTTTTTTTCATGGTTTTCTTCGTTTCTGTGCTGAAGAGTCCTGAGTCAGGCAAAATGACTTGCAAGCCTTGCAAGGACATTTGCACATATTATACCCGTAAGTTCAGCTTCAGAAAAGATTTTTCTCTGATTTCAGGGCAGCGCGGTTAAGGAATGTCTGCTGTGGTTTTATCTGCTTTATTTGGATGGTTTTTGTTCTGTTTTGTGCCAAAGCCATTTGCGGCATACTTTAACGACGCAAATTCTGACAGGTTATCCATATCCGTGCGTTCTGAACCGGGGTGCCGGTGAAGTTTTGATGAAAATAAAAAAGCCGCGGACATCCATTCCGCGGCTTTGAACGCGTGTTAATTGTTTACAAAGTGATTGCTTACAGAGCCTGGCGCCGTCTCAGCCAGCCCACCAGCCCCATACCCATCGAAGCCAACAGAATCGCTCCAGGGGCAGGAACCATAATTAACTGAGATTGAACATCAGTTCCATGGCCGTATTTATTAGTGGGGTCCCATAGATTCATTACTTTGACATTACTGGCACCAGAGGTATTAGCACCGACAAGAAAAGAATATGAACCTGTTATATCAGCCCAAGTTTTCCCNNAATACCAAATCGCCGCACCATAATCTGTTGCCAAATTATAATCAGGGGATCCAGCATTCAAATATGCGGCATAAATCATTTTGGTTTCATTGTCGAGGGGTGCATTTGAACCCATAAACTTAACGTTGTCATCAATTGTGATGTCATATGTGCCACCAAGAACCAATGTTGGCGAATTCCACTCTACACAAAATGTACGGAAAATTTCACCCGTTGACAAGGTTGCTAGGAATGGGCCATTTGACTGATAACCTGGTGTGCTTGTAATAAGCGCTGTTACCGCCGCCATAACCGGGCAGGCGAGGATGGCCGCGAGGCCTAAGACAATAAACAGTTTTTTCTCCATTTCGAATCTCCTTTCCAAAAAATAGTATTCTCTACTTTGGAGAAACCCTCCTACTCAGGCAGGATTTCTCCCCTCACACGAGTCTATATCGCTACACACGTTATGACCCATATAATCCATTATGGAGATTCCAGCCGGAATTGCAATCCGTAGAAGTACTTATTATTGGACGGTAAAAATACAAGTCCATTTTAGATAACGACTTGCGAATTCAGAATTGGTAAATATTAAACAAAAATTAACAAAAAAGCCGCGGAATTTGTGATTCCGCGGCTTGCGATAAACCGATTTTACGATTTTTTTGATGTCTTAGATGGATTGGCGACGTCTCAGGTAGCCAACAAATGCCATACCCATCGAGGCCAGAACCACCGCTCCCGGGGCCGGGACATACACGATCTGGTCCTGGGCAAATTTGGTATGAGCAGCATCGGCCCACAGATTCAGAACGCGAACTCCGCCGTAGGTGTTGTACCCGGCAACAACCGCAGCATCGGCAGCAGCAACATACTTCTTCCATAATGTTGAAGAGTTTGCCCAGTTGGTGCTGAATATCTGATTGGTATTGTCTTCGGCTTCAATGTAATGAATCGCAGCCTGCAGAGCGGCCTGGTTCTGATAGCTGGCATTTTTCTCGGCGAACTGGCTGAACAGCCATGCTGTCCGGTAATCCAGAGTATCGGTTCCGCCGGAAGCCGTCACAGACCCGCTGCCGAATCCGCCAACCCACACGTTGCCGCCCTGTACCGCCTGATAGGCAGTATTCATCACGCCGTAGTAGGATGTATTCTGGCTAAATGTTTCATTCTTCTCGATGCAAATCGAAGCATAGACACCCGGCTTGACATCGCCGATCTGAGTCAGAACCTGCATCGTGTACGCCGGTGTGCTGTCATTAAGCATTTTCAGATTCACCGCCGCCATTGCCGGCAGAGCCGTCAATGACAAAAGAGCCGCCACCATCATCAATTTCGTTTTCATCTTCATTCCCCTCAATTAAAATAGTATTCGATTACCCTCACCAGGGTAAATTTCAAAACAACAATCCGACCGCCGGATCATTCCATAACAGATGAAACGCTCATCTGGTCTTGTCATAAAAAGTGTTTGTGCTGTCCTGAAAACCGCAACCCCCATCCTGGGTGAGTCACAAAGCTGAACTTCATTATGTACGTCTTATTGTACGAAAAAACAGGTCAAAAATCAAGTCGGCTGCATCAGGAATTCCTGTTTTCTCAATTTTAAAAAAGCCTTCTGTAGCGGCTGTACAGCCTGTAGGACTGATTACAGCGTCCGTCCGCGCCGGAGATATCCAACCAGCGTCATGCCCATCGCTGCCAGAATCATTGCGCCCGGGGCCGGGACAGCCGGCGGCGGGGTCACGATTGTATCGTCTTTCACGACGCGAACCGACCATTCCTCAAAACCCGAATCCGCAGCAATATTTTTTCCGAACAGCGAATACAGATATACATACGGCCCATATTCGGCCTTGAACAGCGCATCCGGAATATAGGCGAGCATATCACCGCCGCCGCTGCCGGGGTTGAGACTGTAATCCAGTTTGATCCAGTTGTCACCGCCTGCATCCAGATCGTAAATTTGGGTCCAGCTTGTCTGGAGTTGTGCAAGCGTCCCATGGAGATTTCCGGCATTCGCCTGGAAAATCTGAATCGCGTCGAGAGACAGGGTGCTCTTGGTGTTTTTGGCTTCGTTGATATCCAGCAGGAATTCCCGGTACAGCGTTCCATTGAGATTAACGGTCGGAATCGATGTCAGCAGCAGCGAGCGTGTGAACTGAATCGATGCATTTTCATCATAGGACGTAGGACGATAGTCGGTATTATATCCTTCTTCGATGCCGTTGTTTTGAATGCGCAGGAAAGCGTCGATGACGCCTGTTCCCATGGACTGCGCATTGATTTGCTGAAAAATGGCACCATTAATGGTCCCCGAAGCGCCGGCTGTGGACAAATCCACCGTCGGCCCGGCTAACACCACGGCCTGCAAAGCAGCTAAAACTAAAATCGCATATATTGTTTTCATAGTTAATCCTCTCGGATTCAAAACATTCATTGATCCCTGCCCATACGGGCAAATTGTAAATCNNATCCAACTCCATGATTCGCGATGTCAGATGACACTATCATCTGACCCTGCAAAAAAGCATTTTTGTGTTATCCAGAAAAACTGAAACCCCCATCCTGGGTGACTCACAAAATGACTTCATACGTAAGTATCATACTACAAAATGATGATTTTAAAAGCAAGGTCAACGCATCGCTGCCGCCTGATAATTCAGTTAAAACAACTCCGTCCGTATCGATTGNNTACAAAAAAACCGCAGTACCATACTGCGGTTTTTGCTGAAGCATATTTTGATTTACATCGTGCGTCCGCGCCGGAGGTATCCGACCAGCACCATGCCCATCGAGGAAAGCAGGAGTGCACCCGGGGCCGGGACCGGGACGGCGATGGCATAATCCTGATAGCGGTCATTAAGCAGCGCCCCCACCGAGGCCAGTTCGGCATTGGCCAACTGCCCCATCCAGGTATTGGCATAGGTGATAAACGCCCCGCTGGAGGTCGTATAAAAACTTCCGGCTTTATTGCTGATGGAAAGATCGTTGTCAAAAATGAGATTCCATACCGACAATTGAAATGCGGCGGTAATATCTTTATTGGCGGCCGACGGTGTCTTTTCCAGTTCCGGCAGCACAATGTCGTAATACGCCACATCAAAGAGACGGCGGATATTATCGGCCTTGGCCGCGGTCATCGGGCCGTTCGGATTATTGGTGCTTCGCGGGGCGTTTTCGAGGGTGGAGACCTCAAATACACCCGGATTGGAATGGTCGTATAAATCGATGCAGAAACCGAACAGATTGCCCTGCTCGGTGGTCAGCTTCAAGGCGCCGACATAGGCCTGTCCGGTATACAGGTCACTTTTGATGCCAATGATTTTTGCATAATCGGCGTAATTGACGCTGGAGATGGTTAATGTCTCGGCAGCCAGACACGGGACAGACACAACGGCCGCCAGAAGCAAACATGCAATCAGATTCTTGTTCATAGTAAATCCCCCAAAAATGTTTAGAGTTCAGACAGAGAACACCATCCGGCGTTACCTTCAA
>DLFY01000240.1:0-7918 GCA_002482415.1 Phycisphaerales bacterium UBA7708
AAAAGTGAGTGAACGCTTACATATTATGATGATGCTCCATTTGCTTTCGTGCGGTTTCTTCCGTTTGAGCGTCAGCGATTTCTTCGGGCGTTAACTCTTTCCTGACCAACAGAATTCGAAAGTCACGATAGTTGGCTTTAAGAATGCCGTGAATAATCACGAAACTTAACAGAAAAAATAAAAGAAACGACTCTGCTGCCACACCCAGTGTCATGATGTTTTTGAATGTGCCATCATCCATGCTTGATATCCATACGTCAAGTGGGGTATTCAAGGCTGCGATCGTGACAAATACAGCGATCTGCCGCCATGTAAAGTTCCACCATATCGCGATGGCTCTTTTCCAGGTGACTTCGACGGGATCAATCATGTGTGACATTGCTGCTCTCCTTCCTATGTCAAAATGTTATATTTCCTCTTTTGCAGAACTATCTTCTTGTGTTTTATTTCGGGGGGATTCGAACTGAACCAGGGCAATGACAAAGCTCAAGACAAATCCTACGACACCGGCCTCAAACGCGGCCATTGAGTCCCGGGAAAATGCAAATACGGCGCTGCCGATAATCAGGGATGCGACGACTGAAATCAGCATCATTTTGAATGCGTTGGATGACGCCTGGCGGGATACCGCCGTTTGCCGGATTTTCCATGTTTCAATGACACGCTGTGCACCTGCTGCTTCATCCTGCGGCACGGTAATAAAAGCCACGGGACGGCTTTTGTGATTCCGGGTGTAAAACATGGGGTCAAAAGGATCGCCTGTTTCCAAATCGAGTGTTGCCTGCGGATGAAAACCTTCTTTTTCCAACAGCGCCAACACAGACTGGCAGCTCTCAGGTTCGGTGGTAAAAATAAGTGTTCCGTAGGGCGGCAAGGTTAAAGCTCCTTAAATCTCCTGATGATGGGTTGAGCGGGGGTCGTCCAGTGGGCCGGGGCCGTTGGTGAGCCTGCCGCGGATGGCCTGCTCGCGGAACGGGGCGGACGGGTCATAGAATGTTTCGCTCGTATCTACCTGATTGAGGATAAAGCCTTCCTTGTGGTCTTCCATCTGGTCGATGATCCGGCCGTCGGGCTGGATGAAACAGGATGGATACGGGCTGAACCACGCCGAGGAATTGGTCATGCTGATCCAGAAATGGTTGCAGGCCGCGTGGGTCTGCATGGTCTGCCGCATAATCTGGCTGTGGACGCTCTGGCCGGTCTGGCGGGCGTTGTAAAATGATTGAAAGATGCACTGTACGCCCTGTTTGTAGAGGTCTCGGTACACCTCCGGAAACCGCAGGTCAAAGCAAATCAGCAGGGCACACCGCACACCGTTAAGCGTAAACAGCACCGACCGGTCGCCGGGTGTGTAATACTGTAAATCGCCCTCGGTGCCGAAGCGTTTGTCATAGCGGTCGGCGAGCCGGCCTTCCGGTGTAATCAGGTACAGGCAATTATGCGGCTTATTCGGCAGGGTCAGCGGGTGCGAGCTTCCCAGAACCACCCAGATGCCCAGCTTGGCCGCCAGGGCCATGATGTCGAGTGTTTTATCTTTCAGCAGGCCCCAGTCGTAGTCGTCAAAGGTGAAAAAATCCGTTCCCGCATAGCCGCTCAGGGCACATTCGGAAAAATGCACGATATCGGCGTTGTTTTCCGCCGCCTCGGTCATCTGCCGGCGGATCCATTCGGCATTGGCCCGAACATCCCCGGCGACGGGGAATTGACAGCTTGCAATTGTGAGTATGCCGTTGCTCATCTTATTTTAGTCCCAGCGTTTCATCGAGTCCAAAGATGATATTCATATTCTGGATGGCCTGGCCGGAGGCGCCTTTGATGAGGTTGTCGATGACCGAAAAGACCACGACCTTGCCCTTGGCGAAGGTGGGGAAGATGTGGACGTAATTGGTCCTGGCGACGTTTTTGACCGCCGGCGGGGCCGACAGAATCTGCACAAACTGTTCGCCCTTGTAGAAATCCTGATAGGTTTTCTTGAGTGTGTCCGGCGAAATGGGCGCAATCGGGTCGCAATAGGCGCTGGTAAAGATGCCGCGGTCAAATGGGCCGACGTGCGGCTGGAACAGCAGTTCGACGGGTTTGCCCGCCACATCCGAGGCGACCTGTTCCATTTCCGGCATGTGCCGATGGACGCCGACGCTGTAGGCGTACATGTTCTCGTTCATATAGGGGAAATGAAAGCCCGGGGTGGGTTTTTTGCCGCCGCCGGAGACGCCGGAAACAGAACTAAGGACAATGCCGGTCGGCTTAATCAGATTATTTTTCAGCAGGGGGGCCAGTGCCAGGCTCGCCCCGGTTGGGTAGCATCCGGGGTTGGCGACCAGCCGGGCGCCCTTGATCTGGTCACGGAACAGTTCCGGCAGGCCATAGACCGCATGAGCGAGATTTTCTTTGTCCGTATGCGGCTCATAATATTTTTCATACGTGGCCAGGTCCCGGATGCGATAGTCGGCGCTGAAATCCACCACTTTGACGCCGGCGGCGAGCATCTTGGGAACCATGCTCATCGAGACCTTGTGCGGCAGGCAGCACAGGGCAACATCGGCCAGCTTGCCCAGTTTATCCAAATCCAGCGGCTCAATCGCCAGCTCGCACCGTCCGGCCAACTGAGGATAAATATCTGCCGCCCGCCCGAACTCCTGCTGAGCGGTCAGATAGGTCAGTTTTGCTTCCGGGTGCCGCAGGAGTATTTCTATGGATTCCACGCCGGTATAACCACCGGCTCCAATAATTGCCACGCGAATCATAAACGTCCTTTCGATAGAGTATGCCGGATGAAATTAAAAATCCGGAAGGCCAAAAAAGCAAACCATTTTTCAAAAACTGGTCCCGGTCCACACCTGCCGGGCCAATAAAAAAGGCCGCCCGAAACGGACGGCCTTGTAGGGAACACAGGATAAAAACGCGTTTAACGTTTCGAGAACTGGAAGCGTCTGCGAGCACCGGCTCTGCCGTATTTCTTTCTTTCAACTGCACGGCTGTCACGGGTCAGGAAGCCGCCGTCGCGGAGTTCCTTGAGGAATGCCGGATTGTAGTTCTTCAATGCTCTGGCAATGCCCTGCATGACCGCGCCGGCCTGGCCGGTGATGCCGCCGCCATCCACATTGACGTAGATGTCAAAATCCGTCAGGCCGTTGATGGATTTCAGCGGAGCCTTGACCGAATTGCGGTCTTTTTCCAGCTTGAAGTATTCTTCAACCTTGCGGCTGTTGATATTCAGCTCGCCTTTGCCGGGTTTGATGCGGACGCGGGCAACGCTGGTTTTACGCCGGCCAACACCCCACCAGAATCCGCTCTTGGGAGCGGCGGGGACTGCCGGAGAAGATGCGGTTTTGCCGACCAGAATATTCGGGTCAATCAACGGGCTGATGTTTTGATTTTCCGTCATAACCTCTTTATACCTTCAATAAAAGATTACATTTCCAATTTCTGCGGTTGCTGAGCAGCATGCGGATGCTCGCTGCCTTTATAGACTTTAAGTTTCTTGAGCATCTGGTGGGTCAGACCATTGTTTCTGGGCATCATGCGTTTGACGGCCAGTTGGATGATCCGTTCCGGGTGCTCTTCGAGCCAGTCCTGAAATTTGATGGTTTTCTGGCCGTTGGGGTAACGTGAATAGGTCTGATAGACCTTGGTCTGGGCCTTGTTGCCGGTGACGCGGACCTTTTCAGCGTTGATGACGATCACGAAATCGCCGGTATCGACGGACGGGGTGTAGATGGGTTTGGTCTTGCCCATCAGGATCATCGCGATCCGGGCAGCCATCCGGCCCAATACCTTGTCACTGGCATCAACCAGATGCCACTTGCGTTCCACCGTCTCTTTTGTCGGCATATAACATTTCATAGAGATAGTACTCCCAAAGATTCTTTTAGAAAGCGGCTTATTATAACGGACAAACCCGCTCTGTCAACCGTTTACCCGATAAAAATTAAAAAATGACCCCATTTATAAAAAAGACATAATAGACCATAAATGTTATCTGTTGCACAGGGCATGGATTAGTCTTTTTTGACTATATTAACCCACATCATAATAATACAAGACAGACCGAAAATACCTGAAAATAGATTAGATTGCGCTTGATATCCAAGCCCCGTAAGAATAATCCCTGCAAGTCCAAGAAGAGCAATAAGGCCGGAAATCCCTATCAGGATATGTCTATCTTTAAAGTCTTCATTGGAAAACAGCTTTGTTACGGGAATAATCATCAGCAGGGAATACATGATTATCCTGGGAAAAACCGGTACGTTGGCAAACAAAAAGGATGCGATCAGGCTAATCAATGCGGTGGTCAATAAGAGAACCACCAGACGGCTGCCGATGGTTTCGTGTGGTTTAAGTGAATGCCTGCCAAGGGGATGCAGTTGAATCATAAAATTAAACACAGAGGATGTTACCCAGGACAGGATGACAAAAATCAAGTATAAATAGAGCAGCGGTTTCACATACGGGGCCAGGTCTGGATTCTGTCTTTCCACGGAAGACAAGACGCGGAATACAATAAAGACGCCGAAGATTAAAGCCATCCGTGTTTTGGAAGTCAATCGGGACATCCACAGAAAATAGCCGAGAATTATCCGGTAAATCCAATACCGGGCTTTCAGGGATTCCACTAATCCCGCCCTCGCCCAATCCATATCCGGCTCAAGGCGTAATGCTTCGCTGAAATGCTCGAGGGCCTTATCGCTTTTCCCGGCGTGCAGCAGCGTCCAGCCGAGATTGGCATGGCTGACGGCATTTTCCGGTTTTTCCTGCAGGGCCTGCTGGATGGTATCATGAGCCTGGTCGGCGCGTCCGAGCTTGACCAGGGCCATGGCGCGGAAATTCAGGCAGGTCTGGTTGGTCGGATCGATGGTCATGCCCTTTTCGCTCCAGTCCAGCGTTTCCTTCCAGTTTTCTTCGGCATGAGCGACGGCGGCATTGAGCCAGTAGTAATCCGCGTCGTCGGGGTCCAGGGTGACGGCTTCCCGGGCTGCGATTTTGGCCTCTTTGATTTTTTTGAGGCTCAGCAGGATCTGGCACAGCACGTAGTGGACATATGGGTCACCGCTTTCGATGCTCAGGGCGGTTCTGATTTCGCTTTCGGCTTCTTTATGGCGGTCCAGTCTGTCGAGGCATTCGGCCAGGACGGCGTGCAGGTGATAGTCCTCCGGCTCCTGGATTAACAGACGTTTCAGTTCTTTTTCGGCGAGGTCAAAACGACCCTGCTGCATTAAAATAATGGCGTTGTTCATGGGTGGTTTATCTCAAATCCAGGTAATCTACGATATCATCATATACCCCGCTCTGATTCGAATAGAGGGCGTAGTTTTTGGCGGTGGCAAACCATTGCTTGCAGGTGGGTTTAATGCTCTTAACTTCGGCAAGGAGGTCTTTGGTGGACAGCGGTTCGGGGATTCCGGTTTTCAGGGCCTGATTGAGCTTGGCTTCGATGGCCTGATCCACCAGCGCCTTGAGGTCGGCCCCTGAAAACGAGTCCGTTTTCCTGGCGATATCGCTGTAATTGATTTCGGTCTGCGGTTTGTCCCGCAACAGGATACGAAGAATGGCAATGCGCGCCTCGTTATCCGGCGGGGGGACGAAAATCATCCGGTCAAAGCGGCCGGGCCTGCGAAACGCCGGATCGATATGCCACGGGGCATTGGTGGCGGCCAGAATCAGCAGTCCATCATTTTTACTGTCGATGCCGTCCAGTTCGGACAGAAACTGGTTAATCAGATGTCTGCCGGCACTGCGCCGCATATCCGTCCGGCTCGCTCCGAGGGCATCGACCTCATCAAAGAACAGTACGCTGGGCTGTTTTTCCCGGGCGAATTCAAACAGGGCGTGCAATTTCTGTTCGCTGCTTCCAATATACATATCGAGGATGTCGTGCAGGCCGACCGGGATGAATACCGCATCCGCCTGACCTGCTGTGGCCCTGGCGATATGGGTTTTGCCGCATCCGGGAGGTCCATACAGCAGGATTCCGCCGCCGACTTTTTTGCCATAGGCGGAGTACAGCGAGGGGTTTTTCAGCGGCTCGATGATTTTCAGGCGTATCTGGTCTTTGACCTTGTCCATGCCGCCGACATCGGCAAAGGTTGTATCCGGTTTTTCCATTGCGGTAAACATGAAGTCTTCTTCTGCATCCGCCGGCATCCGGATCCGTCCTTCGTTGTCCACGTCCGGATCATTCCATAATTCCGAGGATTTGGGAGGAAGATTCAGGGCTTCTTCGAGGGTCTGATTTTTCAGGGCGGGCTTGAGGGCTATCGCCTGTCGGTAGGCTTTTTCGGCGCTGTCCAACTGACCGGTTGACAGCAGGGCCTTGGCATACAGCAGATAGGCCTCTGCGGCACAGTTGGGCCTTTTCATCAAATCTTCCAGAATCACCAGCGATACCGATGTCTTTCCCGTCCGCTGGTAGGATTCAGCCAGCCCGATCTGCAGCAGCTCGTTATCGGGTGTCAGTTCCAATCCTTTTTTGTACACGTCGAGGGCCTCTTCGGAGCGTCCGCGGGACAGCAGCATCTTGCCGTACTGATTGCGCAGAATGGGATTGGCGGGGGTGACTTCGATCGCTTGTTTTAATGATTCCAGGATTTCTTCCTGTTCGCTCATAGTGACGGATCCTGCCTGAAATTTCCTGTTTCGTTACGGATTGGAGAATTCGGCCATCATCAAAACGGCCATGGAAAATAACGCTACCCCGTGGAGCATTGCAGCAAAATTGTATCCGATGGATATCTCCTTATTTGTGCCTCCACGTCTCAAATCCATGCGATTACTATAACATACCCCCTTGCGATAGAAAACGAAAAAAAAGGAATCTGTCGCCGAGTATAAAAAAACCACCGTCGGTGAGCTGACGGTGGTTTGCTGGTTTATGTCAGGATTTACAGCGGCTCTTTGGTTTTAGGAGCAGCCCATGGAGTTGCCGCAGTTGAAGCACTTGTAGCAGGTTCCGTTGCGGACGGTGATGGAACCGCAGACATCGCAGGCAGGGGCATCGTCCTGGAAGTGGTCAAACTGGGCATTAAACTGCTGCATGACCTGGGCATCGCCGGTGCCGGGTTCGGTGAGAACCGAATTCACCAGTTCGGCGACTTTGTCGGCCAGTCCTTCGCCGCCGAAGCGGTTGGACAGGGGAGAACCGGCTTTGGGGGTCGGTACGGTTTCGCCATTACCGCTTTTTTCACCCGGCGCCGCGGTTTTTTTCTGGATGGCCCGGGCCTGATCGATTTTCTTGGCCAGGTCCTGGGTTTTTTCGACGATCTGCTTGGCTGTTGCGGCCGCCGGGGTTTCCGTGGCGGCTGAACCGCCGCGATTGGGGGTATTTTTCTCGGCATATCCGGGGATGAACTGGCAGCCCATCCAGCAGAAAATATAGTCAATCAGGCTCTTGGCGAACGGGATATTCTTGTTGGAGGTCATCCCGGCCGGCTCAAAGCGGGCATGGCGGAATTTTTCCACCAGTGTAATCAGCGGAACGCCGTACTGCAGTGCCATGGATACGCAGGTGCCGACGACATCCATCAGGCCGCCGACGGTGCTGCCTTCCTTGGCCATGGTGATAAACAATTCCCCGGGCTGTCCGTCTTCATACAGGCCGACGGTCAGGTAGCCTTCGTGGCCGGCGACCGAGAATTTGTGGGTGATGCTGTGACGCGTCTCGGCCAGACGTCTGCGGAAGGGTCTTTGCGGGGCCGCTTCCTCGGTTTTGGCGGTCTTCTTGTCGGCTTTGTGGGCCTTGCTGTCGGTGTTGACCGGCTGGAGCCGTTTGGAACCGTCGCGATAAATGGCGACGGCCTTGAGTCCGCGTTTCCAGCCTTCCATATAGGCCGACATAATTTCTTCGGCGGTGCTTTCCTTGGGCATATTGATGGTCTTGCTGATCGCACCCGACAGGAACGGCTGGACGGCGGCCATCATTTTT
>DLFY01000240.1:7927-18989 GCA_002482415.1 Phycisphaerales bacterium UBA7708
CGCTTGCCGTTTTTGGGCTTGAAGGCACAGTCGAAGATTGCCAGATGTTCGGGCTGCAGCTTGGTCGAGGTTTCCACCGTGTCATCTTTGTCGATGGTGTCGGTGATTTCCTTGATGTCTTCGGGGCCGTATCCGAGGCGTTCGAGGGCCATGGATGCCGTGCGGTTGACGAGTTTGAGCATGCCGCCGCCGGCCAGCAGTTTGTACTTGACCAGGGCGATATCCGGCTCGATACCGGTGGTGTCGCAATCCATCATGAAGCCGATGGTGCCGGTCGGGGCCAGGACGGTCACCTGGGCATTGCGATAGCCATACTGGCTGCCGAGGGTGAAGGCCTGATCCCAGGCGTTCTTGGCGGCGTTGAGCATATAGTCGGGACAATGCACTTCGGGAATATTGTATGCGTGTTCCCGGTGCATCGAGATGACATTCAGCATGGGCTGATGATTCTTTTCGAATTCAGAGAAGGGGCCTTTGATGGAGGCCAGCTCGGCACTGATGCCATAGGCGGTGCCGGTNNTCAGCATCATAAGCGGCCAGGCGATGGTTGCGCATTACGCGCAGCATATGTTCCTTATTCTCCTCGTAGCGGGGGAATGCGCCCAGAGCTTTGGCCATCTCGGCCGAAGTTTTGTAAGCGATACCGGTCATGATGGCGGTGATGGCCGCCGCCCAGGTACGGGCTTCGTCGGAATCATAGGGCAGGGCCAGGCTCATCACGAGGCTGCCGAGATTGGCATATCCCAGGCCCAGCGGGCGGAACTTGTGACTGTTATCGGTGATGGAGGCTTCCGGATAGCTGCCGTTATCGACGAGAATTTCCTGTGCAATAATATAGAGGCGAATTGCCCGTTTGAAGCTGTCGATATCGAAAGAGCCGTCTTCGCGGCGGAACTTCATCAGGTTCAATGAGGCCAGGTTGCAGGCGGAATTGTCGATGAACATATATTCACTGCAGGGATTGGACGCATTGATGGGGCCTGAGTTGGGGCAGGTATGCCATTTGTTGATGGTGCAGTGGTATTGCAGGCCGGGGTCGCCGCAGACGCGGGTGCCTTCGGAAATCAGTTCCATCAGTTCGCGGGCGGATTGCTCTTCGACGGGCTTGCCGGTGGTGACTGAAACCGTTGTCCACTTGCCGTCTTTTTCGACGGCTTCCATGAATTCATCGGTGACGCGAACCGACAGGTTGCTGTTCTGGAACATCACGCTGTTATAGGCTTCATCCGGGCTGAAGCCTTCTTCGATTAAGGCCCAGACCTTCTTTTCTTCTTCGGTCTTGCAGGTGACGAATTCACGAATGTCGGGGTGGTGAATCTTCAATGACTGCATTTTGGCGGCGCGACGGGTTTTGCCGCCGGATTTGATGACTGCGGCGATCTGGTCATAGACTCGCATGAAGCTCAGCGGGCCGGAGGGCTTGCCGCCGCCGGACAGCTTTTCTTTGCTGCTGCGGAGGGTGGACATATCGGTGCCGGTGCCGGAGCCGTGCTTGAAGAGCATGGCTTCGCTGCGGGCCAGCCGCATGATGTCGTCCATCGTGTCCTGAACGGACTGGATAAAACAGGCCGAGGCCTGGGGGAATTCATAGCTGCTGGGGCAGGGCATGGATTTATTTAACTT
This sequence comes from Phycisphaerales bacterium UBA7708, assembly GCA_002482415.1. Taxonomy (GTDB): domain Bacteria; phylum Planctomycetota; class Phycisphaerae; order Sedimentisphaerales; family Anaerohalosphaeraceae; genus Anaeroglomus. Next base: position 9,551 of record DLFY01000240.1, read on the forward strand.
CTGGTCCCAGTAGAAGTTGTGTTCGCTGCCTTTGATGCCGTACACATCAAACAGACCGACGTTGAACCAGACAGGCGAATTGAATGAGCCGTACTGGTTGACGCAAAGCCAGGTTAATTCCTGATAGAAATTGTCTGCATCAGCGTCGGTATCAAAATAGCCATCTCTTTTTCCGCGGTCGGCAATAGCTCTGCAGACGCGGTGGATGAGCTGTTTGACCGAATTTTCACGCTGGCCGGTGGAGACATCGCCGTAGAAATACTTACTGACGACCACTTTTGTCGCCAATTGGCTCCAGTTGGCCGGCACTTCGACATCTTTTTGTTCAAAAATAGCTTTGCCGTTTTCGTCGGCGATTTTTGCGGTTCGATGTTCCCATTCGATCTGGTCAAAGGGATGTACACCTGGCGTTGAAAAATGCTGCTCTATTTTCAAGCCGGGTTTTCTTTTCCCTGTTGAGCCAGCCCAGGGTTGAAAACCCGACACTGCTTTTCCTAAATCCTGTTTCGAAATCCGTTCTTCTGACATGAACAAGCCTCCGTGTATACCACTATATATAGTTGTAATTCAAAGATTAATATCAATATGTTGCCAATAATTAATACGACATCATAACGTGCTCAGCTTGAGCTTCAAGCCGAAAAATCAAAAAAAATATGAGGTTTTTATTAGTCCTTGTTTTTAATGAACCTATGGAGAAAAAGATTTTTTTGTCCGGTTTATTGCCTGTTTGACAAACTGTGTAAAAACGGCATCGAGCGTTATCGATAATTTTTTAAGTTATTGTAAATAAATAAGATATGGAAGTGTCGATCAGATGGTGCCCAAAATCGTTTAAAACAAATGGGCGGAACGGGGATTTTGGGTGGAGTTGGCGCAAAAAGCCTATATTTCGGGGAGTCAAACGCATTAATTGCGGGGTATGTTTTCTCTCTAACAGGAGCAAAAAACTCTCAAATTGGTGCCGCCTCGCTAACTGGATGTTTAACCTGTTTAACAAGATATTCTTTTCTGCGAAGAAAATTTGGGCAGACCGTTTCCGTTGTTTTGCGTTTTGAGGCCCTTGTGGGGTTTGTTTTTTGGCTTCCGGGTGGGGTGGCGGATGTTTGAAACGGCCAGATAATAGTTCCGCAAATATTAAAGTACATAAAAACGTTGATTTTTATGAAAAAGGTGTGTACACTATGGCTATCGAATGTGAAAGCAGAGATTGGGCCTTGCGATGTTTGACGATGGGCATATCGGGCAGGATGTTCCGAAAAGCAAAGTGAAGCTGAGATGGCCGTTTGACCTTTTTGCGTCCGGGATGGTACATGACGTTACATAGTGTTGATATATTCATTATTATCGGCTACATGGTGTCGGTAGTTCTGGTTGGCCTTTGGGTTTCCAAGCGGGCCGGCAAGAATATCAATTCCTATTTTCTCGGGGAAAATTCCATTCCCTATTATCTGTTGGGAGTTGCCAACGCCACGGGCATGTTTGACGTGTCCGGCACGATGTGGATGGTGACGCTACTAGTGCTGTATGGTCTGAAAAGCATCTGGATTCCATGGTTGTGGCCATGCTTTAACCAGATTTTCCTGATGGTCTATCTGTCGGTGTGGCTGCGTCGGTCGGGGGTGATGACGGGTGCGGAATGGATCGAAATTCGATTCGGCAGGAATATGGGGACGCGGCTGTCGCATATCAGTGTGGTGATATTTGCGCTGATCAGCGTGATTGGTTTTCAGGCCTACGCCTTTAAAGGTATTGGCAAGTTTATTGAGCCGCTGATGCCGTGGGACTGGACGCCGAACACGTATGCCCTCGTGATTATGGGGATTACGACGATTTATACGATTGCCGGCGGGATGTACAGTGTGGTCATTACCGATTTGATTCAATTTGTGATTATGACGCTATCGGGGATTTTTGTGGCCTGGATTGCGATGACGCAGGTGGCGCCGGAGCAGTTGGCCAGCGCGGTTCCGGACGGGTGGCACAATTTGTTTTTCGGCTGGAAGCTGGATTTGGACTGGACGGGGATATTGTCGGCAGGCAATGCCCAGATTGCCAAAGACGGTTACAGCTTATTTGGGATATTCTTTACATTGATGCTGTTTAAAGGATTGCTGGCCAGTCTTGCGGGGCCTGCGCCCAATTATGATATGCAGCGGATTTTGTCCACGCGCACGCCGCGGGAGGCATCGCTGATGAGCTGGTTTACGAATGTGGCGCTGTTTTTGCCGCGGTATCTGCTGATTGGAGGAATCGGGGTGCTGGGAATTGTCTTTTTCCGCGAGCAGCTTAATTCGATGGGCGACAAGGTGGATTTTGAGCAGATTATGCCGCTGGTGCTGAATAAATATATGCCGGTGGGCGTGCTGGGGGTGATGCTGGCCGGGCTGCTGTCGGCGTTTATGAGTACGTTTAACTGTACTTTGAATGCCGGGGCGTCGTATATCGTGCGGGATATTTTTCAGCGGTATATGAATCCCAAGGCGGCGCCGAGAAGCCTGATTCTTCTCAGTTATACCAGTTCGATTCTGATTGTGATTGTCGGTGTTTTATTTGGCTATATGACCGATTCGATTAATTCGATTCTGCAATGGATTGTGGCNNCTGGCGGGATTATATGGCGGCTATATCGCCCCCAATGTGCTTAAATGGCACTGGTGGCGGTTTAACGGCTATGGTTATTTTGCGGGGATGGTTGGCGGGATGGCTGGTTCGCTGGTGATGCCCAAAGTGTTTCCGGATATGGAGCAGATGTATGCCTTCCTGGTTATCTTTGCCCTGAGCAGCCTGGTGTCGGTGGTAGTATCGCTGATGACCCGGCCGGAAGAGATGGGCGTATTGAAGGAATTTTATAAGCGTACTCGTCCCTGGGGATTCTGGGGGCCGGTTTGCCGGCAGGTGCAGGCGGAGGATTCGAGCTTTCGTCCGAATCGGGCGTTTGGGCGGGATATGGTCAATGTGGCGGTGGGTATTGTGTGGCAGGTATCGATGTGTGCCATCCCGATTTATCTGATTATCCGGCAATGGAGCGGCTTCTGGATATCGGTGGGTGTACTTGCCGTGACGTCGTTGTTTTTGAAATGGAACTGGTATCATAAACTGGAACAGGATTGATCAGGGCAGGGATTGGCCCCGGGACTTCCTTGACGGTGGAGACTTATACATGAATGCACAGACTATGCGGTTGTTTCGGCAGCGTGTCCGAGATGAGCTGCATAACAATATTATTCCTTTCTGGCTGACCCACGCGGTGGACCGGCAGCATGGGGGTTTTATCGGCTGGATGACCAATGCGCTGGAGGTGGATGCGCAAAGTCCCAAAGGGCTGATTCTGAATGCCCGGCTGCTTTGGACCTTTGCGGCGCTGGCCCGGTCCAGGGGCGGCAATGAATGTGTCCAAATGGCCCGCTATGCCTACGAGACGCTCATGGGGACTTTCTGGGATGTCGAATGCGGCGGGGCATTCTGGCGGCTGCGGTATGACGGCCAGGTTCTGGATGCGACCAAAAAAATCTATGGGCAGGCGTTTATGATTTATGCCCTTGTGGAATATTATCTGTTCAGCGGTGATACCGAAGCCCTCGGGCGAGCCCGGCAGGTCTTCGGGCTGATTGAAAATCACGCCCGGGATAAAGAATTCGACGGGTATTATGAATCCCTGGAGCGCAACTGGACGGTCTCGCTCGATCAGCGGCTCAGTGATGAGGATATGGATGTTCCCAAATCGATGAACAACCATCTGCATTTGCTGGAAGCTTATACGCATTTGTATTCGGTGTGGAAGGACGACCTGCTGCGAAAACGGCTGCAGGGACTGATAGCGATTTTCCAGGAGCGTATCCTCGATTCTCAGAAACGGCATTTTCGGTTGTTTTTTGACGCACAGTGGAACAGTCAGTGCGAGCGGGTATCGTTTGGTCATGACATTGAGGGGAGCTGGCTGCTGCATCGTGCGGCGGAAGTGTTAAATCATCCCGGTCTTCTTGCGGAGGTTGGGGAACTGGCGGTTCGGATTGCGCGGGGGGTTTATGTGGAGGGCCTTGACGGCTGGAAGGGGGTTTTTTATGAGGCCGATGCGGCGGGGGATATCGTTACCGAAAAGCACTTCTGGTGTCAGGCCGAGGCGGCGGTGGGCTTTGTGAATGCCTATCAGCTTGGCGGCGAAGAAGAATTTATGGAAACAGCCTGGCGGATATGGCAGTATATCGAGAAGTATCAGGTGGATAAAGAGCATGGCGACTGGTTCTGGAAGGTCTATCAGGATGGCCGGCCCGATCCGGACAAGCCGAAGGTATCGGAGTGGAAGTGTCCATATCACAGCGGACGGGCGTGCCTTGAGATTATGCATCGCCTGGATGGAATGATTCGGCAACTGGAGCCGTCAACCGGAAAAACTGCCCAGCGGGTATGATTCTTCCGCAGCGGCCGCAGGCGGCTGAGCGCTCACCCGCCGCATCAAAATGGAATTTATCAGGCAGGATACGTATATCTGTATGAAGAAAAATGAGTTTAAGGAAAAATTGCAGCAGCTTCATCGCAGTTATGAGGAATTAATTCGCCGGTCCAACCGTCCGCAGGCTGATACCGGCGGTCTGTACAGACGATATGTCAATCCGGTGCTGACAGCAGAGCATACGCCGCCGATCTGGAAGTACGATTACAGTTACCGGGATAATCCGTTTTTGCTGCAGCGGCTGGGGGTGAATGCGGTATTTAATTCCGGCGCGATCAAGCTGGGCGACCGATACTGCCTGATGGCTCGCGTGGAAGGATGGGATCGCAAGTCTTTTTTTGCTGTGGCCGAAAGCACCAATGGCGTTGAAGGCTTTCGTTTTCGGGATTACCCGGTTGTGATTCCGGAATTGGATACCGACGAGACCAATTTATACGATATGCGGCTGGTCGGGCATGAAGACGGCTGGATTTATGGCTTGTTCTGCGTGGAAAGCAAAGACCCCAACGCACCGGCGGGGGATACCTCCTCGGCGGTAGCTCAGGGCGGCATCGCCCGTACGAAGGATTTGCAGACCTGGCAGCGGCTCAGGAATCTGAAAACGCCGTCGCCCCAGCAGCGCAACCACGTCCTGCATCCGGAGTTTGTCGGCGGCAAGTATGCGTTTTACACGCGTCCGCAGGATGACTTCATTCAGGCCGGCTCCGGCGGGGGTATCGGCTGGGCTCTGTCCAAGACGATAGAGGCGGCTGAAATTGCCGTAGAGAACATTATTGATGAGCGCGTTTATCATACCATTAAGGAAGTTAAAAACGGGCAGGGGCCAGCTCCGATCAAGACCGACAAAGGCTGGCTGCATCTGGCTCATGGTGTTCGGGGCAATGCGGCGGGATTGCGGTATGTATTGTATATGTTCATGACGGCGCTGGATGAGCCGTGGCGGGTGACGCACCGGCCGGGCGGGTATTTTCTGGCGCCCGAAGGGATGGAGCGAGTTGGCGATGTGTCCGATGTGGTATTCAGTAATGGCTGGATAGCAGACCCGGATGGTACGGTTTATATTTATTATGGTTCTTCGGATACCCGGCTGCATGTTGCAACCAGTACGGTCGAAAAGCTGGTGGATTATACAATCCATACGCCTCCGGACGTCAGGCGAACCTTTACCTGCGTGCAACAGCGGATTGAATTGATCCATAAGAATAAAGATATCATCAACGCCGAAGATTTGCGTTTTTAAATTCAAAAAGACAGCAAGCCTGGCATGTGGCAGTAAAATCCATTTGTACCCATGATATGTCTGCAATCTGTGTTTGCACAAAAGATTCGGCATGTGTAAGAAACCGAGGTTTTGTCTTAAATCTCTTTTTGATTTGATGGGGCTGAGCATTTCTATATCCCTGCAATTCTGACAGTTATGCATCATCTGCAATCCGGCTTTGATGCACCAGATAGAATCCCATTCTATCCAGTATGGTAATCAAGGCACAGAATTGCACAAATATATTGCCTTGAAAATAGCAAGGTGTTATCCGGAATTTGTGCATCCATTGATAAACAAATAATTCCGCAAATATTAAGCACGATATTATCGGACACTATTGTATTGACTCCGATACTCGTTTTGGGTAAACTAATTTACTGGAGCGATGTGTTGTCAAGACGGTGAGGGTAGTCGATGAGAAGTTTCCGAAATCACTGCTTTGTCTGCGCTTGTCACATAAACCCTGCGGCCAGGGGTTTACATATCTATATCTGTTTACATCCAACCTCATATATACCCAACGGGTATGATNNAGCAAAAGAAGCACGTGGTTGAAGCCGCTGAACTTAGCCGCGTTGAAACGGAAAATTTCAAATACGATCAGTATAAATCCATTTGAAAGGAGAAAGACATGAAGAAGATGGTACTTATTATGGCGGTTCTTGGATTGGTTTCGTATGGTTATGGCGTTGTGATAGGCGACTTTGAAGGCGGACTGGACGGTTGGGTTGCAGGGTGGGAAGGGTCTCCGGCTCTTGCCGCAAGCCAGACAGCGGGAACCGTTACGACGGGTGCATCAAGTCTGGCTGTGACAACGAATGGGGGGTACTGGTGCCTGCAATGGAATGCCCCGGGCGGCAGTATTCCCGCGAGTTTTGCCAACACGACACTGAAATTCGATCTGACGATGGTGCAGTCCGAATGGCCGGCCAGTCCGTGGACCAAGGTTGCCGACAAGATTGCCATCAACAGCGACAGTCCCAGCGGGTGGAAGGAATTTACCACTGCCACCGCGGAATGGCGGGACGGCAGCGGTTCAGCGCCGCTGGACTGGGGTGCGTGGTCTCCCACCGCGGCCAAGACGTTCAGTGTGGATATTTCAAGCTATGATGTCACCGGCGCCACATGGCTTCAGATCATTATTACATTGCAGGGCGGAAACGGGTCCGGCGCTTTCTATTTTGACAATGTTCAGTTGGCGCAGCCGGAGCCGGTGTCTTCATGGATGCGTTTTGAGTGCGAGGATGCAGTGCTGGTAGATACCGCGGTTCTTGGCAGCGATGCGGATTGCTCGGGCGGCCAATATGTATCGGTTCAGAAAGCGGCACCGAATTGGGATAAAAACGGGCAAATTCAGATGACTGTCAATGCCCCGCGTGCCGGGACATATAATATGAAAATCGGACAGCGAAGTGCCGGCGATAATGAACGGTACGACAATATATTAGTCAACGGGACTACCTTTGTGGATCAGAATTTCTCAGGTCTGATTGACTGGGGTGCGGCGGCTGCGATAGAAGGCAATAACGGCTGGTCGGAGCAGGCTGTTATCGAAGATTTATTTGCCTCCGTTGAGTTGTATGGCTCGGTGGACGGCAATTGGCAGTTATGGTCCCGCTGGGCCCCGGCATGGGATGCCCTCCGGCTGAATGTGCCGATGACGGTGGATTTGAATGAGGGCAAAAATACCATTACGATTTATGCCGTCTGGGGATGGACCAATTGGGATTTCATCGATGTTGAACTGGGCTATATTGCCAAGAATCCGACTCCTGCCGACGGTGGAATTACGATTATTGGTCAGGATACAACCCTGTCCTGGACGAACGCTCAATTCAACCTGGATAAAGTGGAAGTCTGGTTTGGACAGACGCCGGAACCCAATCCTGCGGATCCCAATACCTATATTACGTCGGTAAATTACAAAGACAAGCTGACACTGATTGGCACGGTTAACAATCCGAAAGACAAATCCAGCATTGCGATGCCGGCACTGACGCCGGGGGCCAATTATACCTGGGTAGTGGATGGCTTCAAGGGTGTTCCGGAAGGCGGCGACCCCAATTACCCGGGTGTGTTCTGGACATTCCTGGCTTCGGATAACATTCCTCCGACCGCCAATGCCGGTCCGGACCAGTTCAAATGGCTCAATCCTGCAAGCGTGGTTGTAACCCTGGATGGTTCGGCATCGACGGATGACGGCAAGGAAGGACCGCTGACTTACAGTTGGACCCAGACTGCCGGTCCGGCGGTGACGCTGGATTCACCCGCATCAGCAGTTACGACCGTTACGTTGACTCAACTGGGCAACAATACCGAAGCCAACGGCAACGCTCCGTATGTGTTCGAGTTGAAGGTTGATGACGGTCTGTGGACTGCGACCGATACCGTGACGGTGCATGTCAACAGCAATTCCTGTACCGCTTCGATAGAGGCCGGCAGCTTCTATTATTACGGCGATGTATCCAGTGCGGCTGCCCAGGGTGTGCCGGACTGCAAGATCGATTTGTATGATTTTGTGGAAATCGCCAGCAACTGGCTGAGATGCTCCAATATCTTCGAGGCCTGCCAGTAATCCGTATCGGAAGAATCTTGTTTTTGAGATGTGAAGTTCAGGGGCCTTGTTCGGCACGTCCGCAATGAGGCCCCTGTTTTCAGGGTGGGGTTTTGTATCAATTATGAATCAACCGGGGTGATCATGAAACGAAGTCTTGATACTGTTGGGCGGTATGTGCAAGTCATGGTGCTTGTTATCGTATGCACTCCATCGATATGTCTGGCTGTTGGGATAACCTCGATTACGGAGAATGCCGCCGGCGTGGAGCGATTTGCCAAATATGAGGCTGTGTTCTCGCTCGATACGGCCTACAGCAATCCCTTCGACCCGGACGTGGTGGATATCCGGGCGGTTGTCACCGGGCCGGAGCTGACTGTCTGGCAGGTGCCGGCTTTCTTTTACCGGGAGTATGAAGTCTATGATGCCAATCCGGAAAAATATCGCAATCCCGGTCCTGAGTTGTGGAAATTCCGTTTTGCACCGCCGCAGATCGGACACTATGTTTACGATATTGTCGTGTATGAAAATGGAGTGCTGACGTTTGAGCAGGACAATGCGGGCGATTTCGAGTGTGTCCCGGGTGTAAAAAAGGGAATCGTTCGCCGCGATGGGCTTGACCCGGCCTGTTTGCGGTATGACAACGGCAGCCCTTATCTGCCCATCGGCCATAATGTGTGCTGGTCGAGTAACGGGTTGGGGACGTTTCTGTATAATTTTCAGAATATGGGTGCCGTCGGCGAAAACTGGACCCGGCTCTGGATGACGCATTTTTCCAACTGCAGCATCTTGGAATGGCGGTCGGATTATTCCAGTTATTTTCAGAATCTGGGCAGATACAGTCTCCAGATTGCCCAGCGGCTGGATACGCTGGTGGAAGCCGCCGAGCAGCAGGGGATTGCGATACAACTGGTTTTGCAGCATCACGGGCAGTTCAGTTCCACGGTGAATCCGAATTGGAATGAAAATCCGTATAACATCGCCAATGCGGCGTATGGCGGTTTTTTAAGCAAGCCCGAGGATTTCTTTACGCATGCTGCGGCGAAGAAGCTGACGAAAAATAAATACCGGTATATCATTGCCCGCTGGGGATATTCGCCCGCAATTCTGGCCTGGGAACTGTGGAACGAGGTGCAATTTACCGATGGCTGGAGCAAGAATCGCAGCG
>DLFY01000240.1:19000-20342 GCA_002482415.1 Phycisphaerales bacterium UBA7708
TCGATTGTCATCGGCATCTCATTACCACCAGTTCCAGCGAAAGCGGCTTTGAACCTGTCTGGAATCATCCCACGATTGACCTGGTGCAGGTGCATCATTACGGTACGCCGGTGATCGATCCGTTCAAAACCACTACACTGGAATTGGCACAGACTTACCGGAAACCGGTGATTTTTGGAGAATACGGCGCCGGGTCGGTCAACGGGATGAATTCGGAAACCAATGTGTACAGTCTGCCTGAGCCATATAAGACACAGATGCTCGAAGGGCTGGTTTTGCACAACGGCATCTGGAGTGCTTTTATGGCCAAAGGCGGGGCACATCTGTGGTGGTGGGATTCCTATATCGAGGCGTACGGGATGTACGAGGCCTTTGGTCCGCTGGCGATGTTTGCCGCGGGGCAAGACCTGGCCGGGATGCAGCCGGCGCCGCGGGCGGTATCCGGATTTTCCTCCTATTTCGCCAACCCCCAGATTGGTGATTTTTATTATGTGCCGACACAAAAGGAATTCACACTGGTCGGCGACACATTTCCGGGAATGGATAAGTTATCCCGCTATCTGCAGGGCAGTTCCAAGCCTACGCTGAAGACGGACCCGACTTTTCATCTGACCATGCCCGAGGCGGGAAAGTTAATCCTGCATGTCAAGCAGGTTTCGTCCTGGGGCGCCAACAGCCTGCGCGTGCTGGTCAACGGTGTGCAGGTCTTCAGTTCGAGCTTTGCCAATGGGGCCAACAATTTTACCGTATCGGTGAACCTGTCCGCCGGGCAGCAATCCGTGCAGGTTAAAAACACCGGACAGGACTGGTTCGACATCACCAGTTATGAATTCGCTCCCAACGGGCGATACCTGCTGGATTCAATCGGGCTGATACATCCGGACAAAGCCCTGCTCTGGATTTATGATATCGACAGTCAATACGGCCGGATTGCCAACGGTATTTTTTCCGACGAATCCATGACTGTCAAGGGATTGGCCGACGGCCTTTATCAAGTGGACTTCTATCATACCCGTGCCCCAGGCGGGCGTTTCCTTCGGCAGCAGTCCGCTTCTTCAGGAGGTTTGCTGACCTGCACAATTCCCGATTTCAGTAAAGACATTGCCGTCAGGATTATGCCCGCCTGCGTGGTGAATAATGCGCTGCTGGANNCTGATTGATGAATGGATGATGGCTGGTGCGGGATTGCAGACGGACTTCAGCGGAGACCAGCAAATTGACTATCAGGATTTCCGGGAACTGTCGGCCTATTGGCTGAGTTTCTGTCCTGAATCGTGGTGAACACGTGATGCGGATTTGAATTATAGTTTTCGTGTGGAATTGCGGATGGTCAATTCGCAGC
>DLFY01000240.1:20355-39689 GCA_002482415.1 Phycisphaerales bacterium UBA7708
TATCCGAGGTGTTGATTTTATTGACCCGCTCCATCAGGAGGCGGGCCGCTTCCTGGCCCATTTGATATGGTTTCTGCCGAATGGTAGTCAGCGCCGGATGAATCAACAGCGACATCCTGGAGGTATCGTCGCTGTAGCCGACCACGGATAGATCGTCCGGAATCTTTAATCCCATTTCCGCGGCGGCGGCATAAATCTCGTAGGCCACCCAGTCGCTGCAGGCAAATATTGCGGTTGGTCTGGGTTTCAAGCTCAGCAGCATCCGAGCAATGCCCGGCACCTTGTCCGCATCATCCGAACCCACCATGGTGATGCAGGACGCATCGGGGTATTGCCGGAGGCCTGCCTCAAAATAAGTGCGCCGCTGCTGGGCCCAGGTCCAGTGCGGATCACCGGCCAGATGGCCGATATAACGGTGGCCCTGGCTGTACAGATGACGAGCGACCAGTTCTGCTCCTAATTGTTCATCTGTGACAACCGAGTCGGCAAATTCCAGTTCATGGTCGATCGTCACCACCGGCAGCTCGCGGGATTCCAGTTCATCCAGATGGGTGCCATAAACCTCGCTGACTTTGGGCCAGAGGATAACCCCATCCACCCGGCGGTCAATCAGCCGGTGCATCTGTTTGAGCATGAATTCTTCCCGGTTGTCATGGGCCAGAATGGATTCATCCCATAACGCTACCGGGGCGTAATCGTTTTCAACCAGTTCGTCGTGAATTCCCTTGAGAATCTCGGCCCAGTAAGGATTATACGGCGGGACCATGACCCCCACATTCCCCGTCCGTCCGGTCTGAATCCCCTGAATCAGCAGATTCGGCCGGTAATTCAATTCCTTGGCAACCTTCAGTACCCGTTTGCGGGTTTCATCGGAGATTTCCCCCTGCTGACGCAGCACCCGAGATACCGTGGTAATCGACAAATCGGTGGCTTCTGCAATCTGTTTTAGGCTGACCTGCGTTTTTTTTCTCACAAGGAATCCTGTATTTTCGATTTAGAATCCGTCAAAAATAGATTCTGATTATTACGAGTAATCTATATATTTTGTCCTCATTCGCTTAAAGTACCTTAATATTGTAGTCTTAAATACAGGTAAAATCAATCTTCTACCTCCTGCATAATGATTGTTTATTTGACTATTTTCCGAGAGGAACCGTTCGAATACCCGATAAAGCCAAGTCGTCGAAAAAAAGTGGAACAATTGGAATTCTTCTGCTACAATAGTATGACTATAAAACAGAAATGTGGAGTTAAGCATGGCAAAAAATTCAGGTTCGAGTGGACGACGGGAACTGTGCAGCTTTTGCGGCCGTCCAAAAAAACAATATGAGGTCTTTGTCGAGGGTCCCGGCGGGGTGTTTATCTGTCCGGAATGCGTGGATTTATGCTCGACAATCATCAAACAGGAACAGCGTCGCGGCAAAAGCAAGGCTGTGACCAAAGATGTTCCAAAACCCCGCGAAATCAAGGAATTTCTGGATCAGTACGTTATCGGCCAGGATGACGCCAAGAAGAAAATTTCTGTGGCGGTGCATAACCATTATAAGCGTCTGCTGCATACCGACAGCAATGATAACGATGTTGAAATCGAAAAATCCAACATTTTGCTGATTGGGCCGACCGGCTCCGGCAAGACCCTGCTGGCCCGGACCCTGGCCCGGATGCTCAATGTGCCGTTTGCGATTTGCGATGCAACAACCGTGACCGAAGCGGGTTATGTCGGCGAAGATGTCGAAAACTTCCTGCTGCGGCTGCTGCAGAATGCGGATTATGATATCGAAGCCGCTCAGCGCGGCATCGTTTATGTCGATGAAATCGATAAGATTGGTAAGACGACTCAGAATGTCTCGATTACGCGCGACGTGTCCGGCGAAGGCGTACAGCAGGCTCTGCTCAAGATGCTGGAGGGAACCATGGCTAATGTTCCTCCGCAGGGCGGACGCAAGCACCCTGAACAGGCCTATATCCAGATTGACACCAGCCAGATTATGTTTATTTGCGGCGGCACCTTTGTCGGGCTGGATAATATTGTCAAAAAACGTCTGGGCAAGCGGCTGATTGGCTTTGACAGCGAACAGGGAGGCAAGCAAGCTGATAAAAAGGTCGATTACAGTACGGTTATTAAACAAGTCACTCCGGAAGATATCATTGAGTTTGGTATGATTCCAGAGTTTGTTGGTCGGCTTCCGATTATAACGGCCTTAACCGCCCTCGATGAGCATGCCCTTGTACAGATTCTGACCGAACCCAAGAACGCTCTGGTCCGTCAGTATCAGAAGCTCTTTGAGATGGAAGATGCAACGCTGGAGTTTACGCCGGAAGCACTTAAGTTATTGGCCCATAAGGCGATAGCGAGAGATACCGGAGCCCGTGCCCTGCGGGGTATCATGGAAGACCTGATGGTTGAATTGATGTATCGCCTGCCGGAAGAACCCAAACCCGGCAAATATGTGGTTACGTCGGAGATTGTTGAAGGCAAAGTTGATTTATTCGGAAATGAACAAACACTAAAAGAGTCTGCATAAAGCCTGAAATCAGGTATAGAATTACTGAAATGGCTGGCATCCCTGTCAGCCATTTTTTTTGTATCGAAAGCATACACTCTGAATCTATGTCTTTTTTTTAATCCCACAAGATGCTGTTTTTAAGGATTTAATGGAGGTTTAGGTAAAATGGCATAAGGATTGCATTATCGAGTTTGGCCGGCATAGTGCGCGGATAATGTAAAAATGTTAAACAATGTAAGCGGACAGTGGTTCACGGATGAGCCAAAAAGATTTATTTATTGACAATCTCGAAAAAGGCCCAGGCAGTTCCGAGCCGTTTGGTGCGGGTGTAAATATGCATCCGTCGCATGAGGAATTGTTTGTCGGCGATTTTTCGTTTATTAAAGACCTGACTGCCCGAAGCTCGTCCCCAAAGAAAACCGGTACATCCGGCTCCAGAACTCGGATGAATCCTTTGTATGCCATATTGGGGATCAATGTCCTGATTACGATTGTCCTGGCCGGTGTGATTTGGCTGCGTCCGATGACTGTTGTCGGGCCGGTATCGGTTCAGGCCGAGCAGCTCCCGTCGCCTCCTCGTACTGAGCCGATTCCGGAGGCAGCGGCCTCAAGCTCAGCATCAAAACCGCAGCCGGAACAAGCTTTGGCCGATTCAAGTACTCTGACCCGTGAAGAACGCGCCCAGCTCCAGCAGGGTGTTTCATTACAGACGGCGGATGCATTTTATGCAGCCAAACAATATGCCAAGGCCTGTTATGTCTATCAGCAAATCAGCTCGAACCTCTCGCCGTCCACCCTTGAAAATGAATACCTTCTGGACTATCTGAAACTTCGTATGGCGGTCTGCCTGCAGCGGCAGGGAGAAACCGCCGGGCAGGATGCCTTGTTTACCGCTGCGATGCAGAGTCGTTCGGCAATGGTGCGGGGGCTTGCCAGTTATTATCTGGCGACGGCCCATTACCAGAATCGTGAATATCTTTCGGCCCGCAGGTATGCCTATCAGACTGCGGCGCTGCTGAAAGCGTTTGAAGGAGTTCTGCCGGCCAGTCTCGAAGAAGACCTGTATTTCATGGCGGCCGAATCACTGAGTCGTTTTGTGATGGGGCTTCATCCCGGCGACTTTGAGCTGCCCGGGCATTTGTGGTCGGACAGCCTTGGTGATATCTGGCCCAGCGATATGGACCAGACGGCCTTGTGCGAGGTGCTGACTCATGCGGGGCGCAAAATCAGTGAAGGCGCCGGCAGTCCGAAGATCATTTATGACACCAACCGCAGCGCTGGTACTCAATGGACTGTGATCTGTCTGCAGAGTCCGCTGCAGGAAGTGCTTGTCAAGGCGGCTGCTCAGTCCGGCACCGGGCTGACCTGGAAAACGATAGATTCGGTGATTCGCAGTCGACCCGTTACGGCGTATCTGCTTTATGTACCGCAGCAGTATGCCGCCGAAGTCGTCAGCGGGGCGGCGGGTCTGATGTGGAAATATGATGGTCAGAATGCGGTTGTGATCAATCCGGAAGCCTATGATGATTTTGACAGTTACCGGAAGGATTTGATTGCAGAATCGATTTCCATGTGGCAGCGGTTTCTGCTGCGGTATCGCGGCGATCATCGTACGCCCAATGCCCATTATGTTCTGGGGCAGATGTATCACCTGGACCATCAGTATGCGGCCGGTCTTGGCGAATACAAGCTGATTCAGAGTCATTTCGCTCATAATNNGGCACCGTTTGCCTATCTGGAAGCCAGTAAAATCCGAACGATCATGAAAGATTATGCCGGGGCCAGCACGGATTTGAACGAGATGCTGCTGCAGTATCCGGATTGCAAGGCCGCCGACCAGGCGACGCTTTATCTGGCTCAGGCAACGCTGGAAAACGGTCAGACCGCTCAGGCTGCGGATTTATTCAAGAAAGTGTTTCAGATGGACCTGAACCGTCCGGGCAAGATTGATGCGGCCTACGGCCTGGGCCGCTGTGCCTATCTGCAGAAAGACTGGACGGCGGTCAAGGAATGGCTTGGACGGGCGATGGAACTGATGACGGATCAGAACGATTCCCGTATTGTGTCGATGTGCTCCATGCTCGGGGCGGCGTATATTGAACTGGGACAATATCAGCAGGCTTCACAGGCGCTGCGCATTGCACTGGGCAGCAAAATGTCCAACCGCGACTATGTGCAGATTATCCGGGAACTGGCCGAGGCTGAGATGCGGCAGTCCAATTACCTGGGGGCGCTGAATATTCTTGAAAGCATTCCGATGGATCGCCTGAATCAGGCCGACTCCTGTGAGATTCTGATAACGCGGTCCAAAGTGCTGCGGTCGATTGATGCGGCGGATGCCGCGGTCTCGCTGCTGCGGCGCAAGATTGAATTCATCGCCGATTCCCAGCTTCGGGCCTGGCTGACGCTGGAACTGGCCGAGTGCTATTTTGTGCAGGGCGACTACGGACTGGCCCGCCGCGAACTGAACGAAGTTATGGCTGATATTCAGGATGCTTATCGGGCCCAGCAGGCTGGGCTGCTGCTGGCGCTGATTTCCGAACAACTCAAACAGCCCAAACAGGCGGAAACGATTTGCCAGACTATTTTGTCCAATTCCCAGGTGGATTCCGAGATACGCAGGCAAACATTCGAAATTCTGGGGCGCATTTATACCCATCAGAAGGAATATGACAAGGCGGCACTGGCTTTTGCGGGCGTCAGTCCGCAGGAGGTCAAACCATGAACATCATCGGACTGCATATCATCCTGTCGATGAGTCTGCTGGTCTGCGGCGATACGGATGCGTCTGCGAATCAAAATCCGGATGTCATCGAAAAATCCGGCCAGCTCCAGCAGCAGATCAAAATGCTCCAGGTGTCGGCGATGGAGCCTAATCAGCCGGTTCAGACCAGTCCGCTCAAAGACATGATCAGCCAGCTCCAGTCGCTGCAGTTGCCCAAACAGGCCGGCCAGGCGACTCCTGTGCAGAAAGCGGCAGGGGCTAACAACACGGATTCGGTCGATGCAAATCCGGTCAGGCCGGCTTCGCAGCCGCAGCCCGCCGCTGCGGGTCCTGCCGAACCCAATCTTGCCCGGCTGGATCAGGTCACGACGCCGCTGAACGCGATTGCCGCCGCGGATGCCTTGTACCGGGTGGGTGATTTCGTCCGGGCAAAGCGATTTTATGACCTTGCCGCAGCGGAAACCGCAGGCCCTCAGAATTTCATCCGGCCCTGGGCCATGTATCAATCGGCCAATTGCACCCGAAAGCAAAACCCTGAGGGAGCGGTGGATTTGTACAACCTGCTGATCGCCGAATATCCCAATTCGACCTGGGCGTCCGCGGCGATGGCCCAGCGGAAAAAAATAGAATGGCTGAAGAAAAATCAGGAAGAATTGAAACAACGGATTGCCGGCAATGACCCCAACGCCCTGTGAAACAGTGATGTCCAATGTGCTGATTCTGGAGCCGGATTCACACCAGGCCGCCCAGCTTCTGGAAGAGCTTGCGCGCCGCGGTATCCGGGGAACGGTTGCCGTCAGCGACACACAGGCGACCAGCCGCATCGAACGCATCCGCTGGAATCTGATCTTTGTCNNCGCCGAGTCGTTTCTGACGCTGTATTCCCACGCGGCCGAATCCATACTCCGCACCATCCGGACCTCAAACCCGGAAGCCCCGCTGGTGCTGGTGGCTTCGGAGGATTCGTCCCGCAAGGCACTGGAGGCCCTGCGAAAGGGGTATGCCGAATTTCTGGTCAAGCCCGTGGATCGCCGCAAGGCCGAAGGGGTGCTGGATTGCTTTGTTCCGGCCCACCCGTATGCGGCGATGGATTATATTTATCCGACCGGCACCGCGGTCTGTATCGCCGGGCATAGTGCCGCACTGCGGCAGACGGTGGACCTGGCCAAACGTGCCGCGCCGACCTCGGCCCCGATTCTGATTGAGGGCGAAAGCGGCACCGGCAAGGAACTGCTGGCCCAGTTGATTCATGAAAACAGCCGCCGCAGCGAGGGGCCGTTTATCAAGGTCAACTGTGCGGCACTGACCGAGTCGCTTCTGGAAAGCGAGTTGTTCGGCCATGAAAAGGGGGCTTTTACCGGGGCGCTGTTCAGCCGCAAGGGGCGTTTTGAAGCCGCACACGGCGGAACGCTGCTGCTGGATGAGATTACCGAGACGCCGACGGCTTTTCAGGCCAAGCTGCTCAGGGCCATCGAGCAGATGTGCTTTGAACGGGTTGGCGGCAATGATCCGGTGCATGTCAACGTCCGCATCCTGAGCACCACCAATCGTCCGATTGTCCGAGCCGTCGAACAGGGGACTTTCCGGGCGGACCTCTATTACCGGCTCAGTGCGATCCGCCTGATGGTGCCGCCGCTGCGTCAGCGGCAGGAGGATATCGTGCAGATGGTCTGGCTGTTTGTCAATGAATTTGCCGCCGAATCGGCGCGAAGGATTACCGCCATCGACCGGCAGACGCTGCATTTGTTCGAGCAATACCGCTGGCCGGGCAACATTCGCCAATTGCGCAACATGGTGCGGTCGGCGATGATTCTGGGCAGCGGAGAGGTCTTAAGCGTCCAGCAGATTCCCTGGCTGCTGGATGAGATTCGTGAAGGCCTGGAAGCCGAAATCAAGCAATCCTGCAGTTCCGCGGACCTGGCCGGCGTGTCGCTGGAAGAACTGGAACGCAGGGCGATCCTCGATACGCTGGATCGTCAGCAGGGCAATCAGTCGCAGGCGGCCCGCATTCTGGGCATCAGCGACAGAACACTGCGGGAAAAAGTCAAACGCTATCGCGGACAGCAGGAACCTGCTGCTGCGGCGTTATTATAAGATTATAAATAAGGCGGGAGAAATACGCAGGTATGGCAGACGAAAAAGAAAAACAGCAGGATAAACAAAACGAGCAGGGCAAAGGATCAGCCGGGGGTAAAAAGATGGGATTTTTCATCTGGCTGATCCTGGGAGCCGTCGTGGCCGCCGGCGCCACCGGCGGATTTGCCCTGTCGCAATTACTTGGCGGCCAGCCGGTCCCGGCGGACACGACTGAACCAGTCGAACCGGAAAAAGATGAAATTTTTAATCCCGCCGCTGTCACTCCCGGCCAAAAGAGCTGGCCTTATGACAAACTGGATCCGATTGTGGCCAATCTGGATGAGCCGGGCGTGAGCCGTTTTGTCCGGGTCTCGGTCATCCTTGAGATGAGTCCCAAAATGGATCCGGTCAAAGGGCCGGAATTTCTCGATGAAAAAAAAGTGCTTTTGCAGGACTGGATGACCACCTATTTTGCAGGGCTGAGCCTTGAGGATGTCCGCGGTTCGCGCAGTCTGAACCGGATCAAGCGTGAAATTCAGGACCAGGTCAATCAGCTTCTGTTCGGCAGTGATAAGCCCTATGTCGAGCGGGTTTTGTTCAAGGAGTTTGCTGTTCAATGAGCCGCCTGTCAATCCCCGATAAAAGCATTTCCCGCCAGCGTCTGACGCAGATGCTGGGCCGTCGTCGGTCGGAGCCGCAAGCCGGCGCTTCTGAAGGCGCCGATGCGCCGCTGTTTGACTGGACCTGCCCGCATCATTTCGGCCCGCAGGAATGGCTTCTGATGAAGAACCTCGGCAAGAAAATCGCTGCGTATATGGAAAAGGCGATGGGGCTGGTTTGCCTCGAAGAGCCGAAGGTGATACTGAAAAAGGTGGTGCAGGAATTTGCCTCTGTCATGTCCGAACAGGCCCTTCGCCAGGAAGCGACGCAGTATTTCCTGCCGCTGCAGGCCCAATCCAAGGGGCCGGACGGCTTTGTGAATGTTCAGGCGGAAACCGCCACGGTGCTGGTCGGTCAACTGCTGCGGGATAACGAAGCGGTGATCGGGCAAAACGGAGAATTATCCGTCCTTGAAGAGACCATCCTTCAGGACGGCGTACTCATCGTCGCCGATGCGATTATTCAGGCCATTCAGGAATATGGTGAAATCACCGTCAAGCGGTCGGATCGCCTGATTCGCAGCGACTGGCCGCTGGATGCCCGCCAGCTGCAGGACCTGGTCGGTTTTTCGTTTGACGTGGTGTTTCCCGGCAAGACCGTGGAAATTAGCGTTCAACTGCAGGCCGAGGCCCTCGATCCGGCGGTGGGAATCACACCCCGTGTGCATAAGACCATCAATACCGCCGAACTGAGCAAAATGATTGTCCGCCAGCTTTCGGATGTGCCCGTGGAAGTCACCGCCCGGCTGTGCACCAGCTCCATTCGCATGGAGGATTTGATGCATCTGGAGGCCGGGGATGTCCTGGTGCTGGGCAAAAAAATTGAGGAACCGGCGGATGTGCTGCTGAATAACCGGCTTTGTTTTCAGGCGTGGCCGGCCGAGTGCGAAGGCAAACAGGCGCTGGTGATTGCCACTATAAAAAAATAACGTCATAATATACCCAATGGGTATGATGATTCGGCGAGCAAAAGCAGCATGTGGTTGATGCCACTGAACTTCGCCGCGATGAACCGGAAAATATCAAGTAGGATCAGTATAAAATAGAACAGGAATCGTGGACATGGCTCAAACGGAAACTTTACCGAACCAAACCGCCCCGGAGCAGGGAACTGAAGTACGCAATGTCGAGTACGAAACAGTCAGCCCGACCGCTCCGACCGGTCAGGAAAACCTGGATCTGCTGCTGGAAATCAGCATGCCGATTACCGTCACCATCGGCAAGGCGCGGATTCCGCTCAAAAAGCTGCTCCAACTGGGACCCGGCGCCGTTTTGAGTCTTGACAAGAGTATCGGCCAGCCCGTGGAATTGTATGTGCAGGATATCCCGTTTGCCACCGCCGATGTGGTTGTGGTCAATGACAGCTTTGCCGTACGCATCCGGGAATTGCTGGGCACCGAGGAACAAAAGCCGGCCGCAGCGGGAAAATAACCTCAGCGAGTGAATGCATACATGCCTGCATCTGAAAAAAATAAATCATCAGTCAATGGATTGCTGTCCGGGATAGCCACCAACAGCAACCTGATTTTCGCCGTGCTGCTGGTGGCGGTCCTGGCGACGCTGCTGGTGCCGCTGCCGACGATTATCCTCGATATCGGTCTTGCGTGCAGTATTTCGCTGGGTGTGATGGTGCTGATTATCGTGCTGTCCACCAATGAACCGCTGGAACTGTCAACGTTTCCGTCGCTGCTGCTGATTTCAACCCTGTTCCGCCTGTCGCTGAATGTGGCATCGACGCGTCTGATTCTGACGCGGGGCGACGCCGGCACCATCATTGAGACTTTCGGCAGCTTTGTCGCCGGCGGCAATCTCATCGTGGGCCTGGTGATGTTTTTGATTCTGGTGGTTATTCAGTTCGTGGTCATCACCAAGGGCGCCAGCCGCATCAGTGAAGTCAGTGCCCGTTTCGTGCTGGATGCCATGCCGGGCAAGCAGATGGCCATCGACGCCGATCTGAACGCCGGCATTATCACCGACAAGGACGCCAAGGCCCGCCGCGATGCGATTGTTAAGGAAAGTGAATTTTACGGCGCCATGGACGGTGCCAGCAAGTTTATCTCCGGCGATGCCAAAGCCGGTCTGATTATCACCGCCATCAACCTGGTCGGCGGGATCTTGCTGGGCTGGACGCGGGGCATGGATGTGGGGGCAGCCCTGCAGCATTATGCCATCCTGTCCATCGGTGACGGCCTGGTCAGCCAGATTCCCTCCATTATCATTGCCGTCAGCAGCGGCTTCCTGGTCAGCAAGATTCGTTCGGACAACACCGTCAGCTTCGATATGACCCGGCAGATGATCCGCCATGCTCAGCCGATGATGATTACCGCGGGCATCGTGGGGGCGTTTGTATTTGTGCCGGGATTGCCGAAAATTCCATTTATTGCGATTGCGGGTGTTTTCGGGATTTTGTCCTATCTGCTGCGTGCGGAACATAAAAAAGAATCCCATGCCCCGGCTGAAACGCCTGCTGAGACCACCGGGGATGACGCCGCGCCTCCGGAAGAGATGCTTCATGCCGATATTCTGTCGGTGCTGGTGGGCGTGCGGCTGATTAATCTCGTCGATCCGCGTCGTAAAAGCGGTGTCTTCGAACGCATCGGCGCCCTGCGGAAAAAGATTGCCCAGAAGTTCGGTTTTATTATGCCGCTGGTCCGGCTGCGGGATAATCTGAATCTGGACCCGACCACTTATGAAATCCGGCTCTACGACCACGTTATCGCCTCCGGCAAAATAGAACCTGATAAATTCCTGGCGATGGATGCCGGCGGGGTGCAAACCCCCATCAAGGGCGTTCCCGCCAAAGAACCGGTGTATGGATTGCCGGCCCTGTGGATCAGTGAACCCGACAAGGAAAATGCTGAAATCAACGGCTATACGGTTATTGACCCCGAATCGGTGCTGATTACCCACTTATCCGAGACCATCTCCCGTCATGCTCATGAATTTCTGACCCGTGAAGATGTTCAGCAGCTCGTCGAGCGGCTTCGCAAAAGTCAGCCATCGCTGGTGGGTGAGGTGGTTCCTGAAGTGGTATCGATTGGCCTGCTGCAGCGGGTTCTGCAGAATCTGCTCAGGGAAAACATCCCCATTCGGGACCTGCCGCTGATTCTGGAATCGCTGGGCGAACACGGAGGCAAAAGCAAAAGCGCCGTCCTGCTGACCGAGTTTGTCCGCAAGGCCATCTCCCGCAGCATTACCGAGCAGTTTTCCACCTACAAGGGACTGGAAGCCATTACGCTCGATCCGGCGCTGGAACATTATCTGCTCGGCAAAGTCAGCCAGACTGCCGATGCGATCAATCTGTCCATTGCCCCGGATACCGCCGGCCAGATTACTCAGTCGGTTGCCGCGGCCTGGCGCACGGCGATGGAGAAAGGCCTGGAAGGGGTCGTGGTGCTGTGCGATGCCCGTATTCGCTCCGGCCTGCATGCCCTGCTGAGCCGGTCGATTCGCCGGCTGCCGGTCCTGGCGTATGATGAAGTCGTGCCGGGCACGGCGGTCAATATCCTCGAAACCGTCTCGGTCCATACGGCCGAGCTTGAATCCGCTGCATCTTTGGCGGCGGTATAGAACGGAGTCGAACATGGATAAAACGATTCTGAGAATAGCACGTATTGCGGCGATTATGGCGTTTTTTGTGATGGCGCTGGCCGGCTGGTTCAGCCATGGCGACCCGGCAGTCTGCGCCTGGCGGGGCATTATTGGTGCGATTGTCATGTACACCGCCGTCCGAATTGCAGGCGCCATGCTTGTCAAAATTGTGATAGATGCGATGGTACGTGATGAAATGAAAAAGAACAATCACGGAGATAAGTATTGATGGATCCGCTGGTTGAACAACAGATTCCAATCGCTCCGGAGGTTTCGGCCCAGCCCGCTGATTCGCGTGCGGCGCTGGCCGCCGAATTCCTCGAGCCGCAATTGTCGGCCGGTCAGGCTGCACGAATGTACACCAGCCACAACCGCAAGCAGCGGGAAGATGAGCTGATTGTCAAGTACCTGCCGCTGGTGCACAAGATTGTCAATAAAATCGTGACCTACCTGCAGCCGCCGCTGTCCAAAGACGACCTCGTGTCAGCCGGAACCGTCGGCCTGGTCAAGGCCGCCCGTGATTTCGACCCGTCCAAAGACGCCGAGTTCAAGACCTATGCTTATATCCGCATCCGCGGAGCCGTCATCGATGAACTGCGAAACTGGTCTTTTGCCCCCGCCAACATCAAAAAACAGTTCGATCAGGCCCAGGAAATCTCCAGCCAGATGCTCGAAGAGCAGGGTACCGTACCCGACGATGCGGACCTGGCCGGCAGGCTGGGTATGACCACCGAAAAGATGTACCGGATGTTCGAAACCGCCCGCGCCCGGCATTTTCTGTCCATTCATGGCGCCGATGAAGAATCGCCCATGCTCGGCAATCTGCTGACCTGCGGCGGCGCCGGCGTCTCGGATGCCATCGAGATGGAGGAATTGATCGAGAAAATGACCCGGGCCATTCAGGAGCTTCCTGAAAAACAGCGCCGCATTGTGGTCATGTACTACCAGAAGGAACTCACCATGAAGCAGATTGCCGAGGTGCTCGAAATCACCGAATCCCGTGTCAGCCAGCTTCATGCCGCAGCCCTGTTCAAGCTCTCCGTGCAGTTGAAAGACGAATAAGCAAAGGCAGGAACGGAAACGATGGAAGAACAGCCGAAAATTGAAATACGAACGCCGATGGAGCATGTCGAGCAGCTTGCCTCCATTGGCCAGCAGGCCCAGGATAAACGCAAACCGCAGGGACGGCCTTCCGGGCGATCCCGCAAACCGGATATCGATCAGATTCTGGAACAGGAACAGGATTTGCGTCAGTCGCAAAACGAAGGACATATAGACTATCACGCTTGAAACAGGATACCCATGCTTGCCGGAACCATAGAAATTATTAAAAAAAATAAAATCACTCTGAGCGGAACCGTTCGAATCAATCCCGGAGAAAGGAACGCCCCTGTCAGGCCTACGACTCCAAGAACGGTTCCGCCGGGGCCGGTTCAGGCTCGCATCGTCGAAAGCAGCAGGGACTATGCCGTCATCGAAGTCGTTTGTTCCTGCGGCTGTAAAACCAATATTCAATGTCAGTATGCGGCGCCGAAGCCGTAAAGGGAGTATTCCGTATGAAAATGAAGTATCTGCTGATGGGAGCTGTTCTTGTCCTGGCCGGATGTCGCCTGTATGAAGAAAAGATTATTCCGCTGAGCACTCCCCAGCCCGAAGCGCCCAAAGAAACAGCACCCCTGACGGTCCAGCAGGATGCTGCTTCCCTCGAGCGTCGGTTTACCAGTCCCGCAGATTCGCAGCTTGACCCGGTTCAGACCATCACCCTGTGGGCCCAGCGTTATGAGGAATCCTCCCGCCAGAACGAACAGCTCCGCGAAAACAGCAGCAAGCTGGTTCTGGAAAACGCCCGCCTGATGCAGGAGAATGAAAAACTCAAGCTCGAACTGACCCAGTGCCAAAAGGATATCGTGCAATCCAACGCCCTGCTGGAGCAGGCCCACGTGGAATTAAGCAAATGGAAGGCCGATGTGCTGGGATTCCGTGAAGAAATCCGACAGGCTCAGGCCGCCCAGCTTTCGGCTCTGACCAAAATACTCCGGGTTCTGGGTGCTGAATCCGCCGCGGCCCAGACTGATCCGGCCCAGGAGACCCAACCATGAAAACCGCAATCCTCTGCTTTGCGGTGATGGCGGGATTGGCCCTGACGGGTTGTTCCAAAGTCGTCGAGCAAAAGGCCGTGCCGCCTTCCGGACATTTCTATCTGGATAAAACGGCGGACTTTTCCTCGGTTGGACGCGTCGCTATTCTGGAACTTGAAAATCAGAGCGTCTCGCAGGCCGAATTATCCAAAGTCCTGACCCAGGAATTGAGCGATGGCATCGGCAAAAAACATCTGTTCAGTATTCAATCGGTGTATCAGGCCGACAACGAATGGCAAAGTCTCGAATTGAACCGCATTAAAACCTTCTCGATTCAGGACTGGGCTGCGGTTCGCAAACAATTAAAAGTCGATGCACTTATTTTCGGCACTGTCACCCGTTATCGGTCCTATCCGCAGTTCCTCGTTGCTCTGAACATTAAAATGATAGATTTAAGAGACGGTAAACTGTTGTGGGCGATTGAAGATGTCTGGGACAGTACCGATAAAAACACGGAACTGCGCATCAAGGAATTTTATGAAACACAGATGCGTAACGGATATCAGCCGATGGAATGGCAGGTTGTTTTAAACAGTCCCAAGGCGTTTCATAAGTATGTGATTTATGAAGTCACCCGGACTCTTCCTGAGAATAAATAGGGATAATTCCGGACGCAAAAATGTCAAGTTCAACGGCCAAAGGTACGATAACATAATTTCACNNCTAAAAATGACTGAATTTTCCTTTAGTTTGACCTGCCGACTGCGACAATAAACACGATATGAGACTGTTATTTTTTGTTGCGGAAAGGTGAGGGGAATGACCTATATAGATCCAACAATAACCATTGCAGCAGGCACTGCGGCCAAAGCTGCGACTCCGGAAAGCAAACGGAGTAAACGAAAAGACGCTGCGGCTCCAGCCGTTGACCTGGGGCAGGATTATAAGCGGATTATAGAAAAAGCATTGCAGGAGAATCCGGATATGGATCATGGATTGATTCAGGAAGTCCGGGAACTGATGCTCAGCGGACAACTGGATACGCCCCAGGCTGCCAGGCAGGCCGCAAAAAAAATTATCGAATATGGTATCTAAGCAGAAGAACCAGAACCAGGGACGGTTCTGTGTGACTGGATAAAGGATTATCCAATTTCTTCCGGCAGGGCCGTCGCTTACGGCCCTTTTTTATTGCGCTCAGGTTCAGGCCAGGACGTCCAGAAACAATCCCACCGGATACGGTTTTGGAGACTTGATATCGGGTTTGATATCGATGATTTTATGAGACCTTGGGTGGAAAAACCGCCGCGGATTCTGATTCAGGAAATCACTCCTGTCCCGATGCGGCCGCTCATCCGCCGGTCGGCAAGCCCCCAGAGGCCTGGATTCCAGAACCGTAATTTCTATGTGCTTGGACATAAGTCCCCTCTGCCATTTCTGGCTGCAAGAGTTTTGTTCCTGTCGGAACATAATGCAAGTCTGTCTTCCCAAACGAATTATAATTCCAAATGCAGTTTTCAGGCAACAGGAATTGTCAAAATCAGACAAAGGGCCGATAATAAAATGATTTGCAGTAAAGAATGGGGCATCAGATTAAACTTGAAATAAATCTTTTTATATTCAATAATCACAGGTTATTGTGACTATTTGAACTTGCTGCTCGATGTAAAGGTAGTGAATACAAAAACATGCGAATCAAAGCCAAATGTCCGGTCTGCACAGAAACGGTCGAGCTGACTATCCATCATCTGGATCGGCGTCAGTACTGCCCAAAGTGCGGACGCATGTTCAAGATTCCGGATGCTGACAAATTGCAGAAGGCCATTGAGACCGCAAAGCAGGCCNNNTCGATGAAAACGGACGAATATATGGATAATGCGGCGATGAATCCCGCAGACAATGCGATTGTTATAGATAAACTCACGCTGGAATACGGAACACAGGTCCTGTTCCGTCGGTTCTCGCTTACCGTTCCGGCCGGGCAAAAAGTCCTGCTTGTCGGCAGCTCCGGCAGCGGCAAGTCGTCTTTGGTCCGAGGTCTGCTGGGTTTTGTCACACCGCAGGAAGGTACCATCACCATTGACGGCACCATCCTCGATGGCAAAACCGTCTGGCCTCTTCGCCGCAAAATCGGTTATGTCTCGCAGGAACCGCAACTGGGCACCGGCAAGGTCAATGACCTCATCCAATTACCTTTTACCTATCACGCCAACGCCCATCTGAAATATGATCCATCTGGGCAGGCCCGGCTCTTCGAGCAATTTCGTCTGGGCGGGGCACTGCTGGATAAAGACATCAGCGAACTGTCCGGCGGCGAAAAACAGCGGGTGGCTCTGGTGATTTCCCTGCTGCTGGGGCGGTCGATTTATCTGCTGGACGAAGCCACCAGCGCGCTGGATGCCGAGGCCAAAACCGCGGTGCTTGATTATTTCCGACACCGGCCGGATTTAACCGTGCTGATGGTCTCACATGATACCGCCATCGCCGCGATTGCCGACCGCACCGTATCGATATCGGCGGTCGCTGCACAGGAGGCTGGATGATGAACGCTGCCGATACCATTCATCCCTTAGCGCTTACGGCAGGCTACTTGATGCTGCTGATTCCGCTGGCGATTATCCATTGGTATCGCGTCCCGCTGCTGGGCCAGACGATCTCCTCCGTCCTGCGGATGACCATCCAGCTTATTCTCGTCGGGCTGTATTTGCAGGTCGTCTTTCGCCTGAATAATCCCTGGCTCAACACCGCGTGGCTGCTGGTGATGATTACCGTTGCAGATTTGTCCATCCTCAAGGGGGCTCAGTTTCGTTTTGGTCGGCTTGCGACATGGCTGTTTGCGGCACTGCTGGTGGGCACGGCGATTCCGCTGTTTATTTTTGTGGGCGTGATTCTGACCCGGCCCGAAATCCTCGACGCCCGCTACGTCATCCCGATTGGCGGGATGATTCTGGGTAATTGCCTGCGGGCCGATATCATCGGCATTCGCACGTTTTATCAATCCATCCGTACCGGGCAAAAGGCCTATGAACTGGCCTTGTCGCAGGGGGCGACGATTGCCGAAGCCGTCCGGCCTCATCTGCGGGAAAGCATCTATCAGGCCCTGACCCCGACGGTGGCGACGATGGCCAATATCGGCATTGTCTCATTGCCGGGCATGATGACCGGCGTCATCATCGGCGGCAACGACCCGCTGACCGCGATCGGCTATCAGATTGCGATTATGCTGTCCATCTTCACAGGCACGGCCATTACCGTCTTTCTGGCTATCCTCCTGTCCGCCCGCAGTGCCTTTTCGCCCTATGGCATCCTGAAGCAGGCTATCTTTAAATCTTAGGGTAGTGATTGCGGGATGGGCTATGCTGAATATTTCAACGTAGCCGAAGCATCCCTGCTTCGGTTTTTCTGACATCCCCTGAAGCTGGAAGCTTCAGCTACGCTGCTTTTGCTTCAGTGCTTGCGGTTGATTGCTCCTCTTTGAAAATAATCCACCGTTCTTTGTTTTCTTTCCACCACTGCAGCACTTCAGTTTGATTAGCATCTTTACTGATCTCGTTATTCGTAAGTACGGCTACAACAGGAACTAAATCGGTTTCGCCTTGCTCAATTTTCTGTATGATCATTGGCAGGGCAGGTACCCCTAAACTTACAATGTCCTGCCTTGTACGTGACCGGGTTTCTTCGAGTTGGGAAGGATCCTTTTTTGTTTTGATGTATTCATCGTATTTCTCTTTATACTTTTTCTCTAATAGGCTTTTCCCATTTTGGTACCAGCGACTCCAGATTTCACGAAAGACATATTTGCTTTTTCCCTCTTCATATTGAACAATGCCTAACTCAGGATAGTCTGGAATTGTTACTATGTTGTTCACTGAGTTGAATTCTATATTCAGTCGATATTTTGTCATCTTCTTCATCGCACGACTCACAGCAATATCATCGATTTTATACATAGTCGCAGCTTGCAAAATAGGCTCAATGGTCCGCATATCAGGAATTTCAGCTAAAGCCAGTACGCTGTGATAACGCACCATCTCATTTTGATCCTTGAGTGTTTTTACGAGGGCACTGACCGCTCGTGTATCTTTTAAAATACCCAGACTTGCAGCAGCGAAAGTACGAATGTCATAGTCCTGTTGAAGTTCCTTCATCAGGGTACCTGCTTCGGATGAGTTCAAAGGGGGGATGGCCGAACCACCCCTGCTCACCATCGGATGATAGAGTTCATCAAGGCGTTTTTGCTCCTCGATGATTTCATTGTGCAGGGTATTGATGTCGATCAGGGGTTTCCCCTTTTCCAGCAATTCGATTAATACTGGAAAGGCACGTTCATCGCGTGTATAGGCTAAACATAATGCAGCATACCCACGGGCCACATGAGGGGTTAATCGGATTTTCCCCTTGTACTCATCCTGCCAGTCAGGTCCCTGCTGGATAACTTGAATAAGAAAGGGTACTGCTTCCTTTTGTTCGAATTCCTTTTTAAGGGGCCTGAACTGCCAACAATCTGTGGCAAGCGGAAGCGGACGCCCGGTCGGATTATCCGATAGAGTATTGCCGATCTGTTTTAGCAATTCAGAATAAGAGCTGATGGCATCCTCTGCATTACAGATGGAATGGAACAGCATCGCACATAGAACCACGCATACCGAAGTTCGCCAGGATTTCACCGTTTTCATAATTTACCTCCAAATAGTTGATATTATCATCTGTCTATTACGGCCTGCCCTTTGGGTACCGCGGCAGGTGTTCATCGATATACGCCCACGGCACGGCCCGTTCGGTCCATGTCTGACAGCTTGGCCGGACCACCTCCGGGTTATCCAGGCTGCCCGCCTTGATAAATACAAGATCCGGGCACTTTTCGGCCCGCGTAAACAGCGGCGACCCGCACTCCGGACAGAACTCCCGCGTGATATTTCGTCCGCTGTCGGCTTTGGTGGCATATCCCTTGACCTTGCCGCGTACAATCCGCAGCCTGGCCGCCACCGAAACCACACCCACGGTGTACGGTCCCCCCGTCGCCCGCTTGCAGTCATCACAATGACAATAACTCGACTCCCCAACCTCCCCAGCGTACTCGTATCGAACCACTCCGCACAAACATCCGCCGGTGATTACCTTGTCCATTTCATCCTTCCCTTTCATTGAGTCCATGGTATCCATTAAAAAGCCCGAAGGCTTAGAAAACTGGGTGAGCCATGCCCGCGCGGTTTATTTCTGCAACCACCCGACACCAATTTTCATACCTATTTTCCTATAATTCTGGAAGTTCCATTTCTATATCCTGTCTTTTTATAAAACGAGACCAATATTGTTTCTTGAAATTCTGAAATCTAACGGTATTTAAGAATTCTATCATTTTTTCTTTGGAATATTCCCCATTTTTCACAACTTTCAATTCATCACGAATTATCTGTATTTGTTTATCAATCGCCCTGATAACATCGTCATGGTATTGTTCGTCCATATCAGGTTTGTATTTTTTTATGCCTGTAGCGTCATGGATTTTCACTATCCACATTTGCTTTCCATCAAAATGACCCTCTACATATTCTGCATCGAGAGGAAGTCCTAAATTGTGGATTTGCTGAATGGCAAGAAGGGGGTGGGACTTTTTGGCCTGAGAATATATCTTTGCTATTTTTCCTCTATACTCGACGTATTTTTGGATAAGATACTTTGTAAGCGTTCACTCACTTTT
>DLFY01000330.1:0-2145 GCA_002482415.1 Phycisphaerales bacterium UBA7708
TAATAAAAATGCGAAAGTTTACTCACTGAAAACCCCTTTTTTTGATTGACTGGGTATTTAGATTTGGCTATTTTATAAATAAATTTTGGGTTCGGAATCAGGAGAATGGTTTGTTGAACAGGGGAAATGAACAAGTGTTTCGTCTACAACATCATCCGCATAGGGCACTACCAATAAATAGGGCGATAGCCATTTCTCCATGTTCATATGTTAAATGATGGCTTAACTGATTGATTGGCACCGTAGAAATAACGAGGGGTTTGTAGTTACAATTCTGCGGGCAATCTTAGGTTGAAAGATGATTTTATGGCTATGTGTTTACTAAGACACTGCGCTTTAAATTCAAAACGTGAATATTCTGTAGTTGTATAACACAATAATGAAAGGGGTTGCAGAATGAGAAAAGATGTATTTGGCGGTTTCTGTGTTGTATCAATAAGTAGCTTTCTCTTGGTTTTAATGTTTTCAAACATGTTTGCTGCTGAGACCAATTCTGAACCGGCACAATTATTAGCCACGGCCCAAAAAGCAGCGAAAGAGGATCTTTCGGGCACAATTGTCGGCTAATCTACATGCTACACTTAATGGTTATGTCCAACCAACAATACAGGCTGGACTTTATGAATCAGAATGCAACGACGGCTGTCCGTACGGTTCAGCTTCGTTAAACTGCGGATTAAGCGCAAGTATTGGTGCAAACATAAGCGCCTGTGTTGAGCTTTTTGGTATCGGCAATTGTAAAGACCCTTCAGATCATTGGACAATT
Organism: Phycisphaerales bacterium UBA7708; assembly: GCA_002482415.1. GTDB lineage: Bacteria > Planctomycetota > Phycisphaerae > Sedimentisphaerales > Anaerohalosphaeraceae > Anaeroglomus. Next base: position 767 of record DLFY01000330.1, read on the forward strand.
GGAATAGAAGGAAATGCATATATTGACTTAGCTGGAGAAATCAAGGTGAATGATTGCGGAACTTGTGGAACTACTTCAAATAATCTTAAAATTACACGTTTACTAGCACAAATAAAGGCAACTTGGATGGGTATTGAAATTCCTATAAATTTTCCGATAACAGAATAACCACTTTATTATTAATAGATGTTTAACAGGAGTACATATATGAGTCAAGACAAGTTTAAAATAATTATTCATGTTNNGTTATTTGCAAGCCCAGGAGTATCAAACGATTCACCTGCCCGTGGTATTAAATTATGACGGCACAGCCAACGGAAAATATGTGGTTTGCGACATGAGTTATGTCTTCAAAGGAATTCCATACAACATCCCATGCAGCAAATTTGCCGCCAGGGCCGAAAGCCCCGCCGAAAAAACAGTATGCCGCATCATCGAAGCGATTCAAACAAAAAACGAACAGGATGCGTCACTGCTGTGTTTCTCAAACACGAATGCCCGGCCCAGCCAACAGGACAAAAAAAGAATCTCCTCTTTCCTGTCAGTCTTGACCACGGCTTTTCACAATAATGCCTTGCGATTGTATTTCCAGGTCAGATATGACAGGCATACTCTGTTTATTTTCGGACTGTCTGACACCCGGCAATTTTTCGGACTCACCGTATCCGGCAATGCGGATGGCTCACTGTTTTGGAATACGTCCGAAGCCTCTCCGCTGACTGGCGGGATTATCACAAGCGTTATGGGCACTGATGCAGCCCTACAGGAGGCATTTGCAAAAAAAGACTATCAATACCAGATTCCTCTGACTGATCCCAACTGCCCGGACAAGATTTATCTTGGATTTAACGGCAGAGATTACCAAGATATGGAATACCTGTCACTGGCGGACGATTTGGATAAATCCGCAGCAATGATGCTCCAGCTCTGTATCGCGGCACAAACCGGGCATTTGAAAGAGATATCCTCATGCTTTACACCGAAAAGCCAGGAATGGCTGATAAGCTTATTTGAGCTATCCAGCATAAAAAAACTGGACAATCTCAAACGCAGCCTTAATAGCAAACCGCGTATTTTATTTGTGATTGATGCCGATCCTCTTTATGTTGTTTTTCACAAAAGGAGTTCGGGGCACGACCTGCCCTGTCTTTATATCCAGGAAATTTTGCGCGAAGATCAAAAGTTGAAATACACTGATTTTCACTTCAATAATTTGCTGACCCAAATTCTTGTATCCGATGTGTTCCTTAAAGGTCTTGGAACTCATATTTCAGATATAGCCGGCTTAATTGGGGCTCAAGAGATGCGATGATCGCAAGATTATCCTATACCACAACGCCCCAGACAAGTCCTCTGATATACTGATCCTGCTTGAAATT
>DLFY01000330.1:2260-5463 GCA_002482415.1 Phycisphaerales bacterium UBA7708
ATCATACCCGTTGGGTATATATCCGAATTCGCCTTAACGCATACATCCTTAGCATAATTTTATTTTGCCTGGCGGATTTGGCGGACCAGGGACAGGGTGTCCTGGACTTTTTTGGTCAGTTGGGCAAAATCGCCTGCGGCCACAATCTGGCTGGTGATGAGGTTGGAACCCACGCCGACGCAGGCCACGCCGGCCTTAAACCAGGCGGCAAGGTTTTCCTGGGTGGGGTCCACGCCGCCGGTGGGCATAATTTCCGTCCACGGGGAAGGCCCCTTGACGGCCTTGACAAAGGCTGGGCCGCCAACTTCCTTGCCGGGGAAAACTTTGCAGATTTCCACGCCGAGCATCTCGGCCCGGTGAATCTCGGTCGCAGAGGCACAGCCGGGCAGATACGGCACTTTGCGGCAGTTGCATACTTTGGCGGTCTCTTCATCCAGAAGCGGCCCGACGACAAAGTCCGCGCCGGCGTTGATATACATCGCAGCCGTCGGTGCATCGCAAATGGACCCGACGCCGAGAATAATCTCGGGACGTTGTGTGTCGCGGAGTTCGGTCAGCTTATTGAAGACATTGACGGCCCTGTCGCCGCGGTTGGTGAATTCCACGAGCATCGCCCCACCGTCGGCACAGGCACAGGTAATCTTCCACGCGGTGTCCGCATCGGGATTATAAAACACCGGCACAAGGCCGATTTCCTTCATTGCACACAACACCTTCAAGCGGTTATGACGAGCCATTTAAAATCTCCTCAATTAGTCTTTATTCATCTGCCAAATTGATTGTTTTACTTTTTATCGAGCCGCTCCCATTCGAGGGCAGCCAGAATAAACGGCCCTATCGCCTTGGGGTCGTTATCGCGTATCGGTTCGCCGATATAGTATTCATACGACCCGTCGCGGTAGGGAGTCCCGCCCAGGCCGGCGACCGCACAGCACTGATGGATACTAAACAGGCCGTCCGGGTCTTCGGTAATCAGATGCTTGAGAATGCCATCGTACCCCTTGCGGGCGACGACAAGATATTTTTTATCGACGGCATTCACACGCACGGCTTTGGTCATTGCATAGACAAACATCGACGACGCCGAGGCCTCCAGATAGTTGCCCTGCCGGGCGCCCTGATCCACCACCTGATACCACAGGCCGGTCTGCGGATCCTGGTACTTTGTCAATGCTGTAAACAGCCGGTCCAGAATCGCCGTCAGCTCAGGCCGGCGCGGATAGGATGCAGGCATGTAATCCAGCACATCTACCACCGCCATCGCATACCAGCCCATCGCCCGTCCCCAGAAATTAGGGGACTGCCCCGTCTCGGGATTGGCCCAGCGCTGGGCGCGCCCTTCGTCCCAGGCGTGATACAGCAGGCCGGTTTTGGCATCGCGGGCGTGTTTTTCCATCAGGACAAACTGATTGGCAACATCGTCCAGCAATTGTGATTCTTTGTATTCGACCGCATATCGGGCCAGGAAAGGCGAGCCCATATAAAGACCATCCAGCCACATCTGGTGGGGGTAGCGCTGCTTGTGCCAGAAGCCGCCTTCGGTCGTACGCGGATGGACTTTCATCTGGTCGCGCAGGGTCTGGATTGCCTGACGGTATTTCTCCTTGCCGGTGTATTTGTACACATCGAACAGTGCCATGCCGGGATTAATCTGATCGATATTATAATCTTTCATCGAATAGGTCTGGATCGTCCCGTCGTCCTGAATGAGGGCATCATAATACCGTTCGATATAGGCCGGAATCGCCGGGTCCTTGGTTTTCAGATAGCTGTGCCACATCGCCTTATAGACCGTCCCGTAGGTATAGCTCCACTTGGGCTTGGAGGCAAAGTCCAGCGACCAGATATCGGCATTGCGTTTCATGACCGTCTGAGTCATTTTGACAGACCACGGCTCGGACGAGGCTTTGGTGGCCGTCGAAGCACAGCCGGACACCACGATACTGACCCATCCCAACACAATCAGAAAATATGTCTTGACTGAATTCATGTTATACCCTTTCCGCATCAAAGCATGTATTAAGGTACCCATCCAATCCTGTCATCCCGGTGCATGTCCTGTTGGTTTTCCTGCGTCAGCGGGCGATTCTGGCAGTTGCGCCTTTCATCACCGCTTCGACTTCTTTTAAACTGGCCGTGGACGTATCGCCGGGTGTGGTCATCGCCAGTGCGCCATGAGCGGCACCGTAATTGACGGCCAGTTCGGGGGACTTGCCTTCCATGAGGCCGTAAATCAGGCCGGAGGCGAAACTATCGCCGCCGCCGACCCGGTCGTAGATTTCCAGGTCCGGCCGCAGCACGGCTTCATAAAATTTGCCGTCGATATATAAAATCGCACCCCAGTCGTTCCGGCCGGCGGTTTTGGCATTGCGAAGGGTNNCGTGGCAACGGCCTTGAAATTCGGAAACTGGGCAACCGCCTTCTGAATCATCTTTTTGAAATTGGTTGGGTCGAGATTGGAACAATGTTCATCCAGTCCCTCCACTTCAAAACCCAAGGCCGCGGTGAAATCTTCTTCATTGCCGATCATCACATCGACATATTTAGCGATTTCCCGGTTGACCTGATGAGCCTTGTCCTGTCCACCGATATCTTTCCAGAGGGAGGCGCGATAGTTCAGGTCATAAGAGACGATGGTGCCGTATTTTTTGGCAATCGTCACAGCCTCGATAATAGCATCGGGCGTGGTTGCCGAAAGGGCCGCGAAGATACCGCCAGTGTGCAGCCAGCGAACACCATCCTGACCGAATATTTTTTCCCAGTCAAAATCGCCTTTTTTTATCTGCGATGCGGCGCTGTTGGCCCGGTCGGAACAGCCCACCGCGGCACGGACACCAAAGCCGCGTTCGGTAAAGTTGAGCCCCACGCGGGATTTCCTGCCGATGCCGTCAAACGGCACCCAGCGGATGTATTCGGTGCTGACGCCCCCCTGAAAGATAAAATCCTCCAGCAGCCTGCCGATGGGATTATCGACAATGGCCGTGGCCACTGCGGCCCGCTTGCCGAAGCATCGCTTCATCCCGCGAGCAACATTGTATTCGCCGCCGCCTTCCCAGACGCGAAACATTCGCGTCGTATGAATCCGTTCTGAGCCGGGATCCAGTCGAAGCATAATCTCGCCCAGAGACAGGATATCATATTTGCATTCCGATTGCTTTTTGAGCTTCAAATCGTTCATGGTTTTACTGATCCTACTTGAAATT
>DLFY01000223.1 GCA_002482415.1 Phycisphaerales bacterium UBA7708
ATGTATCGGGACTTGTGGATATGGCTAAACCAGCCATATCAGACTCCAGCCCTGGGTCCGTCGGACGAACAGTTATTATTGTTTGGATAAGGCCTGGACCGCAGTGAATATATTTATAAATATTATTTGTATTTACATTTAATATATGCTCTATTTCCGACACCCCCAGACTTGAAAACCATATATTATTATATTTAAATGATTTATATCTTTTTCACAAACACTAACAGGGTCTTTACCCCCCCCCTCATAAAGACCGTTTTATTGATTTTATGCCATTGATAAAGTATTTGATTTGCGAAATGAAAAAGTCATCTAATTGCGTAAAACAAGACTGGATTCTTAAAAATATGTCAATACTTATAATTGATAAAATCGGCAGAGTTGATACAATAGGTCGTATATGTTATATACAAAGTGATTACAAGTGCAGAGGAAATTTGGAATAAAAACCTTAATTAAAAGGCAAGAACGCATCATGTGCTTTCTTTGGGAGCAACCCCTGTATGGATTCTAAACAGCCGAAACGATCAATCAAACATAAAACAATTTATGATAAGATTTGCAGTGATATCTTGAAGGGTGTCTATAAGCCCGGCCAGAAGCTCCCTACAGAGAATGAACTTGCAGAGTTCTTTAAGACCTCTCGCCCGACCATCAGCAGGGCCATGCGGGATATTCAGGAAAAAGGGCTGATAGTCCGCCATCAGGGACAGGGCACATTTGTCAAACAGGCCAGTGTCAATCAACACAAAACCTTCGGCATTCTTGTTCATTGGCAAATTCGCCCTCATACCGACACCATGACCACCATTTTCGGCGTGATGGTTCCGGAAATACTGAAGGTGACCAGCCAGCATGGCTATTCACTGCTCCTGAACGACATACCGGAGTATAAAGACACAGATTGCATTGAATATTCCAAGAAAATCGCCCAGCGCCTGATTGATACGCATGTGGCCGGGGTCTTTTTTACGCCTCTGGAAGTCTCGGATAAAATGTCCATTAATGAAGAACTGGCCAATGCGTTTGACAAGGCAGGGATCCCACTGGTTTTGCTGGACCGCGACATTACCGACAGTTATCATCGCAGCAAGTATGACATAGTCGGGATCAATAACGAACAATCGTCTCTGGTGTTGACCAATCACCTGCTCAAGCTCGGCTGCAAGAAGATTGATTTCGTCTGCGGCCCTGCTCAGACGACATCCATCAATGACCGTATTCGCGGGTATCGTTCAGCCATGGAAGAACAGAACATTCATGTCCAGCCCCNNAAACGCCTGCTGGAAGGCGACAGTACCGAGGGCCAGGAAATTCTTGATCTGGTCAGATCCGGAAAAACAGAGGCGCTTGTCTGTGTGAATGACACTACGGCTGCGGACATGATGCTGTATTTTCTGCGTAATGGACTCAAGGTCCCGCAGGACGTCCGAATCGTCGGGTTTGATGACCTGCCGATTAACAAACTGCTGCCCGTCCCGCTGACGACGATTCGCCAGCCGGCCGAGGCACTGGCGCATGAATCCGTCCGCACGATGATTGACCGAATCGAACACAGCCAGATGCCCGCACGCGATATCATGGTCAAGACCGAACTGATTATCCGGCAGTCCTGCGGCAGTGAATAAATATCTTCGTGCCCATCCGACCATAGCGGCTAAGTTCAGCAGCTTCAAGCACATCCTTTTTTGCTCGCGGCACATCATGCCCGTTGGGTGTATCATGCCCCGCGGGCTGAATGGCCTTTCTGATTTTCCGTAACCGGAAATCGGATTATTTGTCTGCTTCTTCGCCGATATGCCGCAGCCAGATGAGATATAAGCCGCCCAGCGACACCCCGAAAATGGCCAGCGTAATTCCGAAGGACCGGTAGCTTTTAATCAGAAGCTGCATCGGCAGCAGAAACAGCGTAATCTGCCAGCCCAGCGCAAACGGCAAGGCCCAGACATCGCGCTTGTGCTCCAGGGTCATTTTGGCCCGCACCTCCGGGGCCAGCAGTTCCCGGAACGGCCCCCACAGCCCGAACGGACGGGTCGTGCGGTAGAAATGCTCCAGTACCGGTCGGTCGGTCGGCTGCGTCATATACGCCCCGAGGACCGATGCGGCCAGGCCAATCGAGGCCATAACCAGCAGTTGAAGCCTTGGATCCATCGCCGGCATGAACATCCGCTGTAAAATGGCCGCCAGAATTCCAACTATCGTTCCGACGGCAAATCCGCCGCCGTTGAACCGCCACCAGTAAAACCGCAGAATCGTCGGCATCATCAGCCCCCCGCCCAGCGCCATAATAAACCAGTCCCAGATGTCGNNGTCGTTGATATTCTTGACCGAGTAGCCAAACAGAAAACTGACCACGACCAGCCCGGCCCCAAACAGCCAGCTCACAAAAATCAGTTCTTTGTGTGTCGCTTTGGGATGAATCTGCCCCTGGTACACATCCCGTGTGAAAAACCCCACCGCCATAATCACAATCGAACCAAAGGTCGATAGGCACGCCGCCACCAGCGCAACGATAATAATGCCCCGCAAGCCCACGGGAATACTGTATAAAATGACCGCCGGCACTATCCGTTCCGGATTAATCGTTCCATCAAAGCTCAGCAACTGTAATTTGGTTGCCCAGCCTTCGCCCAGAAGCTGCTGCAATCCATGTGTTAAATCCGGCGCATAGGCTGCCGGCGAATGAATAATGCCGGAGATTAAATCTTCCCACTGCGGTTTGGTGACGGAGGCATAATGCGCCTTAATCAGGGCCGCCGCATCCGCCAGCACCGTCTGATTCGGGAACAGGTCTTTCACCATGAACAGCCCCAGGACCGCAAACGCCATCATCATCGGCCAGCGAATCATCATCAGAGACGTCCAGAAAAAGGTCAGCTTGCCGCATTCCTTATCGCTGCGGGCACCGAAATAACGGGGTTCGCCGCCGGTCCCCAAGCCGAAAAAGATATTCCGCAGCAGGTACGCCAACGCAAACGCCATCAGGTAGCGGTACTGCTCATAGCCCCGGGGCATCGTCGTCAGCCAACTGCACGAGGAACTCATCCAGTCCTTCTGGCCGGTCACTTCGCAGGCCAGCGCCGCAAGCTGTTCGGGACCGGAGATTTTCATAAACGTCATCACCGAGACCACCACCACCGCCGTCAGAATCAAAAGCGACTGAAACAGGTCAATATACACCACGCCGTAAAACCCCGATATCAGGGTATAAAGCGTTGCCACGCCAATCATGAGCATGGCACAGACCAGCGGCGAAAATGGAATATACAGCGACAAAAACAGCCCGGCCCCCTTGATCAGATAGGCAATCAGCCCCACCGCCGAGGCAATCGCCGCCACCGCCGCCGCCATCCGAGCAAACCGGCCGCCGAAGGTATCCCCAAACCGGTAAATCATCCACTCGGCATTGGTCAACACACCCGAGCGGCGATGCCACTTGCCCGTCCACAGCATCATCACCGCCAGCACCAGAACCGCCCCGCCGCGAAATTCAATATACAACCCGCGAGGCCCCAGCATATACAGAAACGAAACAATTATCATCGTCCCGGTCATATCAAAGAAACTGGCCATGCCGGACACCCCCAGCGCCCACCACGGCAGCTGCCGTCCCCCGATCAGGTAGTTCTCCATGCTGGCCGACGCCCGCTTCTTCAGGTACAGACTGATCCCGATCAGCCCCAAA
>DLFY01000120.1 GCA_002482415.1 Phycisphaerales bacterium UBA7708
AATAATCATACCTGTTGGGTATAATCGGAAATCGTTATCGACTGAGCCTTCACATTCCATCCGTCAATCACCATCTTATACCCATTACCACCTTGCTCGTAGGGTTCGACTTCAATAGTCTTTTCTTCCCCCGGCAGCAGGCTGAAAAAATTATCCGTATAAAACGTCGGCCGCACAGGCTTGTCGGTCTTGCCATCGGCCAGCTTGACCTGAATCATAAAGGCCAGCGACTCCNNAGCTCACCACATATTTGCCGTCCTGCTGTTTGACCTTTGCCGAAAGCCCGATTTCCGGCAGCTTTTCAATATCCCCAAATCCGCCATACAACGGCCCGGTATAACTGTTCTTGCCCTTGTAAGCCTGCGTCGAACGCCAGTAAAACGTATCCGCAACCGCCTTGCCGTCGCGGTCTCTGACATCCAGCCGGATAAAATGCACCGCCGATAAATCCTCCGGCAGCACCACCTCCATCACATCATTGGCCACCCGGTCCTCCCGCACATACACCTCGCACGATTTCTCATACCGCAGCTTCATATCCAAATCAAATATTCGTATCGACGCCGTCCCCTTGAACGGCTCATAGAATTCATTATTCACCGACACTGTGTTCTTGATGAAATCATACTGCGCGTGAATCGGCTCGTGGGCATCCTGTGAATAATACAATGCCGCCGTCGGCTCCAGCGACCAGTCCCACATCCGTCCGCACACCTGCCGCGTCGGGCTGTTATGATACCAGAACCACACTCCTGTCGTGAATCGATCCCCGCAGTCCTGCCGGTTATACGTCCAGCATTCCCAGATGCCCCGATACCCCACCGCACCCACCATCTGCCCCTTCCACGCCAGTTCCTCCGCCGATTCCACCGGCCCGTATTCCTGAATCGCCGGCACATACCGCAGCACCATATCATGGAATCCGCCGCCGTCATGATAATCCCAGACATCCTTATTCACCGGCCAGATATCCTTCTCGTCCATCATCTCCTTCAGGCAATCCAGCGTCGGCAGACACGGCGTCCCATACTCCGGACACAGTCCGTTTATCCGGCTGCCCCGGCTGGACGCGCTGTCATCATAATAAAACATCGGGTTGACATACTTATACGGGCTGCCGTCGTGAATCCCGTCAATCTCCGACCCCGCCTGCCAGCCCCGCGTCCCGTCCAGCGTATCCACCAGATCCTTCATCGGCACAATCCCCTTGGCATCCCGCTCGTTGGCCGAGATATAATACACCAGCGACGGATGATTCCGCAGCAGCTTGATCGTGTCAGCCGCATTGGCCCGATACAGCTCCCGATCCTCCGGCAGTACCGTATCCCCCGACTGCCAGAACTCCATCGACACCATAATCCCCAGCTCATCGCACAAATCAAAGAAATAATCGCTTTCGACAATACCGCCCGCCCAGAAGCGGATAAAATTAATCCCCGCCTGTCGTGTATTCCGCAGTTCAGTATAGGTCCGGGTCTCGCTGTTTCGCAGCATCGCCTCCGGAATCCAGTTGGTCCCATGCAGGAAAATCGGCCTGCCGTTGACATAAAACTGCCGGCTGCGGTCCGGCGTATTCTGGTCACTGCTCACATGCCGCACCGCAAACCGCACCTTCTCCGTATCGCACACCTTTCCGCCCCGCTCAAACGTCAGCGTCACCCCATACAGATGCTGCGGCCCCTTGTTCATCGGCCACCACAACTTGGGATTCTTGAACACCAGTTCCAGATACTCCTCTGGCCCAAACGTCACTGTCTTAGTCTCGCCCGCCGCCAGGTCCACCCGCTTTTCAATCGTCACCCCAGCATCCGGTATCGCCGCCTTCACCGTCCCGGCATGTGCCATCGCACTGTGATTAATCACCTCAACCGAAATCGTCTGCCGCGAGATCGTCAAATCAGGCACCGACAATTCACTCTTGACAAACGCATCCCGCAACTCCACCGCATCCACCGCAAACAGCGTGATATCCTTCCAAATCCCCGTATTGCGATCCCGAATCCCATCCGAAAACGTAAAATCCCACCCAATCGACATCAGCATCGTCACATTCTTGCCGAACTGGCCGTCACCGCCGTTTTTGTTTTCCCCCACCGCCCGGACTTCCTTGAATTTATTGCTGAATCCCCCCAGCACATCCACCGGCTTGACCAGCACCGCCAGTCCATTAGCCCCCTCGTAGTTCACCACATCCGTCACATCAAAAAAGCCCCGGTTAAACATCCCCGCCATCGCCCCGATTTCCCGCCCATTCACCCAGATTTGAGCTCGATAATTAATCCCGTCAAACCGCAAAATCACCCGCTTTCCCGCAAACGCCGGCGTCAGCTCAAACTCCGTCCGGAACCAATACGTATAAAACGCACTCCCAACCTCCGTTATATCCGGAATCAGCTTTTTTTCTCTGGCATTATTCAGCCCATAATATGGCTCCGGATATACCCCATTATAAACCAGACTGTTGAGTACCGTTCCAGGCACCACCGCCTTCAGTCCCGCATCCGCCCTGAAGCCCACCCGTGACACATCCGCCCCGCCAACTCCTTCAACCTGTCGAACCATCTGCCACTCGTACCCGCCGCCATGCACCTCCTTCGACCGCAGCATCAGCGCATCCGACTTGCGATAAAACGGCTCCCGCGACAACTCCGCCGCAGTGCACAACGCCCCGCACAAAATCACCCACGCCGCAGCCGTCCGCAAACCAATTTTCAGCGAAGAATAATAACGAAACGAACCCAAATCCGATGACTTTAAAGATGACGTATCCATACCATATCCTGACATTTCCAGAGTTTACACCACAGCAGCTTAAACCTTCCCGCACCGAAAACCATCCATCTCGTTTCGAAATGGGAAATGTAAATACATACTTGCCAATTATTACGCAATCAGCTTGGATTGTATTGTCAGAAATCCACCCAATCCTGTCAAGCCATTTCCCCCACATCATGGAATAATTCAAGACATCTTTTGTAACATTCACAGGACTATTAACCCATTGCCCAGCCTTGACCCAAGCCCCCGCTTTGGGTATCATAGTACGTGTCATTTGCGGGTGTATTGCCCTTGGATCGAGAAGGATGATGAATGAATCGGGAAAGAGTTCTCATATACGCAGTACTGCTGGCTCTTGCGGCTGCTCAGGATGGCTTTGCAATCGCCCGGCACTCCGACTCCCGCGATGAAGACTATATCACCTTCGGCAATCACTTCACCAGTACCGTCGCTGCAGGCTATATCAACCAGAACGCCTTTCATTTCAGAGCCTCCGCAGTAGTCATCGATAACCACTGGGTCCTGTGCAGTGCTCATCAATACTTCGACAGCTCAGGCCTCCCCCTCTATAGCGGTGCCTTTATCAGCCTCGATTCCAGCTTCATTGCAAACCCGGCCCGGCTTTTAATCGCCGACAGATGGTACCGCTATCCCGACTCCACCGCAGACGCCTACGGCCCGGACATTGCCCTGCTTTACTTCGAAACCCCCATCGCCGGCGTCACCCCCGCGGTCCGGTTTCGCGGAATCCTCAAACCCGGCTCGTCGGTCAGCATCACCGGCTACGGCCGCACCGGCACACCCCAAACCGGCTACCTCCCGCCGGACTACCAGCGCCGCGGCTGCCAGAACCGCATCGACAGATTCGGCGACGGCATCACGTTCCCGGAATATACACTATTTTCAGATTTTGCCCCCCCGCAAACTCCGGAATATGACCCGTTGGGCGGTATCGCAGCCCCCGGCGACAGCGGCGGCGGATGGTATAATCAGGACGGCCTGCTCATCGGCGTCTCAATTGAGGTCGGCACACTCGCCCCCGTATATGACAATTTCACCATCGCCCAGAACATCACCTGTTTCAACGACTGGATCGATGCGGCCATGGCTGACATGAACCGTACGCGCCCCCTTGACCTGCTGGACTTTGCGGGCTTGTCGGCCTGCTGGATGAGCACCACCGGCGACGCACGCTTCAACGGCGGCTGGGACCTGGTCCCCGACGGCAGAATCAACCTCCTCGACCTGCTGGCCTTCACCAACCGCTGGCTTGACAGCCAGTCCGATTCCACCAGATTCGTCTCCGCTTGCAGCTCAGGACAAAGCCGGACCGCCTGGTGACAGACATTTTACTTGAATTCCGTGCTCAGGCTGGATATACACAAGGTCCATGATTGATCTGCACATTCAAAACGTGACAATTGCTTTCGGGTTGACGCTCTTTGCCGGTTTGGCCACCGGCATCGGCAGCGCCCTGGCTTTTTTCGCCAAACCGACCAACACAAAATTTCTTTCCGTTTCCCTGGGATTCTCCGCCGGGGTTATGATTTATGTTTCAATGATAGAAATATTTTTCAAGGCAAAAATTGCCCTTACCGCCGAATGGGGGGACAGGCTGGGGTACTGGGCAACAACCCTTGCTTTCTTTGCGGGCATAGCAGTGATCGCATTGATTGATAAATTAGTGCCGTCTTTTGAGAATCCCCACGAAATCCATGTCGTCAGCGAAATGGAAGAAACCANNGCCAGGGAATTTCAAAAACTCCATCGCATGGGGCTGTTTACGGCATTAGCGATTGCCATCCATAATTTCCCCGAAGGATTGGCCACCTTTGCCGCCGCACTTAAAGACCCCGGACTGGGTATTGCGATTGCAGTGGCGATTGCCATTCATAATATCCCCGAAGGCATCGCCGTTTCAATTCCAATCTATTATGCAACGGGCAGCCGNNGTTCGGCTACTCTTTCCTTTCCGGTATTTCTGAACCCATAGGAGCATTGATCGGCTTTTTTGTCTTATGGAAGTTTATGAACAATATTACCTTTGGACTGCTGTTTGCGGCAGTCGCCGGCATTATGGTGTTTATTGCTCTGGATGAATTGCTCCCAAGTGCTCAAAAATTCGGCCAGCACCACCTGTCCATCTATGGACTGATCACGGGAATGGCCATCATGGCCGTCAGCCTGCTGCTGTTTGCATAATCCGCCCGCACCATCGACAATCTAAAATCACCCATCCAGACTCGCCCCCACATTGGAAAATCAAAAATGGAAAATCCCAGCCCCAAATTTGTCATTCCCGCAGAGAGCCTGCCCCCGCGAAAACGTGTGGCGGGAAACTGTAAAACTCCTCAATCATCAATCTGCAATC
>DLFY01000050.1:0-201 GCA_002482415.1 Phycisphaerales bacterium UBA7708
TTACTATGAACTATGAGCTTTTAAGAAAGGAGGAGAGTTGTGAGAATGAGAAAAAACCAAACGAAGCCAATCTGCCATCATATCATGCCCTATTTAATATTTAATCTGTATTTTTTATCTTTAATTTTTGATTTTTGATATGACCTTGGAAGGAGCAAAAATGCAAAACAAACCCAATTTCGATATTCTTGTATACTTGTA
>DLFY01000050.1:211-3333 GCA_002482415.1 Phycisphaerales bacterium UBA7708
ATACTTGCATACTTGTTTTTTACCAAACGAACCCAATTTGAAAGCTGGAAGCTGGCCGCTGGCAGCTTTTTCTCCAAACAAACCCAATTTGATTTCTCAATTCTCCATTCTAAACTCTCAATTCCGCAGCCCCCGGCTGCGAAACGAACCCAATCCCGTCCCCCATGTAACACATTTCCCTTTGCGGATGTCTTAAGTTATGGATATAATGCTGACCATAATTTCTGCTGAAAACGGTTAGCTTTCTCTTGAATAAATGGACTGAACTGGAGATATCTGCTCTTGTATCATAAAAACCTTAACTCGCTAAGGTTTATCCTCTATGCGTTGGGGCTTCTTTCCGTGGTGATGGCTGGCGGGTGCAACCCCGCCCGGCAGCGCATGGAAGAATTCAACAGCCTCTATCAGCAGGGTCAATTCCGCGAAGCCGAAAAGTTCTGTGCCGATAAGATCAGCAATCACGCTAATCCCGGCCGGGAAGACCTCCTTTGGGCCTTGCAGTTAGCCGCCGTCCAGCGAGCCCAGAAAAAGTATGACGACAGCACCTTGTGGTTTGACCGCTGCGAAGACATGATGAAAACCTTCGACCCCCAGTGGCGCGAAACCGACATCCTTGGCACAACCCTGGTCAATGACAACATCATCCCCTACCGCGGCCAGACTTACGACGGCGTTCTTGTCAATACCTACAAAGCCCTGAATTTCATCGCCATCGGTAAAGACGACCTGGCCCGTGTGGAATTCAACCGCGCCATCGAACGCCAGACCCGCGCCAAAGAAAAGTTCAGTGCCGAAATCCAGAAGGAAAAAGACAAACTCGATAAGCTCAATGCCGATAAGCAGGTGGACTACACCAAATCCAGCGAGAATCCCGACATTAAAAGCCGCATCCAGCAGGCTTACCCGCAGATTTATCAATTTGAGGCCTATCCGGACTTTACCAATCCATTTTCAACCTATCTTGCAGGCGTCTTTTTCACCATCCTTGGCGATGTCGGCAAGGCTCGGGATTTGCTGCGGGAAAGCGCTGGCATGGTACCCGACAATCCCTATATCCAAAAGGACTTTGAAGTCTCAGACCGCTGGATAAACAATCTCGCTGCTCCGGAACCGACAGTCTGGGTCTTTTTTGAAAATGGAGTTGGCCCGATTAAAGATGAGTACCGTGTGGATTTACCACTTTTCCTGTTCACCGGACATGTTTATTATGCCGGGATTGCTTTGCCAAGATTAGTGCAACGCTGGCCCGCCACGCCGCGTCTATCTGTACAGAGCAACGGCCAAACGTTCCAGACCGAAATGGTCGGGGATATGGACCGGGTCATTCAGACGGAATTCGCCAAGGAATATCCATGGATCATTACCCGGGCCATTGTTGCGGCGGGTGCCAAAGCGGCGGCTCAGGTGGCAATGCTGCAGCAGAACGAAAGTTCCAACCAACTGGCCGCAGCGGCTGTGGCACTGTATAGCTGGGCCACGACGGCCGCGGACCTCAGAATCTGGTCGGCACTGCCCAAGAATTTCCAGGTTGCCCGGATTCCCATGCCGGCCGACGGGAAACTGGATATTCGCAGTCCGCAGGGATATTCGTATCCGATTGTGATTCATCCTTGCAGATATGCGATCGTCTATATTAAAATGGTATCGGCTTTGATTGAGCCGACAATAGAAGTTACAGCGTATTAACAGGTATCCTTATCGTAAGGGGCTGTCATGAAGAAAACAGCAATTGCAATGTGTGTGGTGGTTTTACTGGCGGGATGCTACAAGGCTCACGATGAACGGGTCCAGGTCGCTCCGGGCGTCCGCAACGACAGTCTGGGCAACAACATTATTACCCGTCCCCTGGGCGGCATCGTCAGCTTTGTCATCGGGGAAGGGGTTGTAGTCAACAACGTCAAAGAAGCACGAACGCCGGAAGGATTCCTCGAAGTACAGGTCTCCGGCTATAACCAGTCCATGTTCAAGAAACGCTTTGACTACAAGACCGACTGGATGGACGGCAACGGCATGCTGATTGACACGGTGATGTCCAAATGGATGACGGTATCGGTCACTCCCAAGTCAACCTTTACATTCAAGGTGACTT
The DNA here is from genome assembly GCA_002482415.1 of Phycisphaerales bacterium UBA7708. Taxonomy (GTDB): domain Bacteria; phylum Planctomycetota; class Phycisphaerae; order Sedimentisphaerales; family Anaerohalosphaeraceae; genus Anaeroglomus. The sequence continues at coordinate 2,301 of DLFY01000050.1, forward strand.
CACCGACAGCCGACTCGGCGGACTTCCGTATCAATACCCGCATCGCAAGGAATCTGGATAAATAAACCGTCACGTACACAAGTCTGAAACAGGTTTATATCAATAATTGGAATCATAAACATCGTTTAGGAGAATAGTCTCATGAAGACAAAATGGTTTACAGCAATTCTTATGACCTGGGCCTTGATTATCGCCGGATGCACCCCGCCGACGAAGAATATCGATACCGCCAATGATGAAGGCAAAGCGGTGATGGAGCTGGATTATCGTGATTTCGATAAAGCGGCAACTGAAATGGTCCAGTCCATGCTGTCGTCCGGCGTGTTCAAGAAAGCCGATGGAAACCGCTACGTAGTCACCACTGCCAAAATCATCAATGACACGATGCAGCGTATCGATACCGATCAGTTGACTTTTAAAGTCGAACAGGACCTGATTAACAGCGGACAGGTTGTCATGACCGCTGCCGTCGGCGGTAAGGGCGCCACGGATCAGATGGTCTATCAGATGCGAGACCTGCGGGATTCCGAAAAAAGCGACGAATTCAAGCAGGGTACCATGCCCGGCAAAGGCCAGATTATCGCCCCGGAGCTGAGCATCTCGGGCAAGATTTACCAGAAGAATATCCGTTATGACAACAATATCCAGCAGGTGGAATACTATTTCCAGCTTCGCGTCGCGGAAATCGCCACAGGTCTGAGCTACTGGCAGAATGAGGCTTTCATCGGCAAACGCGGCAGCAAAAAAGTGGTCCCCTGGTAAGTTTTACGAAGACACCGCCCCGGGCCTGTTCCCGCAACGGTATTTCAGCAGCGCAGTTTTTTAGGCAATACAAAAAGCCCCTTGTCTGTATCATGCAGACGAGGGGCTTTAATTCTTGACTGACAGCAATGATGCCTGGGATCTGCGGTGTTTACTAAAAGAGTATATACCCAACGGGTATGATTATTCTGCGACGGCCGCAGGCCGTTTTATGCCGCGCGTACTCACAGGATCAATTTGCTCTGCATAGCCGCGGTGATAATGCTGTTGC
>DLFY01000050.1:3448-3615 GCA_002482415.1 Phycisphaerales bacterium UBA7708
TGACCACCCACCTGAATGCGCCGATCAACCGGGAATTGCATGCAGAATAAATCCATTCCAGATGAATTTGTTTTGCCGGCCTGACTTTTGACTTCAATCGCAGTCAGCTTTTTGCCTTTGGACAGAACAAAGTCAACCTCTTGATGACCTTCATTCCAGTAACAGAC
>DLFY01000293.1 GCA_002482415.1 Phycisphaerales bacterium UBA7708
CCGGGTGACCAGCTTATTCTCATCGCAGAAGCGGATAAGATACGAAGCCGGGCGGCAAAATGTAACTGTATAGCTATGGTCGGCGAGGAAGTCGCCGCCGAGGCACAATTGAAATTTATGCTCGTGGACGACGAAATGGTTTGACGTCCGCAGCGGAATTGATTAAGGGAGGTTTATTTACGAGTATGGCTTCAGAAATACACCCGAGTGCGGTCATCGATAAAACTGCAAAACTGGGAAATGATGTGTTGATTGGTCCGTTTACACTGGTTGACGCAGGCGCGGAAATCGGCGACGGCACCATATTGGATGCTCATGTTGTGGTTGGCAAAAACGTCAAGCTCGGCAAAAACAACCGGCTGTTTGCCAACTGCGTCATCGGTCGTCCGCCGCAGGTGCTGAATTTCAACCGTCCCATGGGCGGTCTGGAAATCGGCGACAATAACAATATCCGTGAATTCGTGACCATTCATCCGAGTATGTACCCCGACCATAAGACCATTGTCGGCAATAACAATCTGCTGATGATCGGCGTTCACCTCGGACATGACTGTGTACTGAGTGACAATATCGTCATGAGCAATTATACCCAGATCAGCGGCCATTGCCACCTGCAGACCGGCGTGTGGCTGTCGGGTATGGTGGCGGTGCATCAGTTCTGCACCATCGGCAAGTGGTGTTATGCGGCCGGCTACACGGGCATTGCCCATGACATTCCGCCGTATATGATTGTTAGCGGTCACTATCCGTCCGAGGTCCGCGGTGTTAATAAACGCGGCGTCCGGCGCGCCGGCTTGAACGAGCAGCAGCAGGACCAAATCGAACATGCGTATCGGTTTATCTGGCGGTCCAAAAAACCGGTGCTGGAACAGGTCAAGGCCCTGGCCGCTCAGGATGGTCTGGATGACAATGTGCGCGCCATTGTGGATCACATGCTGAACATGGGTAAGCAGCGTTTCGGGCGGCATCTGGAATTGTTCCGCGATTAACGAGGTTGCATGGCCGCCGCAGCGCGGCAGGAAACAGCGATGGATACAATCCGTACAGCGATTATCGGCGCCGGCAAGATGGGCGGCATTCATGCCAAAGTCTATGGCAAACTGGAACAGGCCCGGCTTGTAGCGGTGGTGGATGCCGACCCGGTCAAGGCACAGAATCTGGCCAAACAGCACAACTGCAAGGCCCTGACTGACCCCAGAGACCTCATCGGTCAGGTGGATGCCGTGACGATATCAGCGCCCACTGTGGCTCATAAAAATCTGGCTGAGCTGCTGATTTCCAATCGTATTCCGGTGTTGATTGAAAAACCGCTGGCCGCCAGTGTTGAAGAGGGTCGGCGGATTGTCGAGTTATCGAAACAATATAATACTGTCGTGGCTGTGGGACATTCCGAGCGGTGCAATCCCGTCGTACAGGCCATGAAGCGGCTGCATATCGAGCCGATGTTTATTGAGGCGACGCGCGTCAGTCCGTACCCGTTCCGTTCGATGGATATCGGGGTGGTGCTCGACGTGATGATTCATGATATTGATATTATTTTGTCGCTGGCCAACAGCCCTGTCAAAAATGTCGAAGCCGTCGGCGTCAATGTCATCGCCGACCATGAAGATATCTGCAACGCCCGCATTACCTTTGAAAACGGCTGCATTGCCAACATCACCGCATCACGGCTTGCCCTGAAGACCGAACGCAAGGTGCGTATCTTCAGCCGACAGGCCTACCTGAGTCTGAATTATCAATCCAAGGAAGGCATAGTCATCAAAACCGATCCCAACGTGGATATGGTCAAGTGGATTCGCGAGCATCAGGCCGCACAGGACTTTGATTTTTCCACCGTCAACTGGACGGAAATGCTGCATATCGAACAACTGGATATTACCGATGCCGAGCCGCTCAAGGTCGAACAGCAGGCCTTTTTGAAAGCGGTTGCCAATCCCTCATGCCGTCCCGAAGTGACCGCCGAGGAAGGCCTTGCAGCCCTGGAATGCGCGGAAAAAATCCTGGCCGGTGTCCGCCAGCATCAGTGGAAGTAGAAATATTGCTGTTGCTTTAGGTGTTGATCGCCCCGGCGAAATTGCGAACGAGCTCTTCGGTTTCTTCCCAACTGATGCAGGAATCCGTCAGCGATACGCCGTATTTGAGCTGGCCCACCGAGCCGATGCTTTGCCGGCCTTCTTTGATAAAGCTTTCAAGCATCACACCCGAAATGACCGTCGAGCCGCTGCGAATCTGGTCGGCGACATCATACAGAGCGTCTTTCTGCCGTTTGTGGTCCTTGTGAGAATTGGCATGACTGCAATCGATGATAATGCCATTGTCGATGTTGGCTTTTTGCAGCAGCACTTCAGCAAACGCGACGAATTCACTGGCAAAATTCGGTCCGCCGGTCCCGCCTCGCATGACCAGATGGCCGTATCGATTCCCTTTGGTCTCAGCGACGATGACTTTGCCGTCACGGTCAATACCCAGAAATGAATGCGGGCTGGCCGCGGCTTTAATGGCGTCCATCGCCACGGCAAGATTTCCGTCTGTGGCGTTCTTAAAACCGATTGGCATCGAAAGCCCGCTGGCCATCTGCCGATGAATCTGCGATTCACTGGTTCGGGCGCCAATCGCGGCCCAACTGATCAGATCACACAGATATTGCGGAATAATCGGCTCCAGGATTTCCGTCGCCACCGGCAGTCCGAGTTTGGCAATTTCCGAAAGAATGCCGCGAGACTGCCGCAGGCCGAATTCAATATCGTACGACCCGTCCAGATGGGGGTCATAGAGCATACCCTTCCAGCCCAAAGTGGTACGGGGTTTTTCAAAATAGGCCCGCATGACCAGCAAGACTGTCCCGGATAGCTCCATCTGCAGCTTGTTCAGCCGTCCAGCATATTCGAGAGTCGCTTCGCGGTCATGCAGGCTGCAAGGTCCGGTAATCACCAGTCGGCGTTGATCTTTGTTGGTCAGAATGTTCTCAATAATCTTTCGCGAAGAAGCAACCAGGTGCGCAGCTTCTTCAGTTTGCGGAAATTCCCGCTTCAGTTCCTCCGGCGTAATTAACGACCGGAAACATTTGATGTTTAGATTATCTGTACGTTCCATAAAAGCCGACAGGGTTACTCTGTTATTGTTTATAGAAACAATTATTATACTCGAATCCTATTCTAATTGCAAATCTTTAAGCTCATCGGCTCGCAGCAGCCAAAAATCTTCTTGCAAAGACAGGGGGTTTGGACTATATAAAACTCATTACTTGTGAAAGCGGAACAATAAATGGATAAACATTGTGCCGGCTGCGGGCATCAAGATACCTGCAAAGAGGTCTATCAGATGGTTGGCCAGTCTCAAGGCCCGAATATTACCTGGAAAGCGATTCAGGCTTTCGTTCTACCCGTAGCGGCATTTGTCTGTGCCGCAGGTATCGCTCAGCCGTGGTTAAAAAACAAAATCGATAACCCAAAATTGCTTACGGTGGCGTTGTTGAGTCTGGGCTTGGTCGCCGCCGCTGTGACAATTTTGGGGATTCGATACTTGACCCGACACAAATCCGGACATTCAAGGTGTCCTAAATAGGAAAAGCGTGATGGAAACACGAGGAAAATTCAGCTTCCCCGGCGGTGTTCACCCCCCGGAAGGCAAGCAGTACAGTCAGGGACGACCGATTGAGGTTATTCCGAATCCAAAACAGGTTGTGGTTTTACTGAGTCAGCATTTAGGGGCTCCCTGCAAACCTGTTGTCAATAAAAAGGATACGGTCAAGGCAGGCCAGGTCATTGGCTTCTCCGATGCCTTTGTCTCGGCGGCCATTCATTCCCCGGTCAATGGTACGGTTAAGGATATTACCCTCGCCCCTCATCCGGTTTTAGGCAGGACAATGGCGGTGGTAATTGATGTTGATCCCGCACAAAACGAACCCAAATTGCCGGTGGCCGGGCGGTTTGATGCCAAGTTTGATCTGTCAGAATGGACTTCCGAGCAGATTTGTCGAGCGATTAAGGATGCTGGTATTGTCGGTATGG
>DLFY01000308.1 GCA_002482415.1 Phycisphaerales bacterium UBA7708
GACAGTTACCTATTATGAGCATATGGCACCATCCTTTTCGTTCTTTTTGGAGCGGCCGCGAACGCATTTATTCAACACCTTCTCCAGCTTACGAATACCCGACCTATTTCTGATACGCAATCGGCACCAGGCACATAAAGCTGGCCTTACTGGATGCGGAAAGATTCTGGAACTGATGCTTTTCATCCGGCTGGACCAGAATGCACTGGCCGGCTTTGAGCGGGAACGGCCCTTTTTCAGTCACCGCAGCAATCTCGCCGGACAGAATCATCACCTCATGCTCAAACGCGTGTGTATGGAACGGCGTATGCCCCCCGGCGTCCAGTTCAAAGACCCGCATGGCAAACGTCGGAGCCTTGTCCGCCGGCCCAAAGACAACCCGAACAGAAACATTTTTCGCCCCTTCCATCTGGACCGGAGACGCCGCAACTTCGCTGATGGTTTTAATAATCATCGCTTTTCTCCACTAAACAAGGTTCCTGGTTTTGCCTAAGTATCGTGAAATATTTAGACTTTGTCAAACCGAAAAACATTGCCGTCGGCATCAATCCGAATCTTATCCCCTTCGGCAAACTTCCCGGCCAGCAATTCATTGGCCAGCGGATTCTCAAGCCGCTGCTGAATCACCCGTTTGAGCGGGCGGGCGCCGAAGGACGGATCATAGCCTTCATCAATCAATTGTTTATGTGCCCGGTCGGTAAAGTCCGCAGTCAGGTGGCGGTCCTTGAGCCGTGCGACCAGATTTCGCAACTGAATATCCACAATCCTGCTCAGGTTGTCCTGCGTCAGGGTATGGAAAATAATCGTCTCATCAATCCGGTTGAGAAACTCCGGCTTGAACGACTGCTTGAGCGCCTCTTTGACATGGGCCTCAATCTCCCAGTCGGCCCCCTGCTGCTGACTCATTTGAAGTATCTGCTGGCTGGCAAAGTTGCTGGTCATGATAATCACGGTGTTCTTGAAATCCACCGTCCGGCCTTTGCCATCCGTCAGCCGGCCATCGTCAAACACTTGCAGCAGGACATTAAACACATCCCGATGGGCTTTCTCGATTTCGTCCAGAAGAATCACCGAATACGGCTTCCTGCGTACCGCCTCGGTCAGCCTGCCGCCTTCTTCGTATCCAACATACCCGGGAGGAGCACCAATCAGTCGGGCAACCGAATGCTGTTCCATGAATTCGCTCATGTCGATGCGGACCATCCCTGCAGGGTCGTTAAACAAAAACTCCGCAAGGGCTTTGGCCAGTTCGGTTTTGCCCACCCCCGTCGGCCCAAGGAACAGAAATACCCCAATCGGCCGATTCGGGTCCCCCAGACCCGCCCGATTGCGACGCACGGCATTGCAGATTGCCGTGACCGCTTCATCCTGACCGACCACGCAATTGCGAATTTCATCTTCCATCTTCAGCAGACGCTCCCGCTGGCCGCTCATCAGCCGGGCAACGGGTATCCCCGTCCACTTGCTGACCACCTGGGCGATATGCTCTTCGGTCACTTCGTTATGCACCATCGTGCTGCCGTTGGCTCGGGCAAGGGCTTCCTCAGCGGTCTTGAGCTGTTTTTGCAGGCCAATGAGGGTCTCATATTTGAGCCGGGCCGCACGCTCTAAGTCGCCTTTACGCTGGGCATCTTCAAACTCCATCTGCGCAGCCGTGATTTTCTCTTTGATTTCCTTGACCTGTCCGATGGCTTTTTTGTCGCCCTCCCAGCGGGCGGTTAAATCCTGATCCTGATNNTAGTGCCGCCAGTTGCTTCTGGGATTTCTGGATCTGCCTGGCACTGGCGGCGTCGGTTTCTTTTTTCAGGGCCTGACATTCAATTTCAAGCTGCATGATTTTGCGGCGGATATCGTCCAGTTCGGCAGGCAGTGAATCATTTTCGATACGCAGCCGCGAAGCCGCCTCATCCACCAGGTCAATCGCCTTATCCGGCAAAAACCGGTCCGAAATATAACGNNCAAAGTCGCCGCCGCCACCAGCGCCGCATCCGCAATCCGCACGCCGTGGTGAGCATCGTAGCGGTCCTTAAGTCCGCGAAGAATCGCAATCGTCTCTTCAACCGATGGCGGGTCCACCGTAATCGGCTGGAATCGCCGCTCGAGGGCCGCATCTTTTTCGATGTATTTGCGATATTCATCGAGCGTCGTCGCCCCGATACATCGCAACTCACCGCGAGCCAATGCGGGTTTGAGCAGGTTGCCGGCATCGACCGCCCCTTCGGCCTTGCCTGCCCCAACGATGGTATGCAATTCATCAATAAAGAGNNNNAAGCGTTCCTCGAACTCGCCGCGGAATTTTGTCCCGGCAATCAATGCACCCATATCCAGAGCAATCAGTTTTTTATCTTTCAATCCCGCGGGGACATCGCCGGCCACAATACGCTGAGCAAGTCCTTCGACAATCGCGGTTTTACCAACGCCGGGTTCGCCAATCAGAACCGGATTATTTTTCGTCCTTCGGTTCAGCACCTGCATACACCGGCGTATCTCATCATCCCGCCCGATGACCGGATCGAGTTTACCCTTGCGGGCCTGTTCCAGTAAATCGATGCCAAACCGTTCCAGAGCTTTGTATTTGCTTTCCGGACTGTCGTCGGTGACTTTCTGGCCGCCGCGAAGTTCCTCCACGGCCTGTTCTATCTGTTTGACTGTGACAGAGTTGACACTGAGGATTTCCTTGGCGTCGCTTTTGATGTCAGCCAGTGACAACAGGAGATGTTCAATGCTGAGATAGTCGTCCCCCATCTTATCCGCCCGATTCTGAGCATCGAGAATGACCTGGGTATAGGCAGGGTCCGGCATAAGCTGAGTCCCCACCGAGCCTTTGGGCAGGCGGTTCAGTTCGCTGTCGGTCATGGACTGGATTCGAGAGACATTGGCGCCGATTTTCTTCAATATCTGGACGCCAAGTCCTTCTTCGTCATCCAGCAGAACATAGAGCAAATGCAGCGGGGTCATCATGGTGTGGCTGCGTGCCATGGCCGTCTGCTGGCTGGTCGCTAGTGCTTCCTGAACTTTGACTGTAAATTTATCAAATTTCATCGTTTACTTTCCTTTCCTCGGGATTTATCCCACGAGCCAATTAGATAATTGCAAACGATGTGCCGCCGGAGCGATTATTCGTATCTCTAACAAATAAAACAATTTAGAGATATGGATACAGAATGACCGCTATGCCAATATGGCAGACTGCCCCTGCCTGTGTATTCAACAATGACTGCTTTTAGCGATGACGGGCCAGTTTGGCAAATTCTTCAATCAACGCCCTGGTGTGTTTGCCGCAGGTGCCGGTACCTATGGTCTGGCCGTCAAACTGGACGATCGGGACGATGTCCTTGGTGGTCACAGCCATAATCAGTTCTTCGCACTGAGCCGCCTGGGCGGGTGTCAGATTCTTTTCGATAATACCCAGGCCGCAGTTTTTAGCAATCTTGACTACTACACTGCGGGTAATGGATGGCAGGATGTCCGACCCGAGGGGTCTTGTTATGAGGGCTTTCTGTTTAGCATCGACGGCAAAAAACGCACTGCCTGAGCCTTCGGTAATCTCGCCGGCATCGTTGACGAGGATGGCTTCATAGCAGCCTTTCTTTTCGGCAACCATTTTGGCCATGACGTTGGGCAGCAGATTCAGGGATTTAATGTCGCAGCGCTTCCAGCGCAAGTCCGGATAGGTACAGACTTTAATACCATGTTCCTTTTCGCCGGGTTTGTCGAGCAATTCATTGACCGTCAAAAAGAAATTTGGATTTAAGTTCTTTCCGGGCAAGTGGTTACGGGGTTCAGACCCACGGGTAATATGAAAATACATCCGGGCATTGCCAAATCCGGATTTCTGGTAGGTTTCCAGGACTTTCCGGCGAACTTCCTTGATGTCGATGTTATCAATCCATATCTCACGTAAACTGCGATCAAATCGTTCCAGATGTTCATCGAGAGCGAAGATTTGGCCGTCGTAGCTGCGAAGGACTTCATAGACACCATCACCAAAATATATACCACGATCCAGATACGCCGGATCGATTTTTAATATTGGAAACACATCGTCATTGATCATCGCAAGTTCCATCTGCGGTGTTCTCCTAAATTAAAAGATTATATAGACCTACTAATATCATATATTACAATAATAACTTTATTATACTTCGTCAAAACAGGTAAAAAAGAGTAATCAAATTAACGACCCCCTGCCTGCTATTATAAACACAAAACATCTTATTTATCTCTATATACTGATATATATTATTCACATATAGATATACAAACAAAGTTTTCAGAAAAATATCACGGGTTTATAACTTTTTTCTTTACAATTCCTCGTTGAACACTAAAATAACGGGTCTTTGTCGTATGCTAAAGTAAATATTGGAACTCTATCAGTATAGATCGAGGAGTCATCATGTACGCGATTATCGAACAAGGCGGAAAACAGTTTAAGGTCTCTCAGGGAGACGTTATTAATATTGAACTGACCGAGGTTGCCCCGGATGCCAAGACCATTGAACTGAACAAGGTTCTGTTCGTCAGCGACGGTGAGCAGGTCAAGATCGGCACCCCCTACCTGGAAGGCGCCAAGGTCATAGCCAGCTTCAAGGTGTCTGCTGCCGACGCGGTCGTCAAAGGCCCCAAGGTCATTGCGATGACATTCCGCAGACGTAAAAACAGCGCCAAGAAAATTGGCCATCGCCAGAAATATCTGCAGGTCACCATCGACAGCATCGAAGCCTGATTTGCTGCTGATTCATTTTCGGAAATTATAAAGCCCGGTTCAACGCCGGGCTTTTTTTATGCATGGTACAGGCCATTCCAGATTTTCCTTACTTCATCCCGGCCTTTGTTTTATCGAGATGGCTTTTCAGAAACGACTCAATCTGCGATATCAGTTCCGGCGCTTGAAACTGCGGGCCGCCATGGCCGGCGTCTTTGAGTGTAACAAATTCCGTCGGCACACCTGCTTTTGTTAACGCCTCATACAGCAGCTTGCTTTGTCCCATTGGCACGACAGGGTCCTTATCCCCATGGACCAGCAGCATGGGAGCATCCCCTTTTGATGCGTATGTGGTCGGGCTTGCTTTCTTGGCTTCTTCGGGTTTGTCCTGCACCCGTCCGCCAATCAGCAGGGACTCCGGCGACTGGGGCCCGGCATGATCCTCATAGCCGGGGGTCGTCACAAAGGCGGCAAAATCCGAGGGTCCATAATAATTGCATACGACCTGAACGGCACTGGACTGGTCGAGATATTCGCCGGAGTCAAAATCCCGGATATCACCGGTAGTTCCCAGCAGGCCCACCAGATGGCCGCCGGCCGAATCGCCCCAGACGGCAAATCGTTCAGTATCCAGGTTATAGTCTTCGGCATGGGCACGCAGCCAGCGAATCGCCGCTTTGCAGTCTTCAATCTGTGCGGGAAATTTCGCCGCATCCGAAAGACGATAATCCACGCTGGCAACTGCGAAACCTTTCCTTACAAAGCCCATCCGTTCCGGCAGACATTGGCTTTTCGACCCGGCCAGCCAGGCTCCGCCGTGAATCCAGACAATGACCGGCAATTTCCCCGAAGCCTGCTCAGGGCGATACAAATCCAGATGGAGCGTTTTATCGCCAACGGTCCGGTAAGGAATATCTTTCAGAACGGGGTCTGTTGATGGCTTTGGAGAGGACAGAGCCGCATCCGATTTTGACAGATGCTTTCTGAAAAATTCATCTATCATCGTAACGACTTCAGGGGTCGCAAATTCGGCGCCGCCGTGATTGGCCCCCTGGATGGGATGATACACAGATTCCACGCCAGCCTTTTGCAGCAGTTCATGGAATACGATACTCTGGCGAAGCGGCACCAGCCCGTCCTTGGTTCCATGAACAATCAGAACCGGGGCGTCGCCTTTGGAGACGAATGTCACGGGGCTTGCCTTGGCGGCGATATCCTGTTTTTCGGACAGCGGGCCGCCGAATAGTTTATACAGGACCGAATCGGGCTTGGAGGCATTTTCATCGTTGGCCATGGACGCAGCACCGACAAAACTGGTGGGNNACGGCGCTGGACTGGTCCAGGTGGTCGCCTTTGTCAAATTCTTTGGTGTCGCCAGTGGTTGCCAGCAATGCTACCAGGTGCCCGCCGGCGGATTCACCCCAGGCGGTAAACCGATTGACATCCAGATTATACTGGTCGGCATGGGCACGCAGCCAGCGGACGGCGGCTTTGCAGTCTTCAATCTGGGCCGGGAATGGGGCCTTGTCGGTCAGACGATACTGGACACTGGCAAGGGCATAGCCTTTCTGCACAAAACCAAGCCACAGGGGAATGCAATAATCCTTGGAGCCTGACATCCACGCACCGCCATGAATCCAGACCACCACGGGCAGCTTGCCCTGCCCCCCCTGTCGGGGCCGGTATAAATCCAGCGACAGTATGATGCCGTTGACCTGGGCATATTGAACATTCGGGATGCGTTCGACTTCTTTGGCCAGGTTTGCGAAATTTCCCCAGGCCGGTGACGGCGGTGTATTTGCGGGGGAGTCCTGGGCCGCCCAAACCATCCCTGTCCACCCACACAAAACGACCCACAACAAACTGTACCGCGTCATAAGCGTCCTTTCTTATTTTGTGACAACTCCCTTTTTCAGAATGATATTGGCGTACAGCGCCGATTCCCCTGTGGCCACCACCGCAAAGGCTTTTTTTGCCCGTTCATAGAAAGCAAATCGTTCGACAAATTCAAAATCCGTAAATTTTTCGCCGCTGTCCTTGAGGATTTTTCGGTACTGGTCCCATATCGGGGTCTTGACGGTATCGCCGGGCACCACCTGCATCAGGGCCACCGGCTGGGGGACATAGATATCCAGCGGGAACAGCTTCAAGATCGCTTCCAGCACCGGCGGCACACCGTGACCATCGGCACGAATCAGCCGCTGCGCTATGGACGCGGCGGGAAAATTGCCGTCGGCGATAACAATTTCATCGCCATGACCCATTTCCATCAACACCTTCAACAACTGTGGACTCAGGATACCGGGGATATATTTGAGCATAAGTATCTCCTTATTTTGTCATTCTATTAATATTTATGTCCATGCACATTGGACGTTCTAAAACCATAAATTGCAATCACCACAAAACAAATCAGCGGCAGAACAAAAGAAGCCCGGGTGCTGGACAAGACCATAAAGCCAACATTCACCGCACTCTGGTCCATAATCCAACCCTGCATCGGAGGCATCAGACAGCCGCCGCCGATAGCCATAATCAGGCCGGCAGCCCCCAGCTTGGCATCATCTCCGAGACCCTTGAGCGCGATGCCGTAAATCGTCGGGAACATCAGCGACATACAGGCGGAAACTCCAACCAGCGAAAGCAGCCCGCCAAGCCCCTTGACGTTGAGTATTCCATAATAGAATCCCTTGATGTAGCCGGCCAGTTGTGCGGCAACGCCCTCTGTCTGACGATACTGGTCAATGTACTGCTGAAAGTGGGCACCGGTTTGGGTACTGCCGGGGATAAAAATGGTGCCGATAATCAGCAGCAGTCCGCCAATAGACAGGCTCAGCAGTAATCCGCCGGGGCTGAAGTATTTCAGCAGGAAGGTGCATATAAAGCGGCTGCTGACAAAAATGACCATGGCTATCATGTTAAACATCTGGCCATTGGTCTTGCTCATGCCCAGTTCATTTTCAGCATACTGAATAATAAAGGTCCAGCACATAATCTGAACGCCCACATAAAAGGCCTGGGCAATCACGCCTTCGATGTATTTTTTGTTCGAAAACAGCCGCATCAGCGTCGCTCCAAGGTGCAGGGATGTATCATCCTCCCCTTTGCTTCGCGGCAAGCGGGCAATCGCAAAAATAACAAAGGCCACCAGCACAACCATGCCTAAAATCAGGTACGGCTTGATGATCACAGACAAATCGTGCTGACATATTGTATTGAACTGTTCCGGGGCGGTATCTCGCAACGCTCGGCGACCTGCTTCATCGGTACTGTCCAGCCTGGCGAGAATGAAATTTCGGGCGACCAGCATACCCAGCAGTGAACCCATGGGATTGAAGGATTGGGCAAAATTCAGGCGCTGGGTGGAAGTCTCTTCCGACCCCATCGCCAGAATATACGGGTTGGCACTGGTTTCCAGAAACGACAGGCCGCAGGTCATTACGAAATACGACAGCAAAAAGGCCCAGAACGCCATCATCCACCCGGAAGGGATAAACATCAGACATCCGGCGGCATAAAGAGCAAGGCCAATCAGGATGCCGGCCTTATAGCTGAATCGCTTGATGAACAGGGCCGCGGGAAAGGCCATCACACAATAGCCGCCATAAAAGGCAAACTGAACCAGCGAGCTTTCAAAGTTGCTGATTAACAGGATATTCTTGAACGCCGCAACCATGGGGTTGGTGATATCATTGGCAAAACCCCACAGCGAGAACAAGGTCGTTACCAAAATGAACGAGAAAATCATATCCCTGGGGATAACGGCTTTATGTGAAAGGGAATTTGCCGTGCTGCCTGAGCTTGTTTGGGCCATACTTTTACCTTTCCTTGGAAGTCGATTCTGCTTACTTCAGTTCCTCGTCAAAGACCACCGCCACTTTGCCGCATTTGCCGCTGGCCATCAGGGCATATGCCTCACTGACCCGGTCCAGCGGAAAACGGTGGGTAATCAGCGTTTCGGGGTGGATATTCCACCGGACCAGCCGTTCGACCAGTTCTTCCATCCGCCAGAGGTTGGTCACCCAGGAGCCGTAGATGGTCTTCTGGTCGTGGATTATATCCGGAGAGGGCTGGAAAGAGCAAGTACCGCCTTCACCGAGAAATACGATTTTCCCCCATTTGCGGGTGGCCTGGATGCAGGTCAGCCGGGCCTTGTCGTTGGCGGAGCAATCGACGGACCGTTCGACACCATACCCCCCGGTCAGGCTGCGAATCTGGGCAACATTGTCCGGTCCGGCCTTGAATACCGCGTCAAACAGGTTCATTTTTTGAGCAATGGCGATACGTTCGTCGAGAACTTCGATACCGTAGATTCTGGCCGCCCCCATCGCCCGGGCCAGCATTGCCGAGGCAAGACCGACAGGCCCAAGGCCAGTGACCAGCACCGCGTCATTGCCGCAGATGCCGATTTTTTCCAGTCCTTCATAGACAGTGCCAAAACCGCAGGCGACCTGGGCACCGTCGGAATAGGTCAGCGGCTCGGGCAGAAAGACGAGGTCTTTTTCCTCGGCCAGCATATACTCGGCCATGCCGCCGTCCCGCTGCCAGCCATAGGCCCGGCGGTATTTTTCGCTGGTACAGGAAATCATATAGCCCCGCCGGCAGTCATTGCAGACGCCGCAGCCGGAGATGTGGTAGATAATCACGCGGTCGCCGGTCTTGAATCGACGGCAGCCCGGCCCGCATTCGGCAATCTGTCCGGCCGGTTCGTGGCCGGCGATCATGCCTTTCTGATAGCCTTCCGGGCCTTTGCCCAGATGTTCGTGATAGATGCAGCGAATGTCCGAACCGCAGATGGTGGACGATTTCATTTTGATGAGAACTTCGCCGTGTCCCGGGGACGGTATCGGGAACTGTTTGAGCTCGACGGTACTGTTGCCCGGCAGAATGGCGCCTTGCATGGTCTTCATGATAACTCCTTACAATATTCTATTGCTTGATTTTCATTTTAAAAACGACAGCATGGTCACAGGGCCACTGACTGACGGGCTTGATGGTCAGCCCTTCGGCGTCCTGGGTCCATTGCAGTTTTTCTTTGCTGCCAACCAGACGGCAGTCGGTGATCGATACGCCGGCCAGCGATTTGATCTTCAGGTCCGCCGTCGGCACGCCGAGGGCAATGGCATACAGCGTATTGCCTTTGGTAGTGAAGCGAATATCGTCGGCCTTGAAGGGGTAATCTTCCTTGAAATGGCCTCCGCCGACCACCGTCGGACCTTCGCCATAGACTTTCCAGGGGCGGGTTCCATAAATGGCCTCGCCGTTCATGTCCATCCAGGGTCCCAGTTCGGCCAGCAGTTTCTCCGACTCCGGCGGCAGACTGCCATCGGGCCTGAGCACGATATTGAGCAGCATGTTGCCGTTTTTGCTGACGATGTCGGCCAGCAGACGAATGACCTGCCCGGTCGTTTTATAGCGGTCGCGTGTCCGGTAATACCAGTCGCCGTTGGAGGTGTCGGTCTGCCAGGGAAGCGGATTAATATCCTTCATCGCCCCGCGTTCGACATCCTGCACACAGGCCTGACGGTTGAATTCGCCCGAGCCCATTTCCTTGCAGGTATAAACCGCTTGCAGTTTGCCGCGGTGCTGCTGCATGTTGGTATTGTAGAAATGTGCGACCAACCCCCTGCCGACTTCACCAAAGGGGAAGCCGCCGTCGGAATAGAGCAGATCCGGCTGGTACTGGTCCACGAGGTCGCGTATCCGCTTATCCCAGGTCTGGTGCCACTGCGGATTCTTGCCGTACCATTTTTCACCGCTTCCGAACGGTTCATCATGTTTGGGGTGGTAGAGGTCCCAGTAGTTCGAGTCGGTGCCATCATACGGAACGCCGGCTTTGGGGCCGTCTTTGTCGGCGCCGTGGCTGGAGGTAAACCAGGTATAGCTGGCCGCCAGATGTTCAGACACGCCGAATCGCAGGCCGTATTTTTCGGCGGCGGCCTGCCACTGGCCGACGATATCCCGCTGCGGACCCATCTTGACCGCATTCCAGCGATGATACGTCGAATCCCACAGGTCGAAATTATCGTGGTGAACGGCCATGCTGACGAAATATTTCGCCCCGGCCTTTTTATACAGCGCCATCAGGGTGTCGGGGTCCCATTTTTCTGCTTTCCAGAGCGGGATAATGTCTTTATAGCCAAACTCGGAGGGGTGGCCGTAGGTTTGGACGTGATAATTATAGGCCCCATCGCCCTGGAGATACATCCGCCGGGCATACCAGTCGCCCTGTCCGGGTACGGCCTGCGGTCCCCAGTGAGCCCAGATACCAAACTTGGCATCGCGAAACCACTCCGGGGCCTGATACTGCTGGAGCGATTCCCATGTCGCGTCAAACTGTTTCGCTTTTGAGGCACAGCCCTGCAGCACCACCGCTGCAACTGAAATGGAGATTAAAAGCGCTAATTTTACTCGACTCATTGTGCTTTTCCTTTTTTCATAAATCTCTTATTTCAATTCAGATTTCATTGTGCTCAATACTATGGATTGGCCGGGGCCAACTGGATATCCCAGACATTCACGGCTTTCCAGGCTGAATTGTCAGCAGAAGCCAGAATCAGATGATAGACACCCGGTTTCTCGAAGCTCAACCTGCCGGCGTCAACGGTCACGGGCTGGTCCCAGCTTCCAGAAGCAGAAATAGACATTTTGAGCTGATTTCCTTGTGCGGTCAGCAGCAGTTGCGAAGCTCCTGCCGCTGCGGCAAAGCGGCCCCGAACCAGATAGTTCCCCGCCGCAGGAATACGAACCAGCCAGTGAACGGACTCCTGGGGATTATCCCAGAAACCGATATTCGTCTGCTTATTCCTTTCTTCCAGAGCAATCTTTTCACCTTCAAGGGTAGCCTGTTCGGCTTTCAGAACAATTGCCTGCGAGGTCGCAAAAGGATTGGCCGCCATGTCAAAGCCTTCTAATTTAAAACTGCAGGCATATTGGCACGGCCGCTTTGATTCGTCCAGTTTTGGCGTATGAATGGTAATGCTTTTATCGGGATTGACCGTATAGGACACCTTCGCATCGCTGCCCAGAAGCGATACGCGGGCGCCGGAGGCATTCTGAACAGTCATGGAATCCAGGGTGAAATCGCCCTCGGGCCAGCCCAGGCAGATGGCATACAGAGTCTTGCCATCCTTGCTGCGGGTAAAGCGGACATCCCGGGGCGTATAGTGAATGGTATCCAGAAAACCGCCGCCTTTGGTCATCCGGGTGGGGCCTTGTCCGTAAATCAGCCACGGACGGGTGGCATAAATCGCTTCACCGTTGACCTTGAGCCATTGGCCCATTTCACGGAGCAATTGCTGCTGACCGTCGGTAATGGTCCCGTCGGCTTTGGGGCAGACATTCAGCAGCAAAATGCCGTTTTTGCTGACGATATCGATCAGCTCATGAATCATTTCAACCGGGGGCTTGACTTTCAAATCCTGAACCCAGCTCCAACTGTTATAGGCGGTGGAGTCATCGGTTTGCCAAAGCTGGGGGTCGGAGTCTTTCATTCTGCCCCGTTCGATATCCAGCACGCCCACGCCGGCAGGCAAATCCTCGCCCTTGCGTGTAATAATGACATCTTTGCCCCACTCGGCCTGCTTGTTGTAATAATAGGCGGCAAATTTACGCTTGTACGCATCAGGAACCTTGCCAAGGCAGAAATCAAACCAGATCTGGTCCGGCTGATATGCGTCAATCACTTCCTGCAGTTTGGTAAACCAGCGGTCATAGGCGATTTTGGGGTCTTTAAACTGGCCGTAGAGGTCCTCGAATTTCGGGTCAGCGGTATCCCAGCCCGCCCGGGCGGTATAATACCCCTGCACATTGAAGGCATGATGAAACGACGTAATGATTTTCATGTCCCGTTTGCGGATGGCAGCGACTAATTCCCCGACGACATCCCTTTGAGGCCCCATGTCTTTGGCATTCCAGCGGTTGACTTTGGACGCCCACATTGAAAATCCATCGTGGTGTTCGGCGACCGGCCCGGCAAATTTTGCACCGGACTGCTTATACAATTCGGCCCATTGTTCCGGGTCAAATTTTTCCAGCTTGAACTGCGGAATAAAATCTTTATAGCCGAAAGTCGATGGATCGCCATAGGTGGCAATATGATGCTTATAGACCCTGTCGTTGTCCTGATACATCAGGCGAGGATACCATTCTGTGCCAAAAGCAGGGACACAATAAACCCCTAAATGAGCATAGATTCCGAATTTGGCATCGGCAAACCATTCCGGTACCGGATGCGTGGACAGGGATTCCCAGCTTTCCTGAAAGATCTTTACATCATTCTGGGACAACGTCAGTGGTGCAGTCATCAGGAACAGAACAAAAAACATCCAGATTAGACTCTTGTTCTTCATGTTATCTCCTGCATAAAATCGCTATTGATTTCGAACTTTACGCCGGCGTAATCTCGCCGTGAATATCCCAGAGGTCTTCCCAGCTTTGATTCTGTTTCCAGAGAAACACCTGCCCCTTGATGAGGCGGCAATTTTTGTCGATTGTGGAAATCGCCTGCATCTCGGATTCGCTCAAAGGCTCGCCCACGGCGGCTTTGAGATTATCCAGGTAATGATTAACCGAAAACGGGATGGGAACCTGCCCGCGCTGAATGGCCCACTGGATGCAGACAGCCGAGGGATGAACGCCGTGTTTACGGGCGATATCCAGAATGACCGGGTCTTCCATATCCACCGTATCTTCGGGGGTTCTGTCGCGTTCGGGGCGTCCCGGCGAACCGAGGGGGCAATAGCCGATCGGCAGGATACCGTTATCGACGCAGAACTGGAATAATTCCGGCTGCTGGAAATG
This sequence comes from Phycisphaerales bacterium UBA7708, assembly GCA_002482415.1. Taxonomy (GTDB): domain Bacteria; phylum Planctomycetota; class Phycisphaerae; order Sedimentisphaerales; family Anaerohalosphaeraceae; genus Anaeroglomus. The sequence goes on from DLFY01000308.1 coordinate 13,511, forward strand.
CGGGTGCAGTTCCATTTCATTGCAGGCCGGCTTGATTTCGGCATCCCGCAGCAGCAGTTTGAGCTTGGGGATGGTCATATTGGACGTGCCGATATGGCGAACCAGCCCGGCCTTGACCAGCCGCTCCATCTGTCGCCAGGTTTTCATGTAATCATCGTGAATATAGGGACGGGCGTCGGCGCTGCGGGACGTGACATCGCATTTGGGCGCATGAAAATTGGGGAACGGCCAGTGAACCAGATATAAATCCAGATAGTCCAACTGCAGATCCTTGAGACTTCTGGCACAGGAAATCAGCACATCGCCCCGGCCATGCATATCATTCCAGACCTTGGAGGTAATCCACAAATCCTGCCGCTTGACTACTCCGCTCTGAAAGATTTGCGAGAATATTTCGCCGATACAATTCTCATTGCCATAAACCGATGCACAATCAATATGCCGATATCCTGCTGCTATTGCCCCTCGCACAGCCTGGGCAACCTGAGAGCCTGAAACCGAATCGGACCCAAAAGTACCTAAACCGATGGCTGGAATAGATGCCCCCGAGGACAGTTTTTTGCATGGAACCTGAATTGGATTTACCCCATCCTGAGCCGTGTTACCTTTTTTCATGACAATCTCCTTATATGTTCTTATCGTACCGGCACTACTATAACTGTTTTGTCACGGCAGACGACACCATAATTTGCATATATTATCGCCATTTTGCGCAATTTTCACTTGCATAAAGACCCCCTGTTGAGTAAACTTTTCTTGTCAATTTAGGCAAGATAGATGCAAAAAACACATAAAATTATCCTGATGCTGGACTCCTCCCGAGCGGCCGACCGCGGCATGATACGGGGGATTATGGATTATGCCACCCAGCGCGGAAGCTGGTCGTTTTACCGGCACTCCCCCCTGTTTTTAAAAGCCCCCTTCAGCCCCAGCAAACAGGACGACCTGCTGGCACGTCTTCGAAGCCTTGATGCCGATGGAATTATCGGGTATCTGCCCTCGTCCCCCAAGTTCCAGCAGCTCCTGATTAAGCACCGTTTTCCGGCCGTGACGATTCCGCTCAAAAAACTCATCCCGGGCATTGTCAACGTCCTGCAGGACCCGGCCATCGGTGCCCTCGGGGCCAGGCATCTCCGCGATCAGGGCTTTGAGCATTTCGCCTTTTGCGGGCAGGACAATTACTGGTCGCAGGTCCGCCAGGAGGGATTTGCAGAGTATCTCAAAACATACCATATTCGTCCGCTGTTATTTTGCGATACCCTGTCCAGAACGTCCATTGAAACCCGCCAGCAGCGCCTGTGCCAATGGCTGCAAAGTCTCCCCAAGCCTATCGGCATCATGACCTGTAACGACGAAAAAAGCATGGAACTGGTCGAGGCATGTCGCGAGGCAGGTCTGCATATCCCCAATGAAATCGCCATTCTGGGTGTGGACAATGATGAGATGATTTGCGGATTGAGCCATCCGCCGCTGTCCAGCATCGAACTGAACTTCCAGCAGGTCGGGTACAAAGCCGCCGAGACGCTGGACCTGATGATATACCGCAAAAAAGATAAATACGACGATTTGATGTTTATGCCGATGGGCACGGTGACGCGCCAGTCCACGGATATCCGGGCGATTCACGACGAAGATGTGGCGGAGGCAATTCGTTTTATTCACAACAACGCCAAACGCGATATTCGTGTCGAGGATGTAGTCAACGCAACCGCCATTTCCGTCCGAAGTCTGCAATTGCGGTTTAAAAAAATCGTCGGACGCGGCATCAGTCAGCATATCCGGATGATTCGAATTCAGCAACTGGCCCACCAGATCATTCATTCCAACCAGCCCATCTCGGTCATCGCCATGGATCTGGATTTCCACGACATCAACCACGTGTCCCGGATTTTCCGAAGAGAAATGGGAATCAGCCCGCTGGAATACCGCAAGAAATTCAGACTCTAAGCCAATCGCTGGATAATCAAAAGAAATGAATTCGATTACGGTTTGGTTCTCAATCAGCAAAACTGCAGGACACCAAAGGCATCCGGCCGGTGAAAATTCGGCACCTCGGTCATAATCGGCGACCACGTCAGCCAGTGCGGATGCGAACTGTCGTCGGCACATTTGTAAAAGTTGCCATGCCACCGCACGCCGGGGGCTGGGCGCTCTACCCTGCTGTATCGTTCCAGAACTGAATAGGGAATCGCATATTCCAGCGTCCAGGTCAGCGGCTGGGTAATTTCCTGCACTACCGGCCCGGGCACAGAACCGACAATCTGAATCTGACGGATGTCTGGTTCGCTCAGATACACCTGATTTTCTTTGGGGGCCGACTGCGCCCGAAACAGCATCACCCCACAGCAGTTGGTTTCCAGATTAAAATACGCGGTATCCGGCTGGGGATACGGCGTAAAAAAGAACTCCACGCAACTGTCTTTCCAGACCTCGCCGTGTAATGACTGTGCAACGGCACGGACATACTGATCAAAAACGCGAAAGATGACATAAATACACTGCTCATCATACATCACCCGGAATTGCGTCCTGGGAAAATGGGTGCCAGCACCCTGAACGCAGGGTATCTCCCCCACCTGTGCCCCCTGCCAGTCGGCCTTATCCCAGCTTCCATCGACCGTAAAACGGCCGGAATGCCGAACGATGTTATATGTCTTTGGCACTGGAGTCTTCAACGATGGTATTCCCCTTGACTGTCGGGGCCTGATACAGACCCACATTGCACAAAATCGGGCAATCCGTGGCGTCGCGGATATTCACTTTAATCTTCTGTGTGCTGACCGGCTCAATCCGCAGCAGGCGTTTGTATCCTATCGTCGTCCCTTCGGCGGCCTTTTTCCACTGGCCATCCGCCCAGACCTCAACATCAAAGGATTTGACCCGCTGCCCCTGTTTGATATATTCCTGCAGCAGGACCACATTGAATGACTTTGCTTGCCCCAGATCGATTTCAATCGACGCACTGACTACGTTATCATCGGTCGCCCAGAATGTCTCGACATTTGAATCGACCAGGTTGGCCGGGCTGTAAACCGACCACTGTTTACGTGTATTAGAGGCCGTTGCCTTGGCCCCTGCCGCAAGATTCGTCGCAAAAGTCTGATCCAGTACCCTGCGAAATTCCATCAGCCGCCGGCTGTCGTTGTCGTGAATCAATCCGCGCCGATCCGGTGGCACATTCAGCAATAACAGGCCATTCCGCCCCACCGAACCATAATAGATATCCACCAACTGCTCCAGTGTTTTGACCTTGTCGTCTTCGGAGGCATGATAAAACCAGCCGGGCCGGATGGACACATCGCACTCAGCAGGCACCCAGTCGGTCCCGTCCATCTGGCCGCTGTTGAGCAGCTTCTGATCGGCCTTGCCCGGGCCAAACTGGCTGCGATTGAGCATCGACCAGCAGGTCAGCCCGGCATAGCCGTTTTCATTGCCTACCCATCGGCAATCCGGCCCGTCATCTGCAAACATACAGGCTTCCGGCTGCAGCTTGCGAACCAAAGCCCGATAATCCTCAAACGTATAAACCTGCTTTTTTCTCAGGGGGCTGTCTTCGCCCGGGGCTCCGTCAAACCAGACTTCCGATATCGGCCCATATTGCGTCAGCAATTCGGTAAGCTGATTCATATAATATTCATTGTATCGAGGCGAATCCCCGTAGGTTGGCTCGTGCCGGTCCCAGGGTGAAAGATAAACGCCAAAATCCAGCCCCGCTTCCTTACACGCTTCGGATAATTCCCTGACCACATCCCCCTGCCCGTTCTTCCATGGGCTTTTTTCCACGGAATGGTCGGTGTATTTGCTGGGCCACAGACAGAATCCATCATGATGCTTGGCCGTGATAATGACCATCTTCATCCCGGCATCCTTAAACACCCTGACCCACTGGCGGACATCCAATTCTGTCGGATTAAAAACGGCAGGGTCTTCAGTCCCGTCGCCCCATTCCCGACCCGTAAAGGTATTGACGGTGAAATGAGCAAAGGCAATATATTCCCGCTGCTGCCATCGCAACTGCCGGGGATGCGGAAGGACATGCTTTTGTGTGCCGATTTGCGATTCGATTTTCTCCTGGGCCGTATCCGCAGTCACCGCAGAACACCACGGCAAAACAACCAATACGGCTGCAATCCAAATCCAAAACCTTTTATGGTTCTTCATCATGGACATCCTCAGCGTTATCACACAAACATCAATCTTATTTTTTTCTACTGAAATACTGCTCAATCTCTTCGAGGGTCTTGCCCTTGGTCTCGGGCAGGAAGAAAGCGGCGGTGATGAAGTAAACCACCGTGCACCCGGCCCAGAACATAAACATCGCCGCATAGCCGTATTTGCCGACCGTCGGCAGAAAGACCGCGGCAATCGATGTCGAGACAAACTGGTTGACCAGCAGCGCGATGCTCATGCCGTTGGAACGAATCCGCGTCGGCATCAATTCCGACAGCGCCAGCCAGACGCATACCCCCGGCCCGACGGCAAAGAACGCGATAAATCCCAGCAGACACAAGGCCACCAGCCAGCCATGCGTCGTATCCGGCACCGGCCCGACCAGAACCTTGCTGACCACCAGCGGAGCCGAAGCCGCATCAGCCGGATTGGCAAACGGATTCAGATGCAGCGAGCGGAAAAACTTGCCGATGACGCTGTCGGGCTGGACCACACTGGAGCGTGTAATTTCGACCGGCTTGGCCACCGGGTCGTCGGTACGACGGGTCTGCACCCCGGTAAACGGGCCGTAGGAATAGACAAACGTCGCCTGCATGGGCCGTGTCGCGGGCTGGCCGGTGAGCAATTGACAGCCGGCAGCGTCAAACGTAAATGACAGGCTCCCGCCTTCCTGATTCTGGGCAACCATCGGCTTGACAACATCAATATAATCCGTACGACCTCGCTCGGCCTGATAAAACAGAATCCCCGCAGAAGCCAGACAGATAACAATACCCGCACTGCCCAGTGTCAGCAGAAACTTGCGTCCCTTGCGATCCACCAGCATCACCGCAACGACCGTCATGATGCAGTTGAGTATCTTGATGCTGACATCCCCCAGATTGGCAACCGAACCGGGAAGGCCGGCCTGGTTGAGGATATTGACCACATACGCAAGAATGGAATTGACCCCGGTAGCCTGCGTACAGGCCAGCACAATTACGGCAATGACAAACGGAATGACATATTTGCGGCTCAGCAGCGAATCCTTCTGCCCCGCAGCCCCCGACTTGGCAGGCTGGGAGGTCGCGGCCATCTCCTGTAATTCGACCTGGGCCTGTTCCGGGGTACGGGAGCGTTTCAAGGCCGCTAAAGCGGCTTCGGACCTGCCCCGGCGGAACAGCCAGCGCGGCGATTCGGTCAGCAGCAGCGTCCCCAGGCAGAACAATAATCCCGGAATCAATGATACCCAGAAAATACTCCGCCAGGCATTATCCTTGGCGGCATTAATCTTTTGTGCCGCCTCAGTCTTATCGGCAAGCGCCGTTGCGGCGGCAATCACATCATCAACCTTGTTGGCATAAAATAATCCAACCAGCGCCGCCAGCACCAGCCCCAGCGTCAGCATCCACTGAAATATCCNNTCCCGGTCCCCTTGCCGCGCTGCCCGGCGGGAAGACACTCGGCCAGATACAGCGGAATGACCACCCCAATCAGGCCGCCGCTGATGCCCTGAAGCAGACGCCCCGATAACAGCACGCCATAGCCCTGCGACAGGCAAATCGTCGGCACACTGATCACAAACAGCAATCCCGACAGGAACATAATCCATTTGCGGCCAAAGACATCGGAGAGCATGCCTGCAAACAGAGAGGATAAAACGCTGCCCAGCAGTACGGCAGCCACGATGAAGGATAACTGCTGTGCGTCCAGCCCGGACGTGGCCTCCAGGTACGGCAATGCTCCCGCAATAATGCCAACATCTATACCATAAAGCAATCCCCCCAATCCTGCGATGGTCAGCAGCAGAACACGATAACGCCCCAGCCCGGAAACCGCTTCAGTCGAACTCATAAGTACTCCTGTTTTCACTGTGTTCCAGATGATGTTCTTACACTTCCCTCTTTTTACAGGCCCGGACATCATAAGTCAAGGCTAACCTCTTGAATCGGCTTTGATTATACTTCGATTCCCAGCCTATCCTTTTGCAGCCAAAACCGCATACTGCCCTTTTTTTGTTTTATCCATATCGATTTTAAGATATAGTATTTTTTAAGATTTTCAGGACGAAAGGATTCTTATGCGAAATACGACAACCATTATAACGTATTTATGTATAGTAATTGTCGCCTTCAATTCTCTCGCCCTTGGTGCTCCACCCTCCCCGGCCGATTCAGGAATCACCGTTCGGCCCGGCTTTTCACTGACTGTTGCCATCGACAACCTCGAACGCCCGCGATTCATGGAAGTCGCCCCGGACGGCACACTGTTTGTCTCCTTTCCGCACCTGGGGCAAATCAAATCCTGCAAAGACCTTGACCGGGACGGCTCCTACGAAAGCCTCGAAACCTTCGTCGATAAGCATCCCACCGTACACGGCCTGTACTGGTACGACGGCTGGCTGTGGTTTACCGAATCCGGGGCCATTTTCCGTGCCAAAGATGACAACAACGACGGCAGGGCCGATACCGAAGAAGCCATCGTTCCGGCCGGTCAATTGCCCAAAGGCGGCGGGCACTGGTGGCGTTCCCTCCTCATCCATAATCAGCGGCTCTACACCAGTATCGGCGACAGCGGCAATATCAATGATGAAACCGCCACCGAACGCCAGAAGATATGGTCGTTCAAGCTGGACGGCTCCGACAAGCAGCTCTTTTGCACCGGCATCCGCAATACCGAAAAATTAGTCGCCCGCCCCGGCACGGATGAAATCTGGGGCATGGACCACGGCAGTGACCGCTACGGCAAGTTTCTGGAGGATAAAGACAAATCCGCAGGCCAGCCGATTACCGACCTGAACCCGCCGTGTGAGATGAATCATTATATTCAGAATGGCTTTTACGGGCACCCTTTCGTCGTGGGCAATCGCCTGGTCCGATATGAATTCATGGACAGGCCCGATATCGTCAAACTGGCCGCTAAAACCATCCCCCCCGCCTGGTCCACAGGCGGCCACTGGGCACCCAATGCGATGGAATTCTATACCGGTTCCCAATTCCCCAAAGAGTATCTGGGCGATGCCTTGGTCGCCTATCACGGCTCATGGAACAGCAGCCTCAAGGTCGGCTACTGTGTAACCCGTGTCTTGTTTGACAACGGCAAGCCCTATGGCGAACTGAAGATTGTGGACTTTCTTGCCAGGGACGGCAATGTCCTGGGCCGGCCGGTCGATGTGGTTAATATCCCCGACGGCTCGATCCTTATCAGTGATGACCACGGCGGCAAGATTTACAGACTGTCTTATCAACCTCACAACGGTACAAAATGATGAAAACGCACTTTTATTTCTTATTGCTGTGGATTGCGGCACTGTTCACACTATCGGGCTGTGAACCCAAAACAACCCCTGCTGCCGCTCCTGCCACCCTGTCTGCACCGACAATTCCTGTCCAGCAGATTACACTCGGCCCGGTCAGCACCTTTGAACAGGCCTGCGCCCGATGCCATGGCCCGCAGGGCAGTTTTTACGGCGAAGCCTTCGCCAACTTATCCGACACCCAATTGCATGAGTTCATCAAAGAAATGATGGAAGGTCCGGCCGGGCTGCACCCCACCGAAGAAGACATTGCAGCCATGACCGCCTATCATCAGGCATTGGCTGCAAAAAAGCCTTATCTTGTTGTCATGGATTATGTTGAAGAAAATGGATACCGTCTCAGTGGGCAGGCCTCACTGCAAAGCAATCTAATCATTCAGACGGCAGGCGGCCCGGTGCAGGCAGCACCGGATTCCAATGGGAATTGGTCCGCTCAACTGCAAAGCCCGCCCCAAAGTATTCTCGTTCAAAAAGACAATACACAGACCCTCGTGGATTTCAGGAAACCGCAGAAGACAATTATTTCTTTTTAGGGCTTGTATCGACCCGCGGGGCTTTCAGCAGGACAAACATCGTAATGCCCACGCCAAGCAGAATCAGATAAATGCTGATATTTTGCGAGACCGTGCCGCCTTTATAAAGTGTCCACCAGGCATATTCGAAGGGATTATCATCCCGCAGATTCTCAATCCACAGCCGCAGAATGCCGTAAATCCACATCACCGTCGCCATCGTCAGACCGGGCCGACGTACCCCCCCAAACCTCCAGAACAGAAACATGGCACCCGCCAGCGTAAATGCATACCCGCTTTCAATCAGTTGTGTCGGATACACCTTCAGACAGCGGTATGGCCCCGCCGCCAGTTCTTTCTGGGAATCGGTCAGCATTTTATACGGCTTCAATGCGGCCTCGTATTTCTCATCAGGTCTGGCGGGAATCCATGATTGTTTATCCGGACTCAGCCAGCCGAAGAAATCATCATCGATTTTCAGCAGCGGTTCCGTGCGGTTGCGTGCCGGATCAGGACGCACCTGGCTGTTATAGGCCAGCGAATCATAAGGAAAGCGAATCCCGATGGGACTGTCGGTCACTTTGCCATAGCAGCATCCGTTCAGCAGGCAGCCAATCCGGCCAAACCCCGACCCGATCATCAGGCCGACAGCCAGAATGTCCAGACACATCCTCAGCGGCATTTTCATCTTCCACAGATAAATCAGCAAAACCGTCCCGGCAAAAATCACGCCCCCGAGAAATTCAAATCCCGACCCGGAAAAAATCGAAGCAAGATTGCCCCTGAACTGGTCGTAATGATGAACAACATAAAACAGCTTGGAACCCACCAGCCCGGAAATCAGGGCATACAATCCCGCATTGCCGATGACCTCGCCATCCAGCCCCGCCCGACGTGCCATCCGGCGCATGACCCACAGCGCGGTCAAAAAACCAATGACCATCATCGTACCGTAACTCTGGATGGTCAGATGGATAAAGGGAATTTCAAACAGCTTGGGATGCATCGGGGCAGTTTACTTCAGCAGTTTAAAGTGATTATTTTCGTCGCACGCCAGGACACAGGGCTTGTGGGCCTTGAGTTCCTCCGGCGTCATATAGGCGAAATTCATGATAATCACGATATCGCCGGGGTCAAACAGCTTGGCCGCCGCTCCCAGTACCGTAATTTCCCGGCTGCCCGCCGGCGCGGGAACCACATACGTCTCGACCCGCTGGCCGTTGGTCACGTTGGCAACCAGCACTTCCTCATAGACGGCAATATTGGCCGCCTTGAGCATATCCGAGTCAATCGCTATGGAACCGGGGTAGTCAACCTTGGTCGCCGTGACCCGGCCGCGATGAATCTTGCCTTTAAGAGCCTTTAAAAACATCGGCTAATATCCTTAATTCAAGTCTTATTTATCTAAAATCGTTGGGCATATTATAACTGAAACCGAATAGGGTTCAAGAAGATTAACATATTATCAATCAGCCGGGCCGGGCCGACGCGACAGGCGACAGCAACCAGGGCATCCCGGTCAATCACCTGCAGCGATTTCAGGCTTTTGGCATCGACAATCGAAATATAATCCGGCGTCCCCCCTGCCGCGGTCAAAACCTTATCCATCTGCCCCGCTAACTCAGAAACAGAGACAACACCCTTTTCGACCTGCTGTTTACACAGGCACAGGGCCTGATACAGGCACACCGCCCGCCTGCGGTCATCCGCCGAAAGATAGCGGTTGCGGCTGCTCATCGCAAGGCCGTCCGCCTCACGGATGATGGGACAAACCTTAATCTGCATCGGGAAATTCAGATCCGCCACCATCCGGCACAGCACCGCCGCCTGCTGGGCATCCTTCTGTCCGAAATAGGCAATATCCGGCAGCACAATATGAAACAGCTTCGTGCACACCGTCGTCACCCCGCGAAAATGTCCCGGACGACTGGCCCCGCAAAGTCCTTCACTCAATTTTTCCACATCCACCCAGGACAGATTCTTCTCGGGATACATCTCCTCAACCGCCGGAGCAAAGATACAGTCGGCCCCCATCGCCGCACAAAGCGTTGTATCGTCCTCCAGCGTCCGGGGGTACTTGCTGAAATCCTCCATCGGCCCAAACTGGGTCGGATTCACAAAGATGCTGACGACCACATACCCGCATTCGGAGCGGGCCTTTTGAACCAGCGAACCATGCCCGGCGTGCAGCGCCCCCATCGTCGGCACAAATCCGATGGTTTTGCCGGCCTTGCGTGCGGCAGCCACCGCCGCCCGAACCTCATTTATTGTGTGGACCACGTGCATCTGTCTTTTTCCTCATGTGTAACATACCAGCTTATCTCGCGGGCCAGTGTCTCGACTTGCTCGGGCAGTCGGCATTCTTCGGCACGAACACGAATCACCGGACAGGCCGTCCACCGCTCGAACAATTCATTATACCATCGCTCCAGGTTAGCCAGAAACTCCGGCTGAATGCCCTGCTCAAACGGCCGGTGCCGCTGATGAATCCGCTGCAGACAATGTTCAACCGTATCTTCCAGATAAATCACCGCCGTCGGGACCACCGCCTTTTTATGCTGCTCCGGATAAATCATCTCATACTCGGCCAGCATCTCCGGCGCCAGCCAGCTTCGGGCGTAAATCAAGGCCTTCTCAAACACATAATCATTGACATAAATCCGCCCGCCATTGAGCGACTCAGGCGAAAGCTGGCGGACACTGCTGCCCAGAAAATACAATTCCGAATCCAGCGCCAGTTCCGTATGGCCCGCATAGACCTCCGCCAGATAAGGATTCTTATCAAATTCCTCATAAATCGCCTGCCCCGCCAAGGCATTGGCCAGCCCGCGCGTCAGTGTCGTCTTGCCCACGCCAATCAGTCCCGCAATGGAAATCAATCGCGGCATATCCGGCCTGACAAAATAATTCTGCCCGTTGAGCCGACCCGCAAGCGTCTGCATATCCCGCCTCAAAACCGGATGCACCCGCTCCGGGCAAAGCTCCGCCAGCCCCGCCAGCACAAAACTGCGAAGGTGAAGCTGCCGATGCGGCACCGTCAGCGATGGCTCACAAACAACCCGCTCCCCATACAGCAGCAAATCCAGATCGACCGTCCGAGGCCCCCATTTTTCCACTCGTACCCGGCCAAGCCGCAGTTCAATGTCCTGCATGGCCTTAAGCAACCCCTCGGGCGTCAAAGAAGTCTCAATCTCCGCCACCGTATTCAGATATTTCGTACCGCCCGCATCCCCTAAAGCCTGAGTCTCGATAACCCGACTCTGCCGACACAGCCGACAGCCCGGCACCCCAGCGAGCATCTCCGCCGCCGACTGAATAAACAAGCGACGATCCCCTTCGTTGGAACCCAGCCCGATGTATGCGATTGTTGAATTCATCATGTTTTTCAGGAACCACAGATTACACCGATTTCACAGAACACTTTTTATATGAATAAATCCGTGTAATCTGCGAAATCTGTGGTTTTCTTTTTTTGCATCCGGTGTCTGTCTTAAAGATTGGCGATTCGCTCCATCGCCTCTTTGACCTTCTCCGGCTGGTTAAAGGCACTCAGCCGCAGATAGCCTTCACCCGCGGAACCAAACCCGGCCCCCGGCGTGCCAACCACATTGGCCTTGTTCAGCAGCATGTCAAAGAATTCCCACGAGCCGACGCCCTGCGGAGTCCTGACCCAGACATACGGCGCATTCCGACCGCCAAACACGGTATAGCCCATCTTCGTCAGCGAATCCACCATCATCGCGGCATTGGACATATACAGGTCGATAATCTTGCGAACCTGCTGCTTGCCCTGCGGCGAATAAACAGCAGCCGTCCCGAATTGCGTCACATAGCTGACGCCGTTGAATTTCGTGCAGTGCCGCCGATTCCAGATAGGCGCCACGTCAACCGCCTTGCCGTCTTTGGTATAGGCCTTCAATTGCTTGGGCACAACGGTAAAGGCACAGCGAACGCCGGTGAAGCCGGCCGTCTTGGAATAGCTGCGGAATTCAATGGCCACCTCTTTGGCGCCTTCGATTTCATAAATCGTATGCGGAATCGACGCATCGCGAATGAACGCCTCGTATGCCGCATCAAACAGAATCAGGGCCTTGTTCTGCCGGGCGTAATCCACCCAGACCTTCAACTGCTCTTTGGTCGCCACGGCCCCGGTCGGATTATTCGGATAGCACAGATAGATAATATCTACTTTCTGCTTGGGCAAGGCCGGCACAAAGTTATTCTCGGCAGTACAGGGAAGATAGACAATCCCGGCATACCGCCCGCTGGCGTCACAGTCGCCCGTCCGCCCGGCCATCACATTGGTATCTACATATACCGGATATACAGGGTCTGTTACCGCAATGACATTATCCAGACCGAAGATTTCCTGAATATTGCCGGTGTCGCACTTGGCACCGTCGCTGACAAAGATTTCATCGGGGTCGATGTTCACCCCGCGGGAGGCATAATCATTGTCGGCGATGGTCTTCCGCAGGAAATCGTAGCCCTGCTCCGGCCCATAGCCATGAAATGTCTCGCGTTTGCCCATCTGGTCCACTGCTTCGTGCATCGCCTTGATGACCGCTTCCGGCAGCGGCTCGGTCACATCGCCGATACCCAGGCGAATGATGCGGGCCGACGGGTTGGCCTTGGCAAAAGCGGCCACACGACGTCCGATTTCAGGGAATAAATATCCGGCCTTCAGTTTCAGAAAGTTCTCATTGACGGTAATCATAGTCAAATATCCTTAAGTTCTTATCTTCCATCATGGTAACGAAATTCTGACCCTGGGCACAACAACACTGAGTCCGCGGCCATCTATATGCACACCGTGCCCGCAGGGTCATAAAAGTCGATACACTATAGATGAAAACCCCGCCCCCGTAAAGCGTTTTTTCACAATCGGTATGAAGCAGCAGCCCCCAGCACAAGCGACGGGATTTATTGGCGTTGAGTTGGGATTAGACCTCGCAGAGTTCGTATTCGTTTGCGTGGGATTCTTGCGAATTGGGTTCGTTTGGGGATTTAATATTTTTTGCCACAGAGGGCACAGAGGGTAAAGAGGGATTCTCTGATTCTTGATTTTCGATGGACGATTGATGATTGTCCAAATTGGGTTCGATTGGTTTTTGTCTGAGGGTGATGGCGTGGATGTCGAGGAGGAACTGTTCGGGGTTCTTGAAGGTATGCACGATGCAGCCGGCCTGCTTTTCTAAATCCCGGCTGGTCATTGTCTTGCGCTTCTTTGGGGAAAAATGCACGGCATCGAGAACGCGGATGTACCAGTCGGGCGTGTAATCATAGCTCCACTTTTGCTTGTTGGGGTTGTTGCGGATACGCTGGTTTTCGGTTTTATAGATTTTGTTCTCGGCGGGAACCCAGGGGAGGTCGGGATTGGTCAGGCCGTCGATGGTGGAGGAATTGGGTTCGTTTCGTAAATCTTTATTTTTTGCCACAGAGGACACAGAGGGAGAAGAGGGATTGTTTTCTGATTCTTGATTATCGATTGACGATTGTTGATTGGGTTGGATTGTGGATTGTTGATTGTCTGGATTGGGTTCGTTTGGGGATTCTTCGCCATAGGGGATGACGAGGTCTTTGTAGTCTTCGCGGGGTTGGCCATCGCGGAGGTAGTAGGCCGTGTCGGTATAGTTGGCATCTTTGGCCTTGCGGCTGTCACGCAATTCCTTCATGCAGCGGAGGATACAGCGTTCGAGCTGGGTTTCGTACCTTTGCAGCTTGGCGAGGGTCTGGTGGTTGCGGAAGTCGTCGAGAAGAAGCTGGCTGAAGACGTCCTGATCGGTGCGGGTGTCGTCTTCGGGGATGGAGTTGCAGAGGTTGTCGAGGACTAATGTCTCGTAGCACTGGGCACGCTGGATGCGCCAGGCCATGCAGGCGATGCGGCGGACGAGGAAGATTTCGCTGGGATCGAGGGGTTCGTACTGGTCCATGAATTTGTTGGCGAAGGCGTTGAACTCGGCGGAGTTTTCGATGGTGACGGTGGGCCGCTGGGAGGACAGGCCGTGGATGAAGGCGTTGCGGGAGGAACGGGCCTTGCCTGCGGGGGTTTTGGGGCCGGTGGATTTTTTGGCGTTAAGACGGTTGGCTTCGATTTGTTTTGCACTCGACATGATTTGCTCCTTTCGTTTT
>DLFY01000141.1:0-2883 GCA_002482415.1 Phycisphaerales bacterium UBA7708
GCCGCCAACGCGGAAGAGTCGGCCAGTGCCTCCGAAGAATTGTCCGCCCAGGCGGAGTCGATGAACCAGGTCGTGAATCAATTAGTCATTCTGGTCAATGGTGCCTCCGCAGTTACCGGACGTAATCGTTCCAATTTATCAGTTAAGTCGCACCCTAAACAAACCGAAAAGAAACAACATCTGACTCACATGGATCAGGCTTTCCATGCGATTGCAGCAGAGTCGTCAGAAAAAAACGGGAATTCCCTGCGTTCGCCCGGCGTCAAAAACAACGCGGTTCAGCAATTGCCGCTGGATGAACATGAATTCTCGGACTTTACCAACTGAATAAAACGAACCGGCTCGCCAAAAAAGAGGTCCTTTTTGGATGGGCAATACTGTAACCCCGTTCCAGGAGAACAATTATGGCAACAGCATTAGCAACCGAAACAAGAGCCAAAGAAGGCAAATACCTGACTTTTGCTCTGGCCCGGGAAGAGTACGGCATCGAGATTCTGAAGGTACGCGAGATTATCGGCTATATGTCGATTACCGCCGTACCGCGCATGCCGGTCTTTGTCAAGGGAGTCATCAATCTGCGCGGACAGGTTATTCCGGTCATTGATCTGCGCTGCCGGTTTGATATGGAAACCAAGGAAATTACCGACCAGACCTGTATTATTGTGGTGGATATCAGCCACGAAGGGCGTTCCTTCAACGCGGGTCTGATTGTGGACCGGGTCCAGGAAGTCCTGGATATAGGTCAGGAAAACATCGATGATGCACCGCAATTCGGAACGGATGTCAATACCGATTTTATTCTCGGTATCGGCAAGGCCGGCAGTTCCATCAAGATTCTGCTGGATATCGACCGTGTTCTGGAAGGCATGGGCACATTGATGGCGGGTCAGCAATAGCCCGCTTGTGCTGAAAACGGAACGGTTGGGGTCCACCACGAGAAACCGCCCCCAGTTTAGCGCAGGCCTATCCCTTTTGCCAGACAACGACGGAAGAGTCCGTCATTGCGTTTTAACAAACTTTTTGGGAGAGCCTTATGTACGCAAGAATGAAACTGAGGACGAAACTGCTGATTACAGGGACCGTATTGACGGTCGTGCCGCTGCTGGTTGCAGGGGTAGTCACATGGTATCAGAACAGCCGCATGATTGCCTTTGCCTCTGAACAGGCGGAGAGTGCGGCCCGAACCGATCTGGACCATATCGCGGAAAATGTGTACGCCATGTGCCAGGCCCAGCAGGAATCGATTGAACAGAATCTCAAGTACTGCCTGAATGTCGCCAAAGAGACGCTCACTCAGGCCGGACAGCCTGGTCTGTCTCCAGAAACAGTCACCTGGAACTGCACCAATCAAATTAACAAAGCATCGCAGACGGTAACACTGCCCAGGATGATGGTCGGCCAGACCTGGCTGGGGCAGAATGCAGATATCAAGGAATCGTCGCCTGTGGTGGATAAAGTGAAAAATCTGGTCGGTGGAACCTGCACCATTTTCCAGCGTATGAACGACGCCGGGGATATGCTGCGCGTTTGCACCAACGTTGAGACCCTTGAGGGCAAACGGGCCATCGGCACGTTTATCCCTCGCACGCAGCCTGACGGCACACCCAATCCGGTGGTGACCGCGCTGGCGGAGGGCAAATCTTACGTCGGACGGGCGTTTGTCGTCAATAAGTGGTATATTACCGCATACGAACCGCTGTTCGATGAATCGAAAAAAGTCATCGGCGCCCTGTATTTCGGCATCCCGCAGGAAAGCGTTGCCTCGCTTCGCAAGGCCATTATGGATGTTCAGGTCGGCAAAACCGGCTACATCTTTGTCCTCGACAGCAAGGGCAACTATGTAATTTCCAAAGACGGCAAGCGCGATGGCGAGAGTATCTGGGAAGCCAAGGATGCCAATGGTACCGCGTTCATTCAGGAAATCTGCACCAAGGCAACCGGACTTAAGCCCGGGCAGATTGCCGAACAGTTGTATCCCTGGAAAAATGCCGGAGACACCGACGCTCGGCTGAAAATCGCGCGTATCGCCAATTTTGGGCCCTGGGACTGGGTTATCGGCGCCAGTTCCTACATGGATGAATTCCAGGAAGGCCAGATGCTGATGCAGAAAGCCGGGCATTCGGCCAGTATCCAACTGGGTATCCTGATGCTCGTATCGTGTGCTGTTACGCTGGTCTGCTGGCTGATGGTTGCCGGCAAACTGACCGGGAAATTAAATTCCATCGTGGGACAACTGGCTGAAGGTTCCGACCAACTGGCCAGTGCCTCCGAACAGATTTCTTCCGCATCCCAGTCGCTGGCACAGGGTGCCACCGAACAGGCTGCCGGCCTGGAAGAAACCTCCTCCAGTCTTGAAGAAATGTCGTCGATGACCAAGCAGAATGCCGCCAACGCCACACAGGCCAACACCCTGGCCGCCGAGGCCCGCAAAGCCGCCAACAACGGAACCGATTCAATGAAGCGGATGGCCAACGCCATTAATGATATTCGCAAAAGCTCGGACGAAACCGCCAAGATTATCAAGGTCATCGATGAAATCGCTTTCCAGACCAACCTGCTGGCCCTCAATGCCGCCGTGGAAGCCGCTCGCGCCGGAGAAGCCGGCAAAGGCTTTGCCGTGGTTGCCGAGGAAGTGCGCAATCTGGCTATGCGGTCGGCAGAAGCGGCCAAGAACACAACCAACCTGATTGAGCAGTCGGTCAATAACAGCCGCAACGGGGTCCAGATCTGCAATGAAGTCCAGAAAGTTCTGGATGAAATCGTCGGCGGAATCGCCAAAACCACCGACCTGGTCGGAGAAATCGCCGCCGCCAGCAAGGAACAGGCTCAGGGCGTCGATCAGATCAATACCGCCGTCTCGCAGATGGATAAAGTGACCCAGCA
>DLFY01000141.1:2973-8129 GCA_002482415.1 Phycisphaerales bacterium UBA7708
AGGCAAACAGTACCTTGCAGACGGCCTCCAGAACCCCGTCGGCACCCGCCCCAAAAACGGTCAAGCCCAGCCTGAGCGATCATATTTTCCATCAGATTGCAGACGGAAAAAGCATCAAGCAGGACACAGCGAAATCGTCACCTGCCAGCCTGCTGCCGCTGGATGACCACGATTTCAAGGCATTTAACGGATAAACCCGAAAACCCCAATTGAGGACGATCGATATGACTACCGCAACCGTCACAGAAACCAAAAATGCCGGCCTTGAAGGCAAATACCTGACCTTCGCACTCGGACAGGAACAGTACGGCATCGGCATCCTGAAGGTCCGCGAGATCATCGGCTATGTACCGATTACTCCCATGCCCAGAACGCCGTCCTACATCAAGGGCGTCGTCAACCTGCGGGGACAGGTCATCCCGGTGCTGGACCTGCGGCTGCGGTTCGAGATGCCCGCCGCCGACGTGACCGAACAGACCTGCATTATCGTGGTCGAAGTCAGCCTCAATAACCGGATGCATCATGCCGGGCTGATTGTGGACCGCGTCCAGGAAGTCCTCTATGTGGAGGGCAAAGATATCGAACAGACCCCCCAGTTGGGGGCCGTCGTTCGCGCCGATTTCATCCTCGGCATCGGCAAGGCCGACAACGGCATCAAGGTGCTGCTGGATATTGACCGCGTGGTTCAGTCCGACGCCGTGGCACAACTGACGAAAAATCAACCTATTTAGTATTCTATTTCTTACACAAGGAGTATGTTATGTCAAAATCGCTGATGATTGTGGACGATTCGGCCACCATGCGAAAAATCATTATGAAGACCGTCCGCATGTCCGGGTTGGAATTCGACCGCACGGAAGAGGCGGGCAACGGGGCCGAGGCGCTGGAAAAGCTCAAAACCTCTGCGGTGGATATCGTTCTGTGCGATATCAATATGCCCGAGATGAACGGCGTGGAATTTGTCAAGCAGGCCCGCCAGATGGACTGCAGCAAAAACACCAAGATTATCATGGTTTCCACCGAAAGCGGTCAGGACCTGATCGACAACCTGATGAGCAGCGGCGCCAACGGCTATATTACCAAACCCTTCACGCCTGAGCGCTTTCAGGAAAAACTGACCCCATTTATGAACTAAACGAAATCGGACTGTAAACCATCGAAAGAAAGGAACACACATGCTGGAACAGATGACTATGGAACAGACCATTCTCGATGCAGCCCGAGAAGTCTTTGAAACTATGATATTTATGGATATCGAACCTGCCGGTTCCGAGCCGCAGGATACCTCTTCTGAAGGCGCCGCCCTGATGGGATCAATCACTTTCCGCGGCGGGCTGGAAGGCTGTCTGACCATCTGCCTGTCCGAAGCCTGCGCCAGAAGCATTGCCGCCAACATGCTCGGCATGGACAGCGGCGATCAACTGAGCCTTTCGGAAGTCGGCGATGCCGTCGGAGAAGTCGCCAACATGACCATGGGCAGCATCAAGCACCGCATCCAGAATACCTACTCCGACCTGCAGGTCTCCATCCCCACCGTCGTATCAGGTCGTCAGTTATTCCCGATGCCCGGCGAGGATTTTACCCGGGGACAGGTCTGTACCACGCTGGATGAAATCTTCCCCGTAACCTTCTCCATGTATTATAAACAATCCCAGAGCTGAGCGGAATATGACCCTGCAGCAGACACAACTGGCCACTGAACTGGAAGCGCTGACACAGCGTGCTTTCGATGCATTCTGTGAAGACATTGCCGGGATGTTCGACTGCTCGATGCAGACTACCGAGCAGAAAATACTCCGGGGCAATGTCGGACAGCTTAAAAAAGAGTTCGGAAAAATCACGTCCATCAATACCCTCCAGGCACAAGGGACCCTCAACGGGCAGTGTGCCATCTGGTTCGACCAGGCGGCCCTGTTCATCCTGTCGGGCATTGTTGTCATGCTGCCGGAAAAACGCATTCAGGAACAGGTCAAGGCCGGCGCCCTCAAAGATGCCCAGGCCCTGACCGATGCAATTAAAGAACTGGGCAACCTGATGACCGGCTCCTGGGATCGGATTTTCCGACAAAGCCTGGCCGGACACAAGCATCTCAAGCAGGTCAATGTTTATATCGGCCCGCTCTGGGCCAATCCCAAAGAATCCATTCAGATGGAGCCGGACCACGAATGCCTGATGATTTTAAGCAAAATCAAAGTCGGCGCATTCGAACCGGTGCTGTGTGCGGCGGTCTTTCCGATTGAAACACTCGAACCCAAAGCCGCAGAAGAACCGGCTGCCGAACCAAAATCCGAACCCCAGGCCGCAGCGGACAAAGCTGATAAAACACCAGCCCCGGCTTCGGACCCGGCACCCTCGGCGGGAAAATCCCCGGAACCAGCCGCGACAAGCCCTGCAGCCGATGTCAGTCTGCCCCCTGCCGAGTCGCCGCAAACACCCGCAGCGAATTCGGCGGTTCAGGTTGAGACTATCGAGCAGCCGGCCCGGCCCAGCCCGGTCTCCAAAGCCATTGAGCAGCTTGTCGGCTCCGGACAACCCGGTTTGGCAGCCCCCTGCACGACAATACCCGGCCCGGTCGGTGCACTGGATTTGAATTGCCCGGTACAGAGCATGGTCAATACGCCTGCGGTCTGGATCGATCCGGACGCCAGTATTCAGCAGGCCATCCTGCTGATGCAGCAGCATAACACCAGTTACCTGCTGGCCGGCAAGAACGGACAGCTCGAAGGAATTCTGTCGCGGTCCGACACCGCANNACCAAATCCGTCTTTGCACACTATCGCCGTCCCCAGGATGATGCAACATTCCAAATCCGGGTCAAATGGTTTGTCAGTCGCCCTGTCCGTGCCGTCCGGCCGGAGACCCCCCTCTGGGCAGCCATCGATATGCTGTGCAAATACGCCATTCGCTGCCTGGTAATACTGGATTCACAGCAGCGCGTTACCGGACTTATCACCGTTTTTGACATCTTCAAAAAAATGCTCTCGACCGACGGCTCATCCCTGGCCGGCCAAATCAGTCAGCCTCCGCCGTTTCTTGCGGATATGACTGCACAGCCGCCCCAAGCCCAGGCACGAGATTAATTAATACAGGATAGACACAGGAGTGGATATGAGCGACAACAAGGCAATGCTGAAGGATCTAATCGAGCAGGCAGCAAGTCAGGTCATGCTGCTGGATGCCGAAAAGGCCTGCGATATGGAGCAGTTCAGAACGCTGTTTGAGCAGATCGTTTCCGCCGCCGGCAATCTGGACCAAGGGCCTGAACCAATCATCGCCCGGTTCCAGAGCCTCGGTGCTGACGCCGCCAGCGCCATCAGTGCGGCGCTGACTCAACAAAACCAGGGACAAACCGACTGCGTCGATAAACTCAGCAGCATGGTCAGCGACCTGCAGAGTCTGCTGACTGAAATCGACCGCACCGCCGGGCAAACCCCCGCACAGGCCGCCGCCGCACCGTCACTGAGCGAAGAGGACCTGCCGCTGATTATGGATTTCATCAACGAATCGCGCGAACACCTCGAAAACGCCGAATCCGCCCTGCTGGAAATCGAACATCATCCCGAAGATGAAGAAACTCTCAATGGTATTTTTCGGGCATTTCACACTGTGAAAGGAACGGCAGGCTTTCTGAACCTGACCGATATCAATAAACTGGCCCATTCGGCGGAAAATCTGCTGGATATGGCCCGCAAGGGACAACTCAAACTCGTCGGCGACGCCAGCGATGCGGCACTGGCATCCGTGGACATGCTCAAAGGCATGCTGGCCAGTCTGGAAGCAGCGGCCGCGCAGACCGGCGCCTATCAGTCGCCTGCCGAGCTGACCGCCATGATCAGCACGCTTGAAAGCCTGGCCGCGGCAGAGGCTAAACCGGCTGCACCGGCCCCGGCACCCCAGACCAGTTCCCAGGCCCAAACCGCTCCGGCTGCCGCCCCCGCCGCCGAGTCGGTCGCAGCCACCATTACATTCACCGAAGACGATCTGCCGCTGATTATTGACTTTATCAACGAATCCAAGGAACACATTGAAAACGCCGAGGCCGCCCTGCTGGAGCTGGAAAACAATCCCGAGGACGCCGAGACGCTCAACAAAATCTTCCGCTCCTTCCATACCATCAAGGGCATGGCCGGCTTTCTCAACCTGACCGATACCAACAAACTGGCCCATGCCGCCGAAAACCTGCTGGATATGGCCCGCAAGGGGCAATTGAAGCTGACAGGCCCCTTCAGCGACGCCACCTTCGCATCCATCGACATGCTCAAAACCATGCTGGCAGCCATGGAAACGGCAGCCGGACAGAACACCGCCTATCAGACGCCGGGCAACGTCGATGCCCTGATTGCCCGCCTGCACGACTGCGCCTGCGGAAAAATTACCGAAGCGGCACCCGCAGCACAAACCCCGGAACAGGCCCCGGAGCCGCTCAAGGAAACCGAAGACCATAAGCTCGATGCCATGCTGGGCGGCGAGAAAGAAACACCCGCCGCGGCCGCATCCAAAACCGCCGAAGAAAAAATCAAAGTCAGCACCACACGCCTCGACGACCTGATCAACATGACCGGCGAGCTGGCGGTCGCCCAGTTGATGATCGCCGAAGAAGTCGGCAAATCCTGCAATAATGACAGTGACTTATACCGCAAAGTCGCCCATCAGAACAAAATCGTCCGCCNNCGCCAGCTTCAGGAACTGTCCATGTCCATGCGGATGGTCACGGTGCAGGGCGTCTTCCAGAAAATGGCCCGACTCGTCCGGGACCTGTCCCGCAAAGCCGGTAAAACCATTGACTTTGTCACCAGCGGCGAAGAGACCGAACTGGACCGCACCATCGTTGACAAAATCACCGACCCGCTGATTCACATGATGCGCAACTCCGTCGATCACGGCGTGGAAACCGCCGAAGACCGTAAAGCCAAAGGCAAATCCGGGACCGGACATATTCACTTGCGAGCCTATCACCAGGCCGGATCGATCATCATTGAAATCACCGACGACGGCAGAGGTCTGAATCGCGATAAAATCCTCAAAAAGGCCGTCGAAAAAGGGCTGGTTGCCAAAGGCCAGGATGTGTCCGACGATGAAATCTACAAGATGATCTTTATGGCCGGTTTTTCGACCGCCGACAAAATCACCGATGTCTCCGGCCGCGGCGTCGGCAT
>DLFY01000141.1:8182-15307 GCA_002482415.1 Phycisphaerales bacterium UBA7708
GACCCTGGCCATCATCGACGGCCAGATTGTCACCCTCGGTTCGCAGCGCTATATTATCCCGATCAACTCGGTCGTGCACAGCATCCGGCCGACCGCCGACCAGATTTCCAGCGTGCAGAACCGTGCACAGATGGTCAAAATCCGCGACATGCTGATGCCGCTGGTCCCGCTGCACAAAATGTTTAATGCTTCCGACGCACGACAGAATCCGACCGAAGGCNNAGGAAGGCAATCGCAAATGCTGTCTGCAGGTCGATGACCTGCTTGGCCAGCAGCAGGTTGTCATCAAGAGCATCAGCGGCCTGGGCAACATCAAAGGGGTGTCCGGCGGCGCCGTCATGGGAGACGGCAGGGTCAGCCTGATCCTCGACATCCCCGGTCTGATTGCATTGGCTCAAACGCAAATGTATTAAGCGAGAAACACTATGCTTGGATTATCTGTATTACAAGACAATATCGTTCTGACCGATCAGGAATTCGAACAGATCAGTGCGCTGGTGTATGAACACTGCGGCATCGATCTGCATGACGGCAAAAAAGAACTGGTTCGTTCCCGGCTCGGCAAGCTGCTGCGCCAGAAAGAATTTTCCAGTTTTGCCGACTATTACAAATATGTCCTGTCGGATTCTTCCAAGACCGCACTGACCGAGCTGACCGACGCCATCAGCACCAACCTGACGTCTTTTTTTCGGGAATCACAGCATTTTGATTTTGTATCTCAAACACTCCTGCCGGAACTGACCGCTCGAAAAACAGGCTCCGCCAGAAAAATCCGCTGCTGGAGCGCCGGCTGTTCCTCCGGTGAAGAACCCTACACTATCGCCATTACTTTGCTGGAGAATCTCCAGCAGGCCGGTGACTGGGACATCAAAATCCTGGCCACCGATATCTCCAGCCGTGTCCTGCAGCGCGCCGCCGAAGGCATTTATGATGCCGAACGGGTCGCCCCCGTACCGCCGGCGGCCAAAAACCGCTATTTGTCCAAGGTACGCGGCAGCGGCCAGCCGATGTTCCAGGTCAGCCCTGTACTGCAGAAGATGATTGTCTTCAAATACCTGAACCTGATGGAGCCCTGGCCGTTTAAAGGCCCCATGGATTTTATATTCTGTCGAAATGTCATGATCTATTTCGACAAGCCGACCCAGCAGAAGCTGGTCAACCGCTACTGGGACGTACTGGATCGCGGCGGCTACCTGTTCACAGGCCACTCGGAATCACTGACGGGCATTACCCACAAATTCCGTTACGTGCAGCCGACCATCTATAGAAAGGATTAGGGCCAGGATGCTGAGTACCTCTCGCAATATCACCGTGCAGGTCTCCGACGCCCGCGTCTCCAAAGACCCGGACAGCGTTCTGGTGACCTACTCGCTGGGATCCTGCATTGCGGCTGCTTTTTACGATCCGGCCATCCGCATCGGCGGCATGATTCATTATCAGCTCCCCTCTTCAGCGATGGACCCGGCCCGCGCCGCCCGGGAACCGCTGATGTTCGCCGATACCGGAATGAAGCTTCTGCTGGACCACCTGGTATCTTCCGGTGCCGACCGCAAACGCATCATTGCCAAACTGGCCGGCGGTGCAGCCATGGACAACGGCCCCAAAGGGTTTGAAATCGGCAACCGCAACTTTCTGGCCGCCCGAAAACTGCTCTGGCAGTTCGGCGTCATGATCAAAGGCCAGGAAGTAGGCGGCAATGTCCCGCGCAACATGTATCTCAATATCGCCGACGGCACGGTGACCATTAAAGCCAACGGCATCGAAAAAGTGATTTAAGGAAACTCCCATGACAGTTGCAGCTCAACTTCATAAAGTGTTAATCGTGGACGACTCGGCCATCGTGCGTCAAATCCTCAGCAAAGAACTTAACACCCAGCCGGGCATCGAAGTCATCGGCACCGCCCCGGATCCCTATATCGCCCGCGATAAAATCGTCAATCTCGAGCCGGACGTGCTGATTCTCGACGTCGAAATGCCCCGCATGGACGGCATCACCTTCCTGAAGAAAATCATGGAACACCGCCCGATGCCGGTTATCATCTTCAGTTCGCTGACCCCCAAAGGCAGCAAGACCGCCATCGAAGCCCTCGCCGCAGGCGCCGTCGAAGTCGTCGCCAAACCCGGCCAGTCCTACAGCGTCGGCGACGCCTGCAAAACACTGGCCGGAATCATCCATTCGATCTCCTCCAAAGCCATTCGGCCGATGGCCCAGCGCACCGCATCCCCCGTCAAAGCCGACACCGCCGTAACCTCGCACATGCTGGAAACCACCCAGAAGATTCTGGCCATCGGTGCCTCCACCGGCGGCGTCCAGGCCCTGACCTGCGTCCTGACCGCTCTGCCGGCCACGTCGCCGGGCGTCGTGGTCGTTCAGCACATGCCCGCCCAGTTTACCAAATCCTTCGCCGACCGGCTCAACTCCGAATGCGCCGTCCGCGTCAAGGAAGCCCAGGACGGCGACCGCGTCCTGCCCGGCCAGGTCCTGATCGCCCCCGGCGGCTATCACATGGTGCTCCAGCGTTCCGGCGCCATCTATTTTGTCAATATCAAAGACGGCCCCGCTGTCTGTCACCAGAAACCCAGCGTGGAAGTCATGTTTAACTCCGTCGCCAAAATCGCCGGCCCCAACGCCGTCGGTGCAATCCTGACGGGCATGGGCAATGACGGCGCCCTCGGCATGCTCGCCATGCGGCAAAACGGCGCCCACACCATCGCCCAGGACGAAGAAACCTGTGTCGTCTTCGGCATGCCCAAGGAAGCCATCGCCAAAGGCGGAGCTGAACTCATTATGCCGCTGGATAAAATTGCTGAAGGATTACTGAAGTTTGCACGAGAATAAAAACACCATTTGAAAAGGGCTGTAAATGTCGCTGCGGAACAAAATTTTGTCAATCCTGCTGATTGCAGGCATGTGTTACGGCCTCGTTGATCTGGCAGTCCAGAAGTGGATTATCCTGCCCAGTTTCGAAGAGGTGGAAAACAACCGTGCCCAAATCAACATGGACCGCTGCATTCTCGCTTTAAAAAATGAAGTGGACCATCTGAATCGCTTCTGCTACGACTGGTCGGCCTGGGATGACTCCGCCCTGTATGTCCAGGGCAAAAAAGAAGATTTCATCAAGCAAACCATTTCAGACGAAGTGTTTCTTACCCAGCATCTGAATGCCATGATATTTCTTGACGCCAAAGGCAACTATGTGTGGGGCCAGACCGTCAAACTCGGCGAAGAGGAAATCACTCCTCTGGAAATCAAAGAATTATCCCCGGAAAATTTATGCCGTAATACCACACTGATTAATCATCCCGAACCGGACCATTCCGTGGCCGGAGTCCTCCTCACTTCCGCCGGCCCCCTCATGATCAGCTCACGCCCAATCACCAACAATCTCAACACGGCACCGATTGTCGGCACACTGATCATAGCCCGCCTGGTGAATGATGAAATGATGAATCCCCTCAGTAAACAGACCCAGGTGGATTTTGAATGGTGGAGCCTGGCTTCGTCCGCCACGCAGCAGGCCCTGCAGCCGTATTTATCCAAACTGACCTCATCGGAGTCTTCTTTTCTTGAAAAATCCGCGGATGAAAATATTGTCGCGGTGTACCGGACATTCCCCGATATTCACCAGCACAACTCATTGCTCATCAAAGCCAAAACTCCCCGCGACATCACCGCCAAAGGCATTGCCTCCGTCCGTTTCGCTCTGTTTTCTCTGCTGGGCGGCGGATGCGTAATTCTGGTGGTTTTGCTGGTCATGCTCGAGAAAATCATTATCAAACCCCTCAGCATTGTCAACCATTTTGCTCTTGAAATCGGCCGCTCCGGCGACCTGACCAGCCGTATCCATTTGAACAGCCGGGATGAAATCGCATCGCTTGCCGATTCGTTCAACCAAATGGTCGCCCAGCTTCACCAGGCCCGCGTGGACCTGATGGAACGCTCCTATCGCGCCGGCATCGCTGAGCTGGCCTCCGGCATTCTGCACAACGTCCGCAATTCCCTGACATCGCTGCGCGTTGAAATCGAATCCCTCAACCAGCAGATTCAGGACCTGCCGCTGCAGCATATCCGACAGGCCCGCCAGGAACTCGATAATCCCGATCTGCCGCTGCAGCGACGCAAAGAACTGGAACACTTTATGTTCATGGCCGGGCAGACCATGACCGAAACCATCGATCGGCTTGCCGACGGATTCCAGAATATCGCCAATCCCGTCGGCCAGATCGAGCAAAGCCTGATGCAGCCCGACCGACTCAGCCGCAGCGCCAATACGACCGAGCAATTCAAAATTACCGAAATCCTGCATGATTGTATCGCCCTGCTGCCCAAAGGCTCCCGACAGGATATCGACATTCGCCTGGATTCCGGACTCAACAATATCGCCCCCCTGCTCAGCAGCCGCGTCGCCCTGACGCATATTCTGTGCAATCTGCTGTCCAACAGCATCGATTCCATCCGCACTGCCGGCGTCAACGGCATCATCACCATCAAGGGCGGCCTGGATACCCTCGTCGGCAAACGCGTCCTTCATATCGTGGTCCAGGACAACGGATGCGGCATTACCGAAGACCAGCTCAAACAGATTTTCCAGCGAGGCTTTACCACCAAGCAAACCGGCACTCGCGGCATGGGCCTGCACTGGTGCGCCAATACCATCAACGCCATGAACGGCCGTATCTGGGCCGAAAGCCGCGGCACCAATCAGGGCGCCGCATTCCATATCTTGTTTCCCTATGAAGCAGCCGCCGAGACCATTGGATTCAGCGTATGAGCAGCCCGAATACCAAATTATTTCGCATCCTCATCGCCGATGATGAAGGTCCTGTTCGGCAATCATACCAGAAGATACTCTGCCCTGTTCAGCAAGACAGCCGCAGTCTATCCAAAACTCTCGACATGGCCGCCGCCTTATTCAGTCACAACAGCACCGACGAGGATGTCGTTGAAGACGTCGATATCGCCTTTGACCTGACACTATGCAGCCAGGCCGAGCAAGCCATTGAAGCTGTCGCCCGTTCAATCGCCGAAAACGCCCCGTATTCGGTCGCTTTTCTTGATATGCGGATGCCTCCGGGCCGTGACGGCCTGTGGGCCGCCGAACAAATCCGCAAGCTTGATGGTGATATGGAAATTGTCTTTGTTACGGGCTTTTCAGATGTCCATCCTCGACAAATCGTCCGCCAGGTTGGCCCTGCCGACAAGATATTTTACATCCAAAAACCGTTCTCGTTTACCGAACTCTATCAGACCGCAGTTGCCCTGTCCACCAAGTGGACCAATGCTCGCGAGCTGAAGTCCCTCTACACACAGATTGAACAAAAAGTCCAGGCCCGCACCGCGGAACTGGAACAGGCCAACCGTGAATTGCAAAAAATGGAACAAATCAAAAGCGATCTGGCCATCACTGTATCGCATGAATTGCGGACCCCGCTGACTATCTTCCGTAATTTGTTATCGAATCTGAAAGCGGGAGTGATGGGTCCGATTACACCACGCCAGAGCGAGGCAATTGGTCTGGCCGACATGGAAATCAAACGCCTCGGGCGGATTCTCAATGATTTTGTCGATATCAGCAGTCTCGAAGCCGGCCACGTCGATATGGACATCCGCCCGCACACAATCCAGACCATTGCCGAGTATGCCATACGCATCCTGACGCCGATATTAAAAGACAAGAATATCGCCTATACCCTCGATATTCCTGACCAGCAAATCGTCATCATGGCCGATATCGACCGCACCGTACAGATTCTCGACAAGCTCATCGATAACGCCATCCGCTACGGCAATCCGGACAATCCCGCGTTTGTGCTGCGCATTACCGACCTGGACGACTGCGTCCGCATCGACGTGGAAGACAATGGCAAAGGCATCCAGTCCGACGACATCAGCCGCCTGTTCAATCGATTTGTCCAGATCGAAAAACAGCTCGGCGCCGGCTATCACGGCACGGGTCTGGGACTGCCCATCAGCAAAAAACTTGTCGAAATGCAGAAAGGCCGCATCTGGGTCGAAAACAAACCCCTCGGCGGAGCCTGTTTCAGCTTCACCCTGCCCAAAATCTGGACTATCGCCCCCGCCGCAGTTAAGACGAAAACAACCACATCTACCACGGCCTGATCGCTCAGCCGAATAGCAGCTCACATGTTCAGTACTTCATCCAGTTTTGCGACATCCTGGAAAATTCATGCAGGTTGACAACACAATTGCCGTCTGTATCTATTCCTGAAGTCAAAGCACAATCGTCAATCAACCACAAATGAGCAAAGTCAGCTATATCTTCACCCGAGATGAGTCCGTCGCCGTTAAAATCACCATACAGCCACTGGTATTGGGATGTGAAGTACCAAACCGGCCCGGGATGACGCACAATTGCACCTCCGGCCTTGTGTTCATTGGTAACGACACGCCAGAAATACCCGGCATTACTGCTCAAGTCTGTCGGATTATATGTATTTTCACTCAAACCGGACACAACCCGGGCGTTGGCGTTCATCGCATTTACCTGGGCATAATCTTCACTCAGATATACATCGAACGTCCAGCCTTTCGATTGCCAATTTGCCTCCGCGGATGTCCACGACAGGTTCTGGTCAGGCCCCACTGAGTGAGCCCACAGGGCGGGCACTGGATTATAGACGGACTGATAAAGCCGTACATTGTCGAATTTGTAGTAGGACCAGTGGTACCCCATGGGCCTGAACCGAACACGAAGTTTCCTGCCGACCGCGGCCGGAACCGTGCTTGCATCGGCACTCAAAGTGAAAGGTATCCATTGAGAGGTTGCACCCCCGGTCACAAATTTGGTGGTGGCAATCAGGCCGGTATCGCCGGCATTATTCGGATTGTAATAAGAAATATCCGCATTCACTTCATGCGATCCCCATCCGTTTTCCGACCAGTAATNNCAGCACAAATAATTCATTGTTCTGGATCGTATAATCCATATCCTGCCATATTCCATTCGTGTAAAAATAGACCTCCGGCACACCCGTGTACCACCCTGCATGCAAAGCCCAGTCGCCATCGGTCGATTGACTGCTGTCGGTATAGAATTTACCATCCGGATCAAAGGACCAGCCGATCTTGCCGTTTTCAAAACTCGGATTCATCAACGTCAGAGT
>DLFY01000141.1:15357-20727 GCA_002482415.1 Phycisphaerales bacterium UBA7708
AAGGTCTCGGGCTTTTACCGTATAGGTATAGGTATTACCCGCCGTCAGGCCTGTGTCTTCGTAGATGGGGCTGGATTGCCATCCGCTGTCGTGACCGCCTCCTGATGTACAGTCAAAATAGTAGTGTACCCCATTTAAATCCGAGGCAGTCATCGCTTCCATAGCAATCGAACCGCTGGCGGAAACATAAGGCCGAACTGCCCAATTCATCGGATTCGGCGAAGGAGGGACATTATCCGGATCGATATCTTCTTTTTCGGGAATTGTCAGAAAGAGGATTGATGATTTCGGTAAACTGACCGTAAAGCTGTTGGCCGAGGTAATGCTTTGCCCAGCCAAATTCTTGACGTTCAAAGGATCCGGGTGCACCGTTCCGTTGATTTGGATGTTGTCCATATCCTGGATATTTACGCCGCCGGCAACCATATTCCCGGCAGGTTCAGCCAGCCACTGCAGACCGCTCGCCGCAGCCTGGAAGCCGACGATATGGATATCGGCCGTTAAATCCTGTGTCGGCGAGTTATTGACTGCCAGAATCGTCAGATTTCCGACCGCATCAATGGCCCCGTAGGCACGAACGAGTGAATGCGTGTCCGTTACTTCGACCATATCTTGTCCGAAACGGTTAATCAGCATCGGATGCACATACCAGACGGGATAGACGAAATAACTGCTGTTGTATTCCCACTGCGCCCAGGCATTGGCGCCTTCCCAATTATGCTTTGCCATTTCCATGACATATTGAACGTGAAACATCGCATTGACGTAGGCCTGTCTTCTGCGATAGGCATCATTGTCGTCGTTGCCCGCATCCCATTCCGTCATCCAGTATCGTATTTGTCCGACATACTCCGGACCGAGGGCATCGGCTACAATCCCATCCAGGTTGGAAGTAAACTGGGCGATTTCATTAATTCTGTCGTTCAGGAGTGTCGGATTGTACGAGGCCGGTTCACCGTCGCCGGGATACTGATGGATTATCAGAAAGTCAGGAATGGCGCCCTTTGCAGACGCTGCCACCAGCGTATCATAGGTCCAGTATCCCTCGTACCAGCCCCAGGGCTGAAGACCATGATAGGGTTCAACATTGGCGCCGATTTTAATGCCGGGATTGACGGCTTTCATTCCCAGATAGAAGTCGGCGAAATAATCGCCGTAATAGGTGCCGCTGATGCCTTCAAAATAACCCGCCTCCCAGGGCCCTCCGGTTTCATTGCCTATCTCCCAGTATTGGGCCGTTGGTGTGCGGGCACTTTGGTCAGCAACCCAGGCAACTGCTGCGGCAACCGCTTCCTGATGCGTATGCTGGATACCATACCAGATACCAGGAAAATTGACAATGGGCTGGAGTGTTGGATGCACCGTTTCGCCCGGCTGGCTGAGCAGGTTCAGCAGGTTAAGGGTCTCACTGTAACTGACAATCCATGTTTTGGTTTTATTCGGACCTTCCATGTCACTCCACAGATAGGCATCGCCCCAGGAACCGCCGCACCATCGCATATATTTCCGACCGGATGCTTTCAGCAGGTTATTGAAGGTCGTATTGCTTCCATTCTGAGCCCCGTCCCAGGCCGTCAGGTTTCCCCCGTACATTGTCATTGGAATGGTGCGAATCGGCGAGGCGCTATCGACTGTGATCGTCAGATCTGCGGCAAAAAGCGGAGACTCAATCAATAGGAATAGAAATAGAATAATCGAATAATTCATGAACCATCGCTGATAATATCGTTTCACGGAATCCCCCATTATCGCTTTTAGCACAGTCGCCTGAAAGTTTCTCTAAAAATGCGGGCCGACATTGGAAGCCGGCCCGCCTGATTTCATACCCACGGATGTAAAATCAAATTACGCTTTGCGGCGTTTGAGCAGAGCCAGAGCGCCCAGTCCGAGTACCGACAGCGTGGCCGGCTCGGGGACTGTGGCATTGATGTTGTCCACCCATAGAGTACCGCTGGCGCCGGAGTTGGTCACAATAAACAATTCTGCCCAGCCGCCAGCGCCATTGTTGATGAAATTATCACGGATGCTCTGGGGTATTGTCCAGCTCAGAGTTTCTGTTCTCGGGCTCCACGGTACGCCAGCCGTGTACTTATCGCCCATATCCTGCCAACCGCCTGTTTCGCTGTTGACAATAAGAATGACATTGAGCCACCAGGCGGGAATCTGGCCATTGTCGTTCCGCGTGGTGAGATCCAGGCTAAACTCTTCCATGGTCTTCATCACATCCAACTGCGATAGCATATTCAACTTCATCACCGTCTTCCAGCTACTGGGGAAAACCACTTCGAGAGAGCTGGCACCATTGGTTGCTCCAAACGTGGAATAGGTCCCAGTCGCCCCGCTCTGCATTTCCCAGTTGTCCATGGTGCCTTCAAAATTGCCGAGATTGACGGTGGCGGCTGCCGATGTAAGACCGAGGCATAGTACCGCAATAAGAGACAATACGATTGTTTTTTTCATCTTCTTTTCCTCCGAAACAAATTGTTTGGTTTTCAGAAGGACGGGCGACCCGATGTCGCCCGCCACACCAATTCATAATTATATACAAATCACAACTTCATTGCCACACAAACCGCAAATCGTTACTGACAATTGGTGATAAAATCGGCACAGTTCAGCCAGTTTGAAGCCAGTATCGTAAGATCAGCCATCTCGACCTGGCAGTCCTGGTCCAAATCGGCCCCGTTAAACCAGGGGGCGTCAGGAAGCCGACGGGCCGCATCACAAGCCGAAGTCCCGACTGTAATACGAACGGTATCGGTACCGATTAATTTTGTATCATTAACGTCCAGTTTGATGTCATAAACACCCGGCAAAGTAAACGGAAGGGTCAGCGAGGGTTTATCGGGCAGCGGAAAAACCAGATTGTCGATACGATTGGAATTGTTTGCTTTGGCCCAGGAATACGTCAACTCAGCCTGCGCGACCGGCCTGTCATCATCGCTGACAACCGGCGTCAGCGTTACATTGACCTGTCCCGGGATGCCATCCTGACCTAACCAGACAACCTGATCATCGCCAAGGCTTACCACCGGCGCCTGGTTGATATACGAAGTAAACTGCCAGTGCTGGCCGGGGAAATTCGGTTCAACGGGCGGCACGGTTCCCCGATACGAATCGACAACCCAGTGATACACCGTGTTATCCTGCAGCGGCGGCAGTTCACTTAACGCAAGCGTTTCGATTGCGGAGGGATTGAGAATCGTCTTGACCTTGGGCAGAACTTCCGTCCATTCATCATGGTTCGGATCGGCCGGGTCCGGCACCGTAGTTCCGAAATAGACATCATTGGCTGTGATGCCCTCGATATTCTTCCAGCTCAATTCAGTCAATACGGTTGGATCGATTTCGGTGTTATGGAAAGGGCTGGGATCATAGGCATAGTTGTGCGCCGACAGGACTTTAAATTTAAAATCCATTTTGGAACCGGACTGGAAGATAATCAGCAGGTTGGTGCAGTCTTTCTGATTGGGAATCCCGGAAGTGTCATTAATATCAATCGTAACGGTTTTGGTTTCTCCGGGTTCAACCCCCACGCCGGGTCCCGTCTGCCACCAGCCGTTGAACGGGGTACTTGCACCCAGAATGATGCTAAATTGTGCCGTGCCAATGTTATTGACGGTCATCTTCCACCCCTTGATGTCGATGCCGGTCATGACATTGGGCAGCAGGGCATCATTGGTTGGATTAAACTGCATCCACCACTGGCTGGTGGTATCATTCATGTTGCTGGAACTCCAGGTATCCAATACGACATTCAGCGTCACTCCTGCGGCGACAGAACCGTTCCATGCGGCTAATTCCTGGTCTTCAAGGACATAATAGTTATCCGTATCCATATAGCCTGCCTGCAGAAATGAAACAAGACACAATAGAATTATAAATAATATGCTTTTCATAGTATTTCCCTTTCACGAATCTATGCACTAATCAAACCGGTTAGTTGCAGTTGGTTACGGTATCAATACAGTTCAGCCACGCAGAAGCCATCGCCTGAAAGTCTCCCATATTCACAAGGCAGTCATAATTGATATCTGCAATATTATGGGTATTGGGTTTCCTCAGTGCGGCTTCACAGACGGTGTCGTCAACATGAAATTCAACCACGCCAATACCGCTGCGCAGTCCGTCACTAACCGTCAATTGAAACTGATAGGGATGCCCTTCTTCAGTGATGGTCACCAGGGTATCTTCTGCGGCCGGTGAATGGATGATCGCCGTGGCAGGACCGGCAAGCTGTGTCCATGCATACGAGACAATCGGGCCTTCATCCACAACCGCTGCATTGAGAGAAACACTTACCTGACCCGGAATTCCACCCTGCCCAAGATAGGGATAGGGCTGTTCAATGGTCACAACCGGAGCGGCATTGAACTGAGTCTGGAATCCCCAGACGACACCCGGGAAATTGGGATCGCCGGCAGGAGTGTCATACCCATCGACCACCCAATAGTAGTTTTTGCCGTCAACCAGCGATGCCGGCATGGCAATCGAAGGGGCCAATCCGGGATTATTCAGGGTAATCACCTGGGTTAATTTGGTTTGGTAATCCAGGTAATTGGGTTCTGAGTCGGACTGACCGAAATAAATCTTATTCCGGGTCACGCCGGCCGGATTTTTCCAGCTCAGGGCAGTCTGCGTGCTGCGCACTTCAGTATCCCCATCAGCAGGAACCGAATCATAAGCAACGTCAGGCAGATCCAGCTCGATAAAGTCATGGGTGGTGTACGACCAGCCGGATTTGATGCGGATGATATTCTTTCCGGCAGCCAGATTCACAGTCATTGGAATATCGCGTTTGGAATCATCCCAGGCAGCCCACCATCGGCTTAAAAGCTGGAATTGCACCTGTGTTCCATAGGTTGCAATGGAATCGCGGAAACTCTCAAATTTGCTGCTGGGCCGGGGATAGGGATCCCAGTAATACCCGCAGTTCCAGTTCTGATCAATGAAAGCAGTCGTCATATCATTGACATAAATCAAATCGTACTTCTGGTCCGCTGTCCCGTTGGCATAAAAGCCGATGCGCATCGGGAAGGTATTCGGCTCACGTATAGTAACGACATAATCAATCGTCCCCGCCGGATCGGCATTAATAAGCAGCACCCCTTGCCCCCCGGAAGCATCCGCATACGGATCGATGCGTGTGTTCGGACTGGACAGGATCGCATCCTCAGCCTCAAAACGGACCCATTTGGCCGCGGCCATCGGGGCCAGGAAGCACAAACACAATAACACACCCAACACCTTGCTTCTCATGACTTTTCCCTTTCCCTATTGTATCGAATTCACATATCTTCTTCTATGACACTATCAAGCACCCCGTGCAGCTACGCACCGCACAGAAATTTATACTGATCTTACTTGAAA
>DLFY01000141.1:20776-25835 GCA_002482415.1 Phycisphaerales bacterium UBA7708
TCATACCCGTTGGGTATAGTCTGTTAATCGGCGGATTCGACTTCAAATCTCGAATCCACCAGCAAACACAAATCATAATGATTGGCATTAAAGCCATCCACGCGAATCGTACCGCCGTCGGTCACAAGGATAGACAGGAATCGGTCTTTGGATGTCAGCGGCACGTCCAGATCAATCAGGCTGTCCCATCGCACCTTTCCAGCCTTCGCACGAAGCCGGCCATCCACGGTAATCCAGACGTCAAACTCAGCGCTGGCAGGCGCCCCCTCCTCAACGCCCATGATTTTCCCATAACTGATCGAATACGCCGTTCCTGCCGTCGTGCGAAACCGGTAAAGCTCCCGGCCGGCAAGATGCTTGCGAATGGCATTCAAATCAATCGTCACGCCGAGATTCGAATGCATAAAAAGAGACAGGAAGGCAAAATCCAGACGCCGGGTCTTCATATAGCGTTCCTGAATGTCAGGAAAATAGCGTGAGTCTTTGTTAAAACTCAGCTCATTGTGGAATATTCCTGTGGTCTCGGGACAATCCGCAAATACATCCCCCTCAGAACTGACAACCTGATTCCTCCCATTGGGGACAAAAATGCCGTCTATGAATGGACAGGCTGTTATTTTCTGATACGTGTTGGTCGCCGAATGATAATCCCCGTATGGAAAATCACTTTTCTTGCCGGTAATCGGATCGAAATTGGCATACGCATCGCTGGAGGTTCCAAAGCCGCTGCCGCCCATGACAAGGTCGCCCAGGCTGACCACCTCCTGCCCTTTCCATATTTCATTGTTATCGGAATCAATCCGGCGAACAAAATAATTCGTATTGCAGGGGATTTCCGAAACCGCTGCAGTAATCCCGGAGATTCGCCAGGCTTTTCCTTTTGCAACCGTATGCATGGTTTTTTCGGCCCGGCCGCCCGCAATCAGCATGGTCTGTCCTTTGATGACATGGAGTTCAACCGTTCCATCCATGGCCGTATCGACTCCAAATTCCGTCCCAAGGTCGATAATTTTGGAATTTTGCGTGTAAATCGTAAAACCCAGCGCCTCTTTCGGAACGCTGGCATAAACGCGACCATACATCAGGTTGACCTGATCTTGCGTGGCAATCTCAAATTGCGCCGGGGCCTCAATGACAATCCTGGCCTGATTATCAAACAGAATTTCAGCAAATCCCTTATCCAGTACGAGGGGTTCCCGCCGGGTCGACAACCGTGTGCCGTGCTTGAATGAAGTATTCGCCCCCAGCCATTTGGCATCAACACTGTCCGTCAGCGTCGCCACCTCACTGGCCGGCGGCGGCGCCACTCGCACAAACACAACCATCAGAATCAGCGCTGCCATGGAAATGATTGCCGTATAGAGAGGAATATGATGCCGGGATTTTGGTGTTTTTGGTACATTAGCCGGCACTGCAGCCGGGGCGGGCGGCTCTTTTTCCACAACCGGAGCGGTTTTCTCATATTCCGACAACTGATTCCAGAGATTGTTATCCAGCAGATGTTCATGATCAACGGTCTGCCGGGTAAACTGTCGATGACCCGGATTTTTCAACTGGACATACAGCCTGATACACGTGCAGTAATAATCCAGGGCCTCCGGATCGCTGGCGATGCGATGTTCCAGATACGCCGTCTGCTCCTCCGAGATGCCCTGCTCCAGCGATTTTAGAACCAGGAGGCAAAGTTCATGATTGTCCTTCAAATTGTTCACGACAATTCCTCCTGCTTATTACGCTGAACACACGCGATCAGGAAAGTATGAATGCGTGTTAAGGTACTGTATAATCCCTGTACGGGCCTGTCGATGCGTTTGGCCAGTTCCTTAATCGAGATATTGAGCTGATACCGCATTGTAATCAATTTACGATCCTTGTCGTTGAGCCGGTTGAGGCATTTGTGCAACAGTTCAGA
Source organism: Phycisphaerales bacterium UBA7708 (assembly GCA_002482415.1). Taxonomy (GTDB): domain Bacteria; phylum Planctomycetota; class Phycisphaerae; order Sedimentisphaerales; family Anaerohalosphaeraceae; genus Anaeroglomus. The sequence goes on from DLFY01000141.1 coordinate 22,689, forward strand.
AGACAACTCATCCTGTTCTTTCCTACTGGACAGGTGCTCCGAGATGGTGTCAATGGTGGACGAGGAAAATTTGATTCGTGTATTGGATTTTTCACGCTGGAGATGCATGATTTTATATCGGGCAATCGTGACCGCCCAAGAGGCAAAATCCGTCCCCGGCTCATACTGGTCAAACTTTTCCCACAACACCGCCGCCGTATCCTGAAGAATATCTTCTGCATCCGGGACACTGGGTACCAGCATCAGAATATAGGTCAGAATCAAATTGTGATTGGCCATCAGCAATCGGATGTATTCCGTATGCCGTGAATCCTTAGATGACTCCTGTCCCATCGATTCCATAATCACCCTATCCTAACAAACCATCATCTCTCATATATAAATTCCAAACCATGACCCAAATTAGGCTAAATTTATTTATAAATAAATAAGTTTTTAGTATTTACTATTTATGGCTATTGCATATTCTTATATAGATATTTATTCAAAAAAACCAACTTCACCAGCTATCTATACTTCTTTTGTAACAAGAACGGCTTTCAAAATAACCCTGTGAAAGAAAACCAGGAAAATAAAAAGGATTTGCAAAATCCAGATGTTTTGACTATGTTTCGTGTTTCTAACCCCAGGCGGGCAGGGTGTTCGCCTTCGAACGTACATCGACCCGGAAATGAAGCAGAATCAGGATTGGATCACTATGGCACAGGAAGTCAGATTACCGCAATTAGGCAAGGCGATGAAACAGGCCACGATTGTCGCCTTAAAGGTCGGCCTGAATCACACCGTCGGCAAAGGGCAGATTCTCTGCGAACTGGAAACGGACAAGGCAACTCTGGAACTTGAATCCCCCGCCGCCGGGACAATTCGCCATATTTTCTGTGCCGAAGGTCAGACTCTCGATGTCGGGGCTCCGCTTTTTATGCTTAGCCAGCCCAACGAAGTCATCGACCCCGCCGTCCTGAACAAACTGCAAGCCGAGTTAGACGCAAATCAATCTCTGGATTCCGGTGTTTCCGCCACAGGCCAGCCTGCTTCAGCCCAATCACCGGCCGATCAGGTTTTAAGCAAAATCCGCCCCGTAGCCGGCCCGCTGGGCACCATCGACACGTTGCCTGCAGAGGCCAAAACACCCTTGCCGGAAATTGCCGCCGGAACCAAAATTCCCCTGAACCGCTGGCAGAAAATCATCGCCGATAAAATGCTCGAATCCAAGCAGTATATCCCCTGCTTCTACCTGAACATCCGGGCCGATATCACAGACCTGTCCGACCTGCGGGATCGCCTCAACAAAACCGCCGCGGAAAAATATTCCTTCAATGATTTTATTATGGCGGCATTGGCGCGAGGCATGAAGCAATATCCCATCATGACCGGCCAACTGGGACACGACTGTATCATCCTGTCGCCCACTATCGACATCGGCCTTGCCATCGCTGCGGGCCATGGGCTGGTCGCGCCGGTCGTGCGGGATGTCGGCGGCAAGACGCTTGAGCAAATCGCCGCCGCCGGACGAGACCTCATCGCCCGCGCCAAAGACAACAAACTGACCGCCGACGACCTGGCTGGCGGATGCATCACCATCAGCAACCTGGGCGGCATGGGAATTGATTCATTTATCCCGATTGTGGTGCCGGGACAGTGCAGCATCCTCGGTGTCGGGCGGATCATCAGCACCCCGATGCCGTCCGGCAAAGGCGATATCCTGATCCGCAAGATCATGAACCTGAATCTGTCGGTTGACCACCGTATCGCCAATGGCGCCGATGCGGCCCAGTTCCTCGACTACGTCAAAAAGCAGCTTGAACACCCCGACGAATTGGCAAATTAGAAATCCAATAAAAAATGCCCACACAATCCATTGTGCAGGCATTATACGACATCATAATTGCTTGGCCGCTTACGACAGCTTAGCCTCCGCATCGTGAATCAGCCCCTGTAAAATCTTATCCGGGATATCCGACAACTCCGGCTCAGGCTTGTCCGCCCGGGCCATCGACGCCAGCACCCGCAGGGCTGTTCGCTTGTAAATCTTCATCTTGGCGATGGACTTTTCCGCTCCGTCCAGTTCCGCATCCGCCATCTGCCGCAGATACAGGATGCACATCTTGATGACGGCTTTTTCATCGACCGCCTTGTCGCCGCCGATGCCGGCAGGTTCCGCGGGAGTATCCTTTTCATGCAGCAGTTCCCGCGTCAGGGCATAGGTCTGGTTCATCATCATCCCGATTTTGGTTTCTTCACCCTCATCGATCGGCGCCAGCTTCAGTTCCGGCTCATCATCCGACTTGGGCAGCGGGATATAGCAGCGGTGTTTGCAATAGGGACAACTGCCCCACTTGCCCCCGGCCGCATCCGGTGCCTTGATTTTCTGCTTACAGCATTCGCAATGGAAACTAATCGGCATCGTTGAACTCCTTTATTTTTCGGCTCGATACTCTGCGGTTACATCCGTGGTAATCCCGCCGCGCGGGGTAAACTGCGAGGTCACACGCATCCACCGCGGCTTGCAGGATGCAACAAGGTCGTCCAGTATCTCATTGGTCAGCCGTTCATAAAAGACGCCCTTATTGCGATAACTCTGCATATAAAACTTCAGACTTTTCAGCTCGATACAGGACTGGCCGGGGGTGTAGTCTATCGTAATGACCCCGAAGTCCGGCTGCCCGGTCTTGGGACAGACGCTGGTAAATTCCGGACATCGGATGGTGATTTTATAATCCCGTCCCGGCCGGGGGTTATCAAACAGCTCAAATTGCGGTTTTTCGCTCATGCAATTGCCCTTTTTTCAAAAACTGGTATAGTAACGGTGGTTATTGTACTGGAAATTGAGACTTTTGCAAGAAGTTGAGACGGAAATGCCCCAAACGAATACCCGAAAAGCCGTTGTTCTGGTTAGTGGAGGTCTGGATTCGGCCACCACGCTGGCTATCGCCCTGAATGAAGGCTTCACCTGCTATGCCCTGTCGTTCCGTTATGGCCAGCGGCATGAGGTGGAGCTGACCGCCGCCTGCCGGGTGGCAACCACGATGGGAGCGAAGGAACACCGGATTATCGATATCGACCTGGCCGGGATTGGCGGGTCAGCCCTGACCGATACGACCCTCGAAGTGCCCAAAGACCGACAGGATATGTCGCAGGGGATACCCA
>DLFY01000162.1 GCA_002482415.1 Phycisphaerales bacterium UBA7708
AAGGCGAAAGATTACAGGAGAAAAAATATCCGATACCAGCAAAAGCTCAAGGGCTATGCCCAGGATCAGACGGATATCTATAAGGCGAATACAATGGATGAAACACTCTACGATGAAAGGATTCAGCGGATTTTGAAGGCGCTGGATGGCCATTTATCCCAAAAAGAGGCCCAGGCGGTTCGACTGCGATATCGTGAACAGCATACGATTGGGCAGGTTGCTGAATTGATGAACATCAAGCCCCAGTCTGTTAAAAAGTATATTTCGGTTGGACTCAAAAAAGTTCGAACCTTGTTAGGAATACAAGAAAGGGCTGACCATGATGAGGGAGAATAATCAATTATGTCCAGAGGCATCGACGTATTATTATGATGCCCTGTCCGGCCGTCATTCGGATATACCGAGTGCGATTAATACCCATATTTCCGGATGCCCTGCGTGTCAGTCGGAAATCCGCAGGCTGGAGAGCTGTCTGCAGGAACAGGCCGATTCGAAAACGATCCGTTTAAACGTGCAGCATCTGGCAATGCATCATCGCCTGCTGAATGAATGGGTCTGCTGTGATGAAGTAAAACCTTTTCTGCCGCTGTTGAGTTTTCCGGGGCAGGCGATTAAGGTGCTGACCCCTGTCACGGCCCACCTGGAGCATTGCCAAACCTGTCGGAACCAGCTTGAGCGGCTTCAGGAGATGCGATTAACCGCTGAGCAGATGGAACAGGCGGTTGTGCATCTGGCGGGACAGCCGCTTGGGGAAGCGTTGCCGCAGGATATTGTTGGTGTTTTCGATCAAATCAGAAATTCAGAAAAATCCGGCGTTTATACCCGGGCAGTTCTTGATTCAGACGGACACATTCAGGTGCAGGTCAAACAGCTTTCCGCCGTCAGGGATACACAGCAATCCGTGCAGCAGGACGGATGGGTATCCCGCCGGGTCTGGATTCGTGCCGGTCTTGCCGCCAGCATTTTAATGGTAATTTCAGTCTGTTTTCTGTCGGTCCCTTCTGCCGAAGGTATTGCATTAAGACAGGTTTATCAGGCGGTCGAACAGCTTACCAACTGCCGCATTCAGATTTTTGTGCCGGAACAGACGCTGCCTGTTCAAACCATTCTGATTTCACGAGAACTCCGGATTCAAATGTATCAAAATCCTGAAAACGCGACACTGTGGGATTTGGATAATAAAACGATGCTCAACTCCGATTCCATTTCACAGGAGCCTGTCAAACAGACTTCACTTCCGCCTTTCCAGGCCAGTCAAAACGGATATGGTTTAATGCCGTTTAACAGTATCCAGGAACTGCCTGCAGCGTATTCCTGGGTCCAGGTCGAAGGGCTTGCCGAAGTTCGGCCGGGACAGCAGGTCTATGATCTGAAATGGGGACAGCAAGACAGTTCGACGCAGATTGCTCGCCGGTGGCGGGGATTTCTGAATGCATCCACTCTGCTGCCGGAGCGGATTGAATGGTGGGAACAACTATCGGGCCAGGAAGAGCAGTTGATGATGCAAATGGTAGTTGATTATCCCGGCACTGCGGCCCTTGTTGATGAAATTCAGAAAGTCTTTCCCCGGTATCAGGGAACGAAATAATAATCCCCATTTATGCCCAGTCTATGGAGACCAGTATCGATAATTCGGTTTGGTTTGGGCGTCCGGCAGTCGTTCCACGGCCAGCGACTCGGCATCCAATGGACTTACGTGGCCGTCACAGAATCCGATATTGACGGTTTTACCCGGATGGCGACCCGAAAGGGCATCGTCCATTTTCTCTGAATCAATCGTTTTTTGTTCGTTGACCGAAGTCAGTCCCGGCACATAAAACCAGGGATTTCGTTTGGGAACTTCAAGCGAAGCGGACGGGGCCGCTATGGCTGCTTTCCAGCTTATCAGGCTGTAGCCGGCATCCATGACCAGGATAACCTCAGAAGGGTGGCGAACCTGAGTAGGTTGAAGCGGTTTTCCAACGAATTCAGTTTCTTTGGGTGAAAGGGGGGATATTTTACAAATCGAATAATTGACGCCATAATTTCCGCATAAGTCTTTATAGAGCCAGTTCTCTTTTGAGCCGGGACAATCCATCATCGTCGATGATTTGATAACTTGACCGATGGAATCAGACCACCACCTGCCCGGCCAGTCCTTGGTTGCATCGCCTGTTTGTTCCTCGGCATGTGCGGATTGCATCCCCGGCAAATCAGAAAAACCATAAGGATAGCTGGAACAATCATTTGCATACGCATTGAGAGTCATGGAAAGTTGGTGGAGATTGGAGGTGCAGGATAACGACAGGACTCTTTGCTTGCAGAGTCGGATGGCTGGGAGGGTGATTCCCAGTAAACNNATTCATTATATCCAGTATGTTTGTTAATAAAAAGACCTGTTTCTGATACTATACCAGAAACAGGTCAAAAAATTCAAGACCAGACAAAAATATTTTAGAAGAAAGATTATTGGCAAGCTCGAATATTGCGGGTGTAAAAACGACCGTTTGAAATGCATACCGTTGGATTCGACGGGTCATTTATGCAATGTGCGTACCTATAGCCAATTTGGTTTGTTCCGTAGCACTGGCCGCCATTGGGGTCTTCCTGGCATCCCATCCGTTCATAGATGATGTAATGAGCCCCTCCGCATAGTACCCCAACCTTCGGCGGGCACTCGATGCGGGAATCGACCTGAAGCAGATCCGTGCACGAGTACCCGGCCGGATCGCCGCCGAGAATCTGCTGTTGTGTCATCAGTGAGATGGGATTGATCTGCTGGGCGGGCAGGTTTTGCGGCTGGTCGGAGACCAGCAGGGCCGTGCCGGTTGTCCATTGTTTTTTGAATTCGCTGATGGCGGTACGGTAGTAGAATTTGCGATTGGTCAGATCGATGGTCCAGACATACTGGTCATCGATATGATCCAGGATGATGTAATGGCTGGATACAGGCAGATGCAGAACGGCCTGGCAGTTGTTTGCTTGTCGGAGGGTTTCCAGGTCGGTTTCCACGGCCAGGCAGGACAACCCTGCTTCTTCCAATGTCTGTTTGAGCTGAAACAGACTGGTCATCTGGTTTTCAGAGGATGCGATCAGGTTCAATTGTTCAGCGGCTACGGAACGGGAGAACTTTTTAGCCACAAAAGAGGCTGCAACAGTCGCACAATTGGTATGTTCGATTGCAGATTGAGTCAGGAGGGATATCTTTTCAGCCAGAAGCTCATTGATTTTAGCTTTATCGGCAGCGTGATACAGAATAGTACGAGATGTCTGTGAGGGCTTTATTTCCACCAGCGTCCCCGTGTCGAATTCAATACTCAGCGAGTTGCAGTCGGGAATCTCGGGTGTAATTAAATCCAGCTTCCAGTCATCATAGGAACTGAGCTGAAGGCCGTAAGGCTGCTTCAGAAATCGTTCGATAGTGATAATGGTCGGGACCCACTTCTGGTTGATCTGGACATAATTGCGATAGGTCTGTCGTATTTTGGAATACTGCGGGTCTTCCATCTCAAAGGTCATTACGCTGTACTGTCGTGCTGGATCGAGCAGAAAAGTCATCTGAAATGAGCCTGCGGTATCCGGGGGGGTAAGCTGCAGCTTGATGGTGGTCTTCCCGTCATTGACCTGTTCGACCGCACTGGCAGCACACCGGGAAAGATTGGTCAGTGTGTAAAAGCCATGCCCCCACGGGATGATTCCGGCGCTGAACGGGCCGCCGATTAACTCGGGCGTGCCGTTTTCAATCATGGCCTGTCCGGCGGATTTGTAGTAGCGAATCGCTTTGCTGCCGTCCCAGCCGAAAATACGGTGCTGATTGGCCTGCACATCAATGTCTCCGGACAGACTGTACGTGGTACGGATGGACTGGGTTGTGTTGGGGTCCGCATTGTTGAGCAGGATTTCCCAGCGGAACTGGGTTCCATTGCTGGCAATGGTCTCCGACGATTCAATAAGGACTTTTTCGACATCGTGATATTCCAGGTGGCTGGCCTGAATGGTCCCGGCTGGAAGCCACGTCAGTCGGGGATTGTCGGTCAGGGCTTTGAGTAATGCCGTTGTTTCGGCGGACGATAAGGTCCGGTCGGCCCAGAGGACGCCGCTCAGACAAAGAACCAGAACTGCTGCTTGTTTAATCATAAATCACCTTTATTTAAATAGTCGTATGAGGGGTTATTATTGGTTCGGATCCGCGGATTCGATAACGGATTCAATAAACGAATTCCATTCCGTCGGTGCGATGCTGGACTGCAATTCTTCGCTGCTGTCATAGATTTCTTCCAGCAGTCCCACGGTTTCTGCGACCGAAGCGGATGAAGCCGTCGGCGGCATAATCTGATGAATCAGCAGCGATTCCAGCCTGGCCGGGTAGATGTTTTCGTGCATCAATGACAGGACCACATCTCCGGGCTGTGTCGCGGTATAAACAAAGCTGGCCAGGGCGCCGTCGTCAATCGGCTCCCACATACTGACGCCCAGCATGTAAATCCCTTCAGGCTGCTCATAGCCCGGCCCGAAATAATCGAACCAAGTGTCTCGCGGGCCGATCAGAATGCACGCTGTACCGATGGCCGGATTGTTGGGATCCCTTTCGGTGTTGTCGATGATGCCGAGGTTGGGATCGGAGATATTGACTTCCAGCGAGAAGATATTGACGCTCTCGCCGTTGGCTTTCTGGGTCAGATAAAGAGTCCTGCTGGATCCCACGAGCAGGGTGATTTCCGGCAGATCATTGGCATCGCGGACGGCGTACACAAGATTGGGTTCTTCCGGGATAATCTGTTCGGCCCGCCGCCAGTTGGGGGTTCCCCACAGCCAGTATTCGGCAAACAGGACAATGTCTTCGATTCCGACCTGCCCGTCCTGATCAATGTCGGCACCGTAGCACCAGGATGGCTCGGTGCAGTCCTGTGCGAGCCAGTGGTGCGAAAACAGGCTAAAATCCTGAAAATTAACCATCTCGCTGCGATCCAGGTCGCGATTGGCAATATTCTCAAAAACAATAGCGTGGTTCGGGTCCGGTACCGTCCAGGAAAGGTGATGCTGAAAAAAATCAATCCTGCAGGTTCCCGGTTTGTCTGCCCGATAGTCCACAATAAACCAGTGTCCCGGGCGACGCTTGGTCACATCATTATAGAAATCAAATCCTGACATGGCCGAATCATTCCATTCAATGACACGGGCATCAAGACCGGCTGCATCCAGATGGCTGCCGGTCCAGTCCCGGGAGTTGGGGTCTTTATTCCGGGCGTGCAGAGAACCGCGGCTGCGGAACGCATCGGCAATGAACAGGCCGCCGCTCCATAAATCATTGGCGTCAGCATAGACCAGCAGAGGGTATTCCTGTCCCACCATGATATCGCGATGAGTCAGTGTTGATAAATCCTCCGTGCACGGACGGACAAAAACCGTGGCCGCACTCCATTCCCACAGACATGCTAAAGCAAGTAAAAAAGCTAATCGTCTCATACCAATATGTCTTTCAAAAAGGTTGAAAATAACGGAATGAATCTGTTAGCAGGGGGGTGCAGAACACAAAGTTTCTCCCTAAACGCATTTCCCATCAGATTCATCACTCTCCCATGTACTCACACTATAATAGCCGATAGAGATGCATTAAAGGTTGATAAAAAAATAAAATATTTTTTCATGCAAAATGTTGCATAGATAGGTATTTATACTGACACATCGCTTGTTCTATGCAGACAAATCTCTGTTTTTCCAGTCAGCCCCACAGACATACCCCCCCCGGACGAAAAGTGGACAGCAGGGTGTTTATCATAGCTCACAAAATGGAGGTCACTGGAATGCCTTTGTCGGCAATTTTCTTCAAAACCATGCCGGGAGTTTCCGGGGGATAATCGGTGCCGCACAGATAATGATCCGTAAATTCCCCCGTTAAGGCTTCTCGAACACCCAGTGGGCGAGGCTCGCATCGCAGCCAGCCGTCTGGATTGATCTCGAAAACATGAATTCCAGCCTCGGTTAAAATCTGGGCGACGCGGTGGATGTTACAGGGCGTGGATTCAAGATCAGCCCTTCGCCACAGATAACAGGCATATTCATACCCCAATACAAAATCAGTTTTCATAGAAGCAGCATCCATCCTCTCGTTGTGGCTGTCACACGGTTGCCCGGTAGCGTAATCCCTGTTTACCAGCCAGGAATTATATACAAAACAAATCACTCAGGGGACCGACCCTCGTCTCCCCTGAGAGAAATGGTATGATGCCCTTCTGCCGCAGGGACATAAAGATGCCGTGGCCCAAACAGAAATAGTGGATAGTATTTTTGAGATTTCTAACAAATTTCAGAAAATATATGCAGATATATCAGATATAGATATGCGAAATAGGAAATGTTTACCTTTCATACAGATATTACTTCTCCTCAAAAGCATACAATAGCAATTAGAAGAAATTGCAGGGGGCTTAAAAATATTGATAACATATTTATGATAAATAACTTATGACTATATCAGATACAATTCTGGAAGACATGGCATTAGAATTGCAATCCATAATATAGTCTATTTATATGGAGCAGGCATGGTAGAAATGGCAGTAAATTTAGGTCAGATTCTCAATCAGCCGGTACGTGCTGGCGGAGAGAGTCTATCCACGGATTCTTTGCGAAACTCAGCGTTTGAGAAAACGACATCGCCTCAGGAAAAAGCGGTTATCGAGCCTGAAAGCGAGACTGAAGGCGAAAGTTCAGATGCCAAAGAGGTCACGGATTTCAAGCGGATATTAAAGAGGCGCATGCAGGATCATAATAATTGGGAGNNCAAAACCCGGAAAAGGAGCCGCAATCCGCGACGATAGACCAGCAGATGGTTACATCGCACGAAGGGCAGGCCGGAATATCAAACCAGACATCCGACACTGCGGTTGCCCAGCCGTCCGCGCTGAATCCTGCGTCGCTGATACGGGCTGATTACCTTGCGGAGCAATCCCAGGCTGCATCGCATTCCAATTCTAAACAGGATTATGTACGTCTGGTTCATAACGCAAAAATTACAGCTCCCGCAGAAACAACGAAAGTCTTGGATTCCAATATCCTGCAAAATAATGCGGATAAACAAGTTTTTACCGGTTCTGCCGAAAACACCTCGAAAGCCGACAATTCAGAGCTGCAAAGTGTATTAACCAATAAAGTCAATAAGGTGGATGCTTCCGTAATCGCAGCTCCGCAAATCAAAGCCGATAAAGACTCTATTCCGGTAATGCCAACAGGTCAGTCGGACAATACCAGATATCAGGCAGGGCAAAACGATAATTTGACAAAAATGAATGGGATGGTGATTGGCAATCAAACTATCGAAAATAAAACGTTTCACAATCAAGCACCCCAAATTCAAGCACCCCAAATCCAAGCTCCTCAAAATCAGACCGAACAAACACAACCTGTATCGTCTCAGATCGTCGAAGCCAATGGATTAAAGAAAAACACGATACAGAATTTATATAAACAGCAAAGCAGCCTTATTGAGAAGATTGAGAATCCTGCTGCACCCGTTGTAAGTGAAAGCAGCGATGCACTTCACAACAAGA
>DLFY01000002.1 GCA_002482415.1 Phycisphaerales bacterium UBA7708
GTCACGGGCCGGGGAATCGGTAAAGACCCCGTTATACCCATTGGCCTTATCCAGGACAGTCGTACCACTGGCGTCTTCCATATCCCAGTGAGCCAGCAGGAAATCATCGGTCGCCGGATTCTTGACGCGCACCATGGAGGTTACGACGGTCTCCTTGCCATCCTGCAGGCCGGCGCCCAGCGGACCATCACTCACACGAACCTGGAAGGTATACGTTCCGTGCTGCGTGAAGGTAACAACAGGATCCATCGCCGCCGTGCTGTCAAATTGAGCCGCGACGGGGCCTGAGAGCTGGGACCATTCAAAACTGAGTCCATAAGGCGTGCCCACATCCGGATTTTCCTGAGTGCATCCTTCCAGATACGGTTTGCCGTCATCGGTTGCGGTCACATCCAACTGAATGGAATTGCTCGCCGCCAAATTGACGGTGTGATACGACGCAAGCTGCACAGCCGGAGCATTGTTGGTACACTGGTCACCCTTTTCGAGGATAAGCGCATTGATAAAGCAATAGTTGTTCTGACCGGAGGCCTGCTGGGGACCTCGAACTCCTTTCAGGATGAGCGTCCCATTTGCATCACTGCGTACAGTCCCGCTGAATCGGTAATTGTCAGGTGTGGTTGGTACATCTTCCCCCTTGAAGATGGTGGTAAACAGCGGCTGGCTGTTGCCGGTCCATACGGCCTGTCGCGTGCCGTTGCTGTCGGTATCAAATGAATACATCGTCACATCATACAGTTTGCCGGCCTCAAGCCCTTCCAGGGTGATAGTAACATCACTGTTGTTGCCGAAGATAAAATCCCGCATGATCTGTTCCAGGGCAATCCCGGTGGGATTTGTGCGGCGGCGTGCTGCCAGTGTTCCCGAAAAAGTGACCTTGACCCCATTAAACACATTGCCGCTGGTGCCGGTCGTAAAGGCGGTAAAGCCCGATTCCAGTTCACCTGCAGCGGTGGAATTGCCCACATCCAGCTTGAAAATCTCGGCGGGGGCGGCAGCAATACAAAGCAACAGAAAACACGATGTCATAAAAATGATGTTCTTTTTGGGCTTCATGTTCTTTTCTCCTGTTTTTTATCATCTTCTGATTCTGTGCTGAATCACGGTACAATGACCCTGGACCTCTCCTGAATGATGAATTCCCTGTCCCTCTCATGGCGGCTCGCAGTATGGCACTATCTGATAAACCCTCATCTGTAATTCCTGCCAATACGAATCGTGAATCGTTTGAAAACTCCATGCTGCTGTTTGGATCAGGCCCTGCAAAACGGACATTGGTTAATATGGCTCGCATTGCAATTACATCTGAAGACTACACAAAAACGCCATGTGTTTCCCCGAAAACACATTCACTGTGCCATCCGGCGTTTCCGCTGGATTAACCAGGGTTCTGCTGGGCGGAAATATCCATTGTACAAAATAGCTATATATAGTATAATGACTCTATATTTTGTTAAAATGCACAATATTGCAGATTTATTATCCAATAGTGCCAAATGTACCGATATGTACGAACACGAAGTGCAAGGACTTACCCGCAAGCCCTTATTATACAGGATATTAAAGAGATATACTACCCTGTATTTCACCATACCACCGTGGACCAGGACCGCCCCACCGGAAGAATTGAAACATTCTGCGAGCACACCCATGACGTCTATCACATGGTCTTATATGCCCATTCGACAGGATATTATTCACTGCACGGACGCAAGCAAAATGCCCGGCCGGGCACTTTTGTGATTATTTCCCCCGGCCAATCCCACGATTTTGTCACCGCTTGGGGCAAAAGCAAGTATTCCGAGATTACCTTCTCTTTCGAGTCGCCTGAGGGGGCCTCTTTGACGTTGCCGTTTGAACAAGTCCTGTCGCGTCATATTGGCGCAACGATTCAACTCATGCCCCAGATACAATTATCCAAAGACGTGGCCGATGAACTCCATATTTTAATGATTCAAATCACTGATTTTCTTGAAAGCAGGTCTTTATTGTCTGCTTATCATGCAAGCCGCAGTCTGGCCCGGATATTTGAGATTGTCGTGTCGCACTGCTGCTCGCAGAAAAACGACTCCCTGCACACCCATCTGGATGAACGCGTCGTCCAGGTGCGGCAATATATTGAAGACCATTTCTCGGAACCCATACGCATCGAAGAGCTGACATCGATGGTCCACATGTCGGACCGTCATCTGTTCCGGATGTTCATCGATGCGTTTCGTGTCTCCCCCCTTGTGCATCAGCAGAACCTGCGGCTGGAAGCTGCTCAAAGTCTGCTGCGATCCACACCGCTTCGCTGCAACGAGATTGCCGCTCGTGTGGGATACCCCAATGTGTATTATTTCCACCGTATCTTCAAGAAAAAGACAGGAATGACCCCTCGTCAATATCGCCTGTCAAGACTGCACGGAATGCCCTGATGACTGGGCACGCAGTTTTTTCCTTTTGGGTACTGCGGGCCCCGAGCCGAGCATAATGGCAATCCAGCGGGTATCGTCGTTGCTCTGCAGCACAATCTTGGTCGTCATGGTCAATGGAACCGACAGCAGCATCCCCACAGGCCCAAGCACCCAGCCCCAGAATACCAACGACATAAACACAACCAGCGTGGATAATCCCAGCCGCTGCCCGACNNACCAGCCGGGGTTCCAGAAAATTACCCAATGAAACATTGATCACCAGATAACCAGCAGCAACGATAATTGTACTGCCGGGGGTTAATTGAATCAGCGCCAGAAGGATGGGCGGAATCGCCGCAAGAATCGAACCGATATTAGGCACAAAATTCAGCACAAACGTCAGCAATCCCCAAAAGACTGCATAATCCACCCCCACTGCCATCAGCAGAATCGTCGCCAGGATTCCGGTCACCAGGCTGATTGCGGTCTTGACCGCCAGGTACATCTTGACGTCGTTTGTAATTTTCGCCAGCCGCTGCAGAGACTGGTCAGGATTTCGCAGGGCACTCCGCAGTTTGACTTCAAAGATCGACGCTTCCAGCAGAATAAACACCAGAGTCAGAAAAATCAAAAAACCCTTCTTCATCAAGTTTCCGAGCTGACTGAGCAAATCACCGAAGATTTTCATCGCCGAATCAGGCTTGAAATACTGCAGAATATGCCTGTTTTCCACATGAATCCCCTTGCTTTGCAGCCAGACACAAAATACATCAATATTCTCCTGAAGCTTGCTGCTGTATTCCGGCAGCGATTTGGCAAACGCCGGCAGGGATTGAGCCAGAATCGCCCCGACAAAGATTCCAGCCGTCAATAAAATCAACGTGATGATAATGATGGCAAATACGGGACGAATCCCGATATGCTGCAGCCAGATGAGGGCCGGGGTGCTGATGATAGCCAGGAATATCGCCAGCAGAAACGGAACCAGAAGCCCTGCCGCCGCCTTCATTCCTGCCACCACGACCACAAAGGCCGCCATCCCCAGCAGTACCTTAAGCCACAGGGGAATCCATGCCGCAGGCGAAGTATTTTTGTGCTTATCATCCAAATTATTCATAGCCCTTGCCCTGCATGGTTTTTTCAGACAATACGATCCTGGCATCCTGATCAATGCTCAGGGTACGCCAGGTCATATCCGGCAGATGCAATTGAACAGAGGCCTTAAATGCACCCGGTCCGGCTTCGATTTGAATGGATTTAACAGCAAACATCGGCGGCGTTGAATCCAGCCCCAGTAATTCGAGCGAATCAGCATAGCCTCCGAAATTCAGGTAGTGCCAGGTCTGGGCATACAAGACCCGATGCAGCTCATAACGCGCCCACTCAGTCGGGTCCGGTACAAAATCAACCTCTTCTCCTGCCGGCAGACTCGAGAACTGCACATAACCCCAGGTTTCCGGCCGGTGCATATTGACCACACCCTGCGGAGACCAGACCCAGTTATCTTCCCTGCCCAGGGCGGCGGGATCGCCGTGCGGCGGGATTCTGCGGTATTGACCATCCACAATCTCCACTCGCCACTGAACCCGGGAGAAATTCATCCGCCACTGGTCGCCATCCCGGGGAGGGCACGCCCTGCCGGCATAGTCTTTCATCGCCGCAAATGGAAAGGCCAGTTCGACCTGCCAGCAGACGTCTTTATCGGTAGGATTGTTCAGGGTGCCCCGAACATGGACAGCGGTTTTCTGCCCGGCCATCTCGCGAATTCTCGGCGTGCCGCCATTTTTATAGGGTTTATCCAGAAACAAATTCCAGACGGTATTGAGGGCATTGATCTCAAATTCAAAATAATGATGGCTGTCGGCATCGGGATCAATAAACACCTCAAAATCATTGTCATGAAAAATCACACTATTGCGTTCTTTCAGAGTCGCCCAGACATGGGGATCATCCAGTTGTGCAGCAATATACAGGTATTTGTCATCCCAGAGCAGCTTCATCCGGGTTGTGTACATCGGAACACGGGTTGACAGGTACCCGCGAATGTCGGCAAAGGGTTCCGACCACAGGGCCTTGGCCCAGGCCGGCTCGTCCAGTCGTCCATCAATAACCAGCGGTCTATCGGTCCGCATACAGATGTAATGTCGCGGCGGAGTAAACCGTCTCGGGTCCGGGCCTTCGGCCACCGATAAAAGCTGCACAGGCTGGTCCGTATCGGATGGGTCGGCGTTTTTGACAAACACCGGCACGACGGGATTGGTCTTTGCAGGCCCGTCCACCCACTCAAAACCCTCCGGCGGGGTGATTTTTTCTTTAAAAACCGGCTCCTGTGCCAAACCGAGACTGGCCGCCAGGCAAAGTCCGAGAAAAACAGGCTTAAAGGGGAATATACGACTTATCATAAGTCCTTTCCTTGAATCTGTTCCTAAACAATCCATTTTCACTGCTCGCAGCTCATATCACAGCAAAAGACACAGCCGAATCTATACTGATCTTACTTGAAAATTTCCGTTTCGTCGCGGCTAAGTACGGCAGCATTAACCACTTGCTTCTTTTGCTCGCGGAATAATCATACCCGTTGGGTATATCATCTCTCTACGCAACCAGCTTATCGCCCCGTTTGGTTTTGTCAAGCAATACCCAATCGGCGCAGCTATGGCTGCATTGTCACTATCTCCGCGGATTTGGTTTTAAAATACGTCAGCCACGCACTGACAATAGCCGCAGTGATCTCCTGTTCCTTCTGGTACTGTTCAATCGTCTTGCCCCAGTAAAAACTCATCCAGCCATCGGTAAATTCCCGCGAAGCCTCGACAAAGGCATCCAGTTCTTCAATGCTGCATTGCAGAGGGAACATCTCTTCCACAACCAGCGGCTTGCCGATGTGATACACCTTCAAGGCCTCGATGGCCTTGTCGATCTGGCCTTTTTCCGGATAAACATGCACGCTGACAAAATCCAGATTCCCTCCGACTTGTTCGGCATAAAAAATGGGCTTGGCTTTGGGGAAGACCATCGCCCAGGGAATTACTCCCACCGTAATCATGTGCCGTGTATCCTGGCTGCGAATCGCTGTCGTCAGTGTGTCAACCCAGGCCCTGGCAACCTGTTCCCGTGAACGGCCCGCCAGATCCAGGGATATCCGCTGAACAAAATGACTGCCGCCAAACTCACCCAGCAGCCAGTCGGTTTCTATTTTGTCCGCCCCGGGCAGGACGGGTTCATTCATCAGGTCGTAGCAGAATATCGCCGGGCTTTTGGCACAAACGCGGGCGACTGCCTGCCAGAAACGGGCCTGCACTTCCCATCGCCGGGATTCATTCAGGGCATCATACCAGGCCGGCGTCCGGGCTTTATGATAACAGGCCAGCCCGGTGATATCCAGATAAAGGCCGGTCTCTTCGGCCAGCCGGACAAGGCGTTGAAGATAGTCAAGCGAAACACGGTTTGGGTCTTGGGCAGTACGCATGAATTGACCCAGTTGCAGATGGATGCGAACGACATTGGCTCCAAGTGATTTGATCTCGCGGAAATCCTCCTCGACCACATCCCATTGCTGCCAGTAATCCTCCAGAAGCCGCCCTTGATCATCATGGTCATAATTGACTCCCCAAACGACAAATCGCTGGCCGGATGGCATTTCAATAAAATGGGAACCGTCTGCACTGGGGCCAATCCAGGCCATAGGACAGGGGGGAGAGTCAGCGGCCATTTGTCCGGGATGGCTGGAATCGCTGGCTGTAGTGCATCCCGCCATCGCAACTAAAATGACAAAAATGGCTTGGACGATGACAAAATGTATGGATTTACTGGACCAGTTCATCGTTAATTAAATTGGGATCAGGCACAGGCAGACTGACATCGGGCTCAGCCTCCACCCCTTCTTCCTGCGGAATCACAAGATTCGGGTCAGTTATCGGGATATCCTGCACCGGGACAAGTTCCTCCGGCACAACCGGATCGGGCTGCTGAAATATCGGGGTCGGAGTCTCAGTTATGTTCGGGACAACTTCCGCTTTATTCGGCTCCGTTTCAGGCTGATTTGGTTCTGCGGTTTCGGGCAAAGAAGATTCTTCTTCCTGCTCAGTCGATTTCTCCACGGTCTGCTGGGCCTTGATTTTTTCGAGTTCGGCCTCCAGACGCTGCCGGACCTTCGCTCGATTTTCTATCGCCTTGATCGCTTCGATAAAAGGATTGGTTTCGTTGGTCTCGTGGGCATACCATTTCTGGGCGGCCTGATCGAGGGCGTTAATGGCGGACTTATCAGCGAATTGACCAAGATATTTGGCAGCAATGAGCTGAACCGGATAGGAGCCTGTTTGCATAATCCGAATCAGCCCTTCAATATCTTTTTTCTCGCCCAGTTCAAAGGCCAGTTTCATCTCCTGCCCCATATCAACCGGTGTGGGCGTATTCTTGTTTGCAGAAGACGAGGTATTTTTTGTGGTACTTCCGGTCGGCTCAGGATTGGCAGCTTCGGTATCAGTGCCGGACCGCCAAAGGAGAACTGCAATAACAATCAATATCCCAATTGCTGCGGCAATAAGACTTTTCCATGAAAACAGCGAAAACGACGATCCCGGCTTGTGTTTCGACAGGATTTCGAGCACCGTTGCGCGAATCGTGTTCATCTCGTCCGGATTGATCCTCGGAGCCGCCCCAAGGGATTGAAACAGGTTTTCCAGATTGGCCTCAAGCACCTCCATACTGTCCTGGGCAGCCCTGTTCATCTCGTTGCTGGCCGTGCCGGTCAGCGATTCGAGCGTGCGGCGAAAGGCATGCCTGGCCCGATATAATAATCCCTGCATCTGGGTCGAGTCCATCTCATGAGCCGCGGCCATCTGAGCCGGAGTGTCCATGCGAAGATACCGGCTGACCAGAATCTCCTGATCGTCCCGACCCAGCAAGGCAAGGGCACACTGGCAGGCCTGCAGCAATTTCTCCCGGGCTACGGCGTTCTCCTGAATGGGCTGACTGGTAATGGTTCGGACAATCGCCTGAACAGCAGAATCCTGCAGCCGGGAAAAGTCTGCTTTATGGGATTCTTCGGTCGTCAGATACAATCCCAGCAGCCATTCAGACATGGGAACCGACAGCCCCAGATAGTCAACAATTCGCCCCGCTGCCGCAGACAGGGTTTGTGATAAAATCCGATGGGCTTCCGGTTCATTTTGGCCGGTACAGTACCAGGCCCGCCGATACAGCCAGCCGGCATAATCATCCAGCCATTTGCCCGCAAGGGCCTGATCGGCCTTGTATAGCCTGCGTACTCGCCATCGTGTCCAAAACGCATCAATCATGAAATAGCCTCATTTAAGATACCCATTTTATCTTCTATCGGCAAAAAATACCACTCGAACTATCTTTTTTCCCCTTATCCGTGTTGTATTGAGAATTGTAAATGAAGTACTGCGCTACGCTTACAGCGCATAAAAAAGAAAAGCAGACCTCAAAAGCCTGCTTTTCTTGATAAGTAACACGTCAAATTATACTGATAACGGCATATCCTTCAATACTTACAAGACATACCTTTGCCGTTTTTATATTTACTCAGTTTCCTTGGCACTGATAAGCTGATACGCCTCTTCCGGTGAAGTGACCTTTTCCAGCTTGGTCTTAAACTGGTCATCCAGCAGCAGCCGGCTGATGCGGGCAAGGGCCTGAATATGAGGACCGGTTTTATCCGGCGGGGAAATCAGCATCACCACAATATTGACCGGCTTGTTGTCGATACTGGCAAAATCAACCGGCTGAGCCGCAATGCCCACGGCCATAACCAATTCCTTGACGGCGGTGCATTTGCCGTGAGGAATGGCGATGCCTGAGCCGATACCGGTGCTGCGGGTCTGTTCGCGTTCCATCACCGCTTCCAGAGCAGCATTGGCGTCCTTGACCTGCCCTGCCGAGGCTAACACTGTTACCAGTTCTTCAATAACCGATTCTTTGTCTTTGCTTTTCAGCGGAGCGCAAATGCAACTGGGCTGAAGAATTTGCGTAAGTATCATAGTTTTGTTACCTGATTAAACCAATACCTGTTTTTTCATAATAAACAAAGTAACTCTTATAGCTTTGCTCGATTCAGAATGCAATAAGAATATCGTTAATTTTTCATATCCGGACCTGCCTTATCTCTTATTGTTTTAACCGTGGCTTTCTGGCGATTGCTGCCTGGATTTCCGATGTAAATCAGGCCCGGTTTTGCGACAATTTTGTCACATTGAAAAAGGCTGGAATCGCTTCCAGCCTTGTCTATTATACTGCATTATCAGACGGTTTCTACTAAAAGTTCATCCTGATTTTCCGCAGCCCGTGAGCGCTGTTTGATGGTTCGAACCGGTGCAGGAATCGCCTGGGGATTGGCATTGGCGAAGGTAATGGCCTCCGTGGCATTTTCGGCATACATATCGGCGCCGATTTCTTCCCACAGGCCTTCCGCCCTGCCGAAAACGCCGCCGGACAGCATAATCCGCATGTCCGGAAACGCATTGACCGAACGAATCGTATCAATTAACTGACGTACGGAGGGAGCGTCTTTGCCGTCGATGCCGTAAATGACAAGCATGGAGGGCTTGAAGGAATGGATGAAGGTCATCACATCGTCGTTGCTGACGGTGCCGCCCAGAAAACGGGCGTCCCAGCCGTCGCTTTCGAATAAATCAGCAATCATCTGACCGCCTAATTCTGCTTTTTCATTGTTGGCTGAACAAACAACGACTTTCCTGGCTTTTCCGGATTTGCGGGGGAGTTTATTCTGTAACTGGTTGACAATCGTGCGGTTAATGCGGGACGCAAAAGCTTCCTGTGCCGAATCGATCTGGCCATGGCGATAGAGGCGGTCGATTTCGACCATAATCGGCCAGATAATATCGACGTAAACGCGATTGGCTGGAGTGCCGGTCTGCAAGACTTCCTCAATGATCGAGCGACATTCAATGCGGTTGCCATCCAGAAGTGAATTCAGATACCGTTCGAGAACNNAGAACATATTCCTTGACCATAATTAACCTCTCTCTTATCCAGCTTTTTCTTGTTTACCTTTTCCGGCCTCAACTTCACATTCCATTGTGAATATGGGCAACTTTTAAGCTATGGGTAACTATCGGAAGCTCGACAAAAAATTCTTTAGTTAATTTGGGATATATAGAGAATATAAAAAGAATCTTTCTTGAGACACCAAAAAGATGTGTATCTTCATTCATTTCAACAACTTATGCAATAATAAGATAGTAACTTACTCCATTCAGGTCTTATAAAAACAGGCAAAAAGTGAAGTGGGACGCGGAAAATTTGTTCGTAAAAAAAACATTATTACCCATTTTAACAATTCATTTATTCCTGCTGAGAATCTTCTCCAGAAAAAATGAAAAACGAACTAAAAAAGGCCGATACTATCTTATTAATAAATTAACCTGAGAGTATAGTTCCTAATGATTTTGGCATTTATTGACAAATGGATACAAGGCGTCAACAATCTGGGGAGATTTTCTCGATTTATTTTTGCCGCCTCCAAATGCATGCTCGCCACCTCGTTTCAGCCCAAAACCTACCCTCTGATCTGGACACAGATGAACACCATCGG
>DLFY01000261.1 GCA_002482415.1 Phycisphaerales bacterium UBA7708
CCGTGGCTGGTGCCGATGGCCACCGCCAGTGAATCGCAGCCGGTCCGCTTGACGAAGTCTTCCGCCTGGGCGGGGTCGGTCAGGTGAGCCATCACATCGTCCACGCCGGCAACATGTTCTTCGATACCGCCGAGCTGTCCGAGTTCGGCTTCCACCACCACGCCGTGAGCATGGGCATATTCGACGACCTGCTTGGTGATTTTGACGTTTTCCTCGAACGGATGATGCGACGCATCAATCATGACTGAGGTAAATCCGTCATCCACGCACTGCTTGCAGATTTCGAAGGTGTCCCCGTGATCCAGATGCATGCAGATCGGAATCTGCGGGTTTTCCTTGACCGCAACATCAATAATGGCGCGAAGATAGCTCATCTTGGCATAATCGCGGGCGCCCTTGCTGATCTGCAGAATCAGGGGAGCCTTTTCTTCCACGATGGCTTCCACGATACCCTGCGTGATTTCCATATTGTTGACGTTGAACGCACCAACGGCATACCCGTTCTTGTACGCCATTTCAAACATTTTTTTTGTTGTCACTAACGGCATAACTTCTCCTTTACACGAAAAGGTTAATAAGTACTTTATTTCANNCGCATCTGCGGATTTCAATGTATTCTTTCATCCCGCTACTGCTGCGTTCCGGCACCCACCAGGCCCGTATAGCGGCGCGACCCGAGGGCCAGTTCCTTGACGCCCTGCGGCCAGACACTGAACATTACACTGTTGCGATCCAGTGACTGGTCAAAGGACACTTCCATGGAATAGAACAACCGGTGATACTGACGAATCAGGGCAAAATCATTGCGGATGCCCTTGCCGAAATCAAAGTTGTATTCCTGGGAATAGGTCACCCAGTAGCGCGGTGCAAGCTGATAGGTAATCGCACCGACCACCGAATGCGACCCCTGTTCATAGATATCGGAAATTCCGTCATTGTTTTCATCGATATCGACAATCACCGGGCGCAGATAACGGCTGCCCAGATAGACGCTCATGTCCGGAAACAGATAACGTGACATGCCCATATCAAACTGCTGCACTACACCGCTTTCCATATCATAATTCATATCACTGAGCACGGCGGTTGTATCGCTGATACGCCATTCCATATCGGTATTGATGGTGTCACGCACCATGCTGTAATATCGGTCGTTGCGCCGCAGAAAGACCGGAATCGACGGATCATTGTAAATAAAACCGGCCGGTCCAAAGGTGTAAGGAAGCCCCTGGGCAGAAGGAGCATCGTCATTCAGCCAGGTCGAATCCACATCCAGCCGCAGCCAATCCACGGAACGGCGATTGTCGGCCTGACCGCGATGGGTCTGCCAGCGCTGGCTCAAGCCTACATTGACCAAATCACGCTGCTTGATGCCGGCTTCGGTCTCTTCGAATGCGGCGGCTTCCACATGCGGCATCACAATGTGACGGATGCCGTCAATATCCCACAGACGCGACTGCACCGACGGGTCTTCCTTCCAGAACATCGTCGAAGCCCGCACACCGCCTTCACCCAGCATCGCCGTATTATTGGAGTTGGACGCCATCGGGCCGCTCAGGGCCAGATCATAGCCGTTCTGGTCCTCAAAGGCATAGGTTCCGGCCACATACGGAGAGAATTTCGCCGTCCCCAGCATGAACGGCCAGTCCACTTCATTGCGCGTGCTGCCGAACGTGTAGAAATCCTGTGAGGGATGATCAACCCCGTAGAGTTTGGCGTAATCATTGTCGTAGCGGTCGCGCAGACGACTGATGCGGCTGTCGCTGTACCAGGTCAACTGATGATCCCACAGCGATTCACCTTTGCGGTGATACTCGATGGTCGGCTGTTCCTCGGTCATGGTCTCAAAGTCGTTGATCCGCGCCTTGCCCAGAATGGTAAACGCCCAGTTATCCCGCTGCTGCTTGAGATACAACAGGGTTTCCTGTCCTTTATCCGTATAGAACTCATCGCGATACATCAGTTCCTGGAAGTTGCGGTCGGACAGATACCCCACCTCGATGGTCGCCTGCCAGTCGTCCGGCAGAAGTTCACGGTGGCGGAGGCCGAAACGACCGCGCACATCCTGATCGGGATCCAGATTTCTGCGGTTCTCCGAACGTCCCAAATCGTCCTCGCCGCGGTCGGTCATCACATAGCCAATCATGCTGCCAAACGAGTTTTCATCTTCATACTCCATCTCAGCCCCGCCGCCCACGCCGCGCTTGCTGAAATAGTCTGCGGCCAGACGCGCATCCATCCCTGCGGGTTCCTTTAAGCCCAGCAGACGGTACAAATGCCAGCGGGTTTGAACGGAGGTCCCAAAATCCGAATCGTTGCCCACCGACAGACTGCTGATCGGGAGGTCCGGGCGAACAAATTTAGTCCGCATTTTCGGCCAGCCAAACAGCTTGGTCTGGTAGTATTTCATATTGACATCGTACATCGAGCCTTCCCAGTGGGCGGCTTCATCCCGCCGTTGTTCGGCAGTGGCCTGTTCGGCCTGCTCCAGTGCATCCGCACGCTGGCTGACATCGTCTTCCCGCATGACCACCATCCGGCTGGCATTGGCCGAGACCTGCGGGATGTAAAATTCGCTGCTGGTCAATCGCACATTTTCGGCCTGAAACAGGCTTTCTCCCACCTGGCGGAGACGCTCGGCTGACAGATAAATCGGCAAGCCCCGTTTCTCATCAAAAAACCGCATCTCGGCATTGACCACCGCCGCCTGTTTTCTGGCAAAATCATAATAAATCTCATCGGCCCGAATCGTCCGACGGCCTTCGGTCATCACAATATTGCCCCGCAGATAGGCCGATTCCAGCCCGCCCTGGGCCAGGTCACGACCGCTTTTTTCTTTGGCCAGGTCAAACTGACCTTCCTGGAAAAACAGCACCGCACTGTCGGCCTGAAACTCCAGAAGATTATCGGCGCTTTGTCGCTGCCACAGGTAAAATCGCCCCGACACCGTCACCACTTCGCGGCCATCGGGCGTTTTCATTTTTTCAATCACCGGCTCAGGATCCCAGACCGCCGACACATGTACCGGATAACGAAATACCGGCTCTTTGGCTTTGGGCTGCACTGCCGGCTCCGTCACCACCGGAGATTCGGCCGCCTGAGCTTCGCTGACAATGGCAGTCGGAGCGTCCAAATCTTTTGGGCGAGCCGCCTGGGGAACCAGGGCTTCGGGCGAAATCTGAGGACCTTCTTTGATGGATGCCGCGGCATCCTGGGCACGTTCAAACAACGGCTGTTTCTGCAGTTGGTCGCAAAGAAGATCATTCTGCCGGTCCGCAGAGGCAAACACCTCGCCGGTGACCACCACGCGAACAATCAGATTGTCGCCGCCTTCCAGCAGCAGTCGTTCCATTCCTGAACTGCGGGAACGCTTACCCTGCCGGACGATGACATCTTTTTCCAGATAAACCTGAACCTGATAATAGGATTGATTGCTCATTCCCGGCACATTGCGGCCATAGGCACGCAGCCACACCGCGGCATTCTGACTGGACAGATAATTATCTCCAATCGTCATCGAAAATCCGTTTTCGAACAACAGTACATGCTCATCCGGCCGCTGGGTCTGACGGCAGGCCCACATTACAGGCGCCTTCAGTTGAAGGTCCTGACCGGCCAGCAAACCCGTCGAATCCATCGGCACATCAGCAATCCCGCTGACCAGTACCGCGATTATCAACAGTCCTGTCATATCAATCCATTTCGTTTAAGTCGTTATTCAATGTCGTCTATGCGCAGTTTCCCCCCGCTGCGTGGGCAAATTATAGTCGCTATGGCATGCTAATTCCAGCGGAAAAAGCAATTTGTGAAGACTAAAAACGTATTATCTATCGAGGAAAAACGGGATTATAGTTGTGAAATAACACGGTTTAAGTGTTTTTCATTCAAATATTAATAGGTATAATAGATTTTATATTGCTGTATTTATAAAAATAGCGGCAATCCCAGAAAACTGCGATTGCCGCTTTCGTATCAAGATGTTACCCGGTTAAATATTACTCTTTTGCAGCAGGGCCGGGAAATCTTTATGGACTTTGATAATCAGTTCGCCGAACAGGGTATTGGCCCAGGCAAACCATTTTCGTGAAAAGTCGGCAGGGTTGTCCTTGTTGAACGACTCATGC
>DLFY01000170.1:0-1196 GCA_002482415.1 Phycisphaerales bacterium UBA7708
ATTTCAGGCTGAACCAATACACCAAAGACTTCCCGGGAGGATGGAAAAGAATTCCTTTTATAATACAAGGCAAGCCTAAGATTACACATGAGCTGAATGTGCACTATCCTATTATTGGAGGCATGGGCAAAGACAGCTATACCCTGAAAGGGAAGATGAAATTTGATAATAAAACAATTAAAGTTAATTTTACTTCTGAACCTCAATCACTTTATACACACTCTGGCGAATATTACTTGATAAATGCGTATTATTTTCGGAGCGATATGTTTGTATTTTTTAAATTTGATGATAAAAATCAGCATTTTGTTGAGATAGAATACTCTTCGTGTCCACAAGGAATATGGGACTTACAATTAGATGATGAATACTCAGACAGGACATTTAAACAGTGGTGTTTGGAAAAGATTTATGCAACTGAAGGTTTTGAAGCATCTTTGGCTCAATTCATAACATATGCAAAAGACAAGCCGGGCTATTTATTGTGTCCGGCGAATTATGGTGATAATAAAGACGCTTCTCGCAGAATAGGTTCATATAAACTATTTACTGATACCGGTATAGTTGGCCGTTATGTTAAAGATATGGGAATTAAAGAAAATATTGAATTGAAACAGGATATCTACAAGACTGTCTTGTCTGTTCTGAATGATGCAGATCCAAATGTATATGCGATGGATATCAGGGATATATGTTTTCGGTTATATGAATTATTTCCGGAAAAGGCCAAGATGGATATTGAGCAATTTTGGAAACAAACTGAAACGGAAAATGTCCCTGAGGATAGTCGTTTAAAATACAAACAATGGATATATGATTATATCTGGAATCAGAAGAGAGTATTTTGATAACGATGATGATCATACCTGGGACGGCCGGATTGACGGCCTGAGCCGGGGCGGGGCGGCACTGGCGGGCTATGATTATCTTGGGCAGCGTGTCGCGTGGCGGGCGTATAATACGACAACGCCGGTGGTGGCGGCCTATAGCTATGATATGCTGGGCAGAGTAACCGATATTGACGCGGACTCATCCAGAGTGGATTTGCACTACAGCTATGTCCCCCAGGAACACAATATCGCCGGGATTCGGTTTGACCATCGGGCCGGAACTCCGTATATACCCAACGGGCATGATTATTCCGCGAGCAAAAGAAGCAAGTGGTTGAAGTTGCCGTACTTAGCCGCGACGAACCG
>DLFY01000170.1:1332-3440 GCA_002482415.1 Phycisphaerales bacterium UBA7708
ACGCAGCGGGATGGGGTGGGCAAGGTTCATGCACTCTGGCTGGTTTTGACAAAAAACCGGCATAAAACGACAGACAGCCAAATCCTCATCAAACACAAATGGCCTGTCGGCAATCCCGGCAGGCCTTATTCATGCGTAAGACGGCTATGCAGTGTGATGTTTAGCGGGTGGTGCAATCCAGCCAGCGGCGAGCCAGCAGGTTGAAGTCTTCCAGGTCCACACAGCAGTCTTTGTTGAGGTCTTCGTCGAAGAATACGGTGCATTTGGGCGGTTCAAACTCGCCTTTGTAAATTTCGCCTTCCGGATACGGCAGCAGTCCCGTCCAGTTGATCTGTACGGCGGGCAACTGCTGGATGGGATACTGGCCGGGCAGACGCGTCATCCAGTCGTTAAAAGACCATAATTCCTCGGTGTCGAGGTGGCCGTAGCTGTGGCCGAATCGCAGGTTGCCGATGAAAATCATCTCCGGCTCTTTGCTTTGCAGCATGAATTCATGGAGTTCGGGATTCTGCATGAAATCATATTCGTGCATGAAGCGATACTCGGCGACGACTTCCTGCGGTCCCCCGGTCATGCTCTGCGAGATCAGGTCAAAGCTGCCGACGACATAGCCGCCGGTGGCGTTGGGATATTTCGGGGCGATATCGGATATCGGCGTATTGATGAGCCAGTAAAATTCTGGGAAGCGGATCGACAGTTCGGGATAGGTGAAATAGACGTCCCGGTACGAAATGGCGTTCCAGTGGGGGACGACAAATTCAGTGGTGATGGTGACCCAGGTGCAGTAAGGCACGGGGTGATCTTTCAGATCCCAGTCCACAGTCAGTTCGCGCGGCGGATTGGCGTTTTCCTTAATTACCGGTTTATTGCCGGTTGACCAGTCGATCCAGGTACTGTAGCTGAGGATGTCTACGTCAGTGCCGACCTTATAATGCAGGTCGTTAGCCCGCTGAATACGTGATCGCTGGTGAATACGGTAGCTGCCGGTGACTTTCTGGGTTTGGGTGTGGTCGCCGGGATTGTCCGTCGGGCACAAGGTCACGATATGCTTGATAAAGGGATGGTTGCCGCTGTAGTTGATGTACCAGCCGTTGCCTTCATCGAAACCGGCGGGGTTGGGATTGACGTAATTATCATAGGTGTAGGTCTGGACATCGCCGCCGGTGTCCCGGTCGGAATCGACAACAATGACCTGGGCTGGATTGGCAGCCAGGGTGGCGCGTGCACCGCTGTCGCCCCAGCAGGCAATGGCATGACCGCCTGAAGCACTGCCGCCGGCGGTGGTACGCGGCCAACTGATGCTTAAGCCCAGCATCTGGCAGCGTCTCAGTTCGTTGCCAATAAACATGGCCCCGTTGGCGTTATTCCAGGGGACACGGGTTTTGTTGCCATACACGGTGACAACGTCATAGGGATTTCCGGGCCAGATGTTGTGTGCTGAGCCAAGCCACCAACTGATGGCGGTATCGGCCCAGCCGCCGTTGGCAACGCCGTAATGGGCCGCCAATTGATTGTAGATGTTGTCGGCCCGCTGCTGAACGGTAACACCGACGCCGTACCCGGCACCGGCCAGCATGTTCGCCGCGGTAGCCAGCCAGCAGCTATTGGACCCGGCATGGCCGTGAGCGGCTTTGTCCACGTCCGGCGGCGGATCCATTTTCATATATTCCGCGACCACCGGCATGGACAGACTGCAGAAGCACAATAATAGTGCAGTTAATGTGAAGGATTTTCTTAGCATGGTTTTGCCCTCCGAAAAGGTTTTGGCCTGAACAAACGTCTATTCCTTATGTTTTGCACAGAGGATGTAAACTAATTTGTTTTATATTAATTTTTATTGACGCGATATTACGGAGGCAAAGACGATACAAAGAAATGCCTAATATGTATCTGGTTATCTGACATGATACCCTCTTCTTAATGTACTATTGTACTCTGCAAAAGGTTCGCGTCAATCCTGAATGAAAGGGTGTTGTTCCATGGCGTGAATTGATTATAATGATCTTGCCGCAGCAAAATCAGGACCATCGAAAGGATGCCATGATGCGAGGTTATACCAAATTCATCAAGCGAGCCAGGGAACTGGGGGCGGTGGAGGCCAAAATCAT
>DLFY01000215.1:0-4081 GCA_002482415.1 Phycisphaerales bacterium UBA7708
CGCTGCGTATGCCCTGTGGATGCGGCACATGAAATTCAATCCTGCTGATCCCAACTGGATTAACCGGGATCGCTTCGTGCTGTCGGCCGGCCACGGCAGTATGCTGCTGTATTCGCTGCTGCACCTGTGCGGTTACGACCTGCCGCTGGATGAATTAAAGAAATTCCGCCAGTGGGGCAGCAAAACCCCCGGCCATCCGGAATTCGGCTATACCACCGGCGTGGAAGTCACCACCGGCCCGCTGGGACAGGGTATCTCCAATGCCGTCGGCATGGCGATTGCCCAGAAGTATCTGGCCGCCCGCTATAACAAAGACCAGTACAACGTCTTTGATTACAACATCTTTGCCATCTGCGGGGACGGCTGTCTCGAAGAAGGCGTCAGCGGCGAAGCCAGCAGTCTGGCCGGCCACCTGGCCCTGGACAATCTGATTGTCATTTATGATGACAACCATATTACCATCGACGGCGAAACCCACCTGTCCTTTACCGAAAAAGTGGCCGACCGTTATCGTGCCTATGGCTGGAATGTCATCGAAATCGGCGGCGACGGTCACGATATTGCCGCTCTGGATAAGGCCATTGAATACGCCAAGACCCAGACCGAACGTCCGACAATGATTAAATTCCGTTCGCATATTGGTTTTGGCAGTCCGAATTTTCAGGATACCCACACCGCCCACGGTGCTCCGCTGGGGGATGATGAAATCAAACTGATCAAAAAGAATTTCGGCTGGGATCCCGACAAGAGCTTCGTCGTGCCCGCCGAAGCTGCCGCCCACATGGCCCAGTGCAAACAGCGCGGCACCACCCAGCAGGCAGACTATCAGAAGATGTTCAATGCCTGGGCTGCCGCTTATCCGGAACTGGCCA
Source organism: Phycisphaerales bacterium UBA7708 (assembly GCA_002482415.1). Lineage (GTDB taxonomy): Bacteria > Planctomycetota > Phycisphaerae > Sedimentisphaerales > Anaerohalosphaeraceae > Anaeroglomus. The sequence continues at coordinate 873 of DLFY01000215.1, forward strand.
AAGAATTAAAGGATGCCGTCGCTGGCAAAGTGGTCATCGATGAAAGCAAGCTGCCCAAATTCGACCCGGCAACACAGGTCGCCACGCGTTCGGCCTCCGGCAAGACCCTCGAGGCCCTGATGCCTTCCATGCCGCTGGTGATTGGCGGTTCAGCCGACCTGACGCCGTCCAACAACACGCATTTCAAGGGCGCCCAGGATTTCCAGAAAGACAATCGCACCGGCCGGTACATCCGTTACGGTGTCCGCGAGCACGGCATGGCCGCCATTATGAACGGCATCGCCGTCAGCAAAATCGTCCGTCCCTACGGCGGCACGTTTATGGTCTTCGCCGATTATATGCGCGGCGCTCTTCGCGTCGCAGCGCTGTCGTATTATCCGACCATTTTCGTCTTCACCCACGACAGCATCGGTGTCGGCGAAGACGGCCCGACCCATCAGCCGGTCGAAACCATGGCCTCCCTGCGGATTCTGCCCAACCTGCGAACGTTCCGCCCGGCCGATGCCAACGAAACCGTCCTGATGTGGAAATATATTCTTGAGCACAACGATGGTCCCGCCGCCACAGCACTGACTCGTCAGAATCTGCCCGTGCTGGACCCGGCCAAGTATCCGAATATGAAAGAAGGCTTTGCCAGGGGCGCCTATGTTCTCGTGCCGCAGGCCAAACCCGATGTGCTGCTGCTGGGTACCGGCTCGGAGGTTTCGCTGGCCCTGGCCGCCGCCGACAAACTGGCCGCCGAAGGCATCAAGGCCCAGGTCGTCAGCATGCCCTGCTGGGAACTGTTCGAGAAACAGGACCAGGCCTACAAAGACAGCGTTCTTCCCCCGGCCGTCAAGGCCCGCGTCGGCGTCGAAGCCGGCATACGCATGGGCTGGGACCGCTGGATTGGCGACAACGGCGAATTTGTCGGCATGAACGGCTTTGGCGCCTCCGGCCCGTTCAAGACCTGCTTTGAAAAATTCGGCATCACCACCGACGCGGTGGTCGCTGCCGCCAAAAAAAGCATGGCCAGATCATAGCCACAGCGTTGTCAATACACCTCGGAGGCCGGATGGAACCGGCCTGTGTGTGGGACGGCTGAAAGTCTGAAAAACGATAGAGGATGCAAACGGAATCGAAAATGGAACGATTGAAAAAACTGGTTTTTCAGGTTTTTGCGTCACTGGTTTCCATCCTTGTGACGTTTATTGTGCTCGAGATCGCTGCTCAAGTTGCGCTGAATTGTTTTGCCGGGGAACGAACGTTTCGAAAATATGCCTCGCTGAGGCAGTTGCAGAAACGATATGCTCAGGTAGGACAGTGCTGGTCGCCGCATCGCTATCTGGGTCATTATGCGACGCCGTACTATCAAAAAGGTCTGAACCGACATAATTCTCTCGGATACCGGGGGGATGAGATCCAAATGCCCAAACCGGCCGGTCGCCAGCGAATTGTCTGCACCGGCGGTTCCACCACCTATACCACGGAAGTGGAAGATTACCATCTATCCTACCCGGCATTGCTGGAACAGGAATTGCGAAGCCGGGGTTATGATGTTGATGTGGTCAATGACGGCGTCGGATCATGGACAAGCTGGGAATCACTGGTCAGCTTTGAGTTTCGTACCCAATACCTTGAGCCGGACATTATTATTCTCTATCATGGCGTCAATGATGTGCTCCAGCGGATGGTCTGGCCGCCGGAAGCCTATCGCGGAGACAATTCCGGTACTCATACCCCCATCCTGATGCCGATGCCCAGCATTCTCGAATACAGTACCCTGATGCGGTATTTTATGATACGCGCCGGCGTGATCAAGTCACATTCTTCGATGGATCGACATGTCACCGCCCCGGCGAAGACATTCTATCTGGATGAATTTGTGCGTCAGAAAAGAGCCGGGACCTACCCGGAAGGCTTTTTCAGGGAAGTCAGTGCCCGCAAAATGTTTGAGACAAACAAGCCTGTTTATTTTCGCCGGAATATCGAAAATAATATTGAACTGGCAAAGTCTCGAAACGTCAAAACTGTTTTGGCGACATTTGCCTATTCGTCTGATTTTCCGTATTTTCCCACAGCATCTTCTGAAGAGTTTATTTCAGCCCATGCGGAAATGAACGAAACCCTCAAAGAGATTGCCCGGCAAACGGGAGCTTCGTTGTTTGATTTTGCTCTGGTATTTCCCAAAGACAAGTGTTATTTTACCGACGGGATTCACGTGAATGCCGAAGGGTCGGCACTGAAGGCCAAATTGTTTGCAGATTATCTGATTGAAACCGGATTGGTGAAAAAGTAGTCCTTATGAATATTCTGGGTATCTCAGCATACTATCACGATAGTGCGGCTGCGCTGATCCGCGACGGTGAAATTGTTGCCGCCGCGCAGGAAGAACGGTTTACCCGTGAAAAACACGACCAGCGGTTTCCGTCCAGCGCGATCGCGTACTGCCTGGAACGGGGCGGGATTACTATCAGCGATGTCGATTATGTGGTCTTTTATGAAAAGCCGCTGCTGAAATTTGAACGTCTGCTGGAGACTTATATCGGCTATGCCCCCCGCGGATTCAGGCAGTTTCTCCAGAGTATGCCGATCTGGCTCAGGCAGAAGCTGCACTTGCCCCGCGAAATGGACAAGGCCCTCAATCACGCTTATAAGGGCCGTTACGTCTTTGTCGAACATCACCAGTCCCATGCCGCCAGTGCCTTTTTCCCATCACCGTTTGACGAGGCCGCGGTGCTGACTCTGGATGGGGTCGGAGAATGGGCCACCGCATCCTTTGGTATCGGCCGGGGCAATCGGGTTGAACTGACGAATATCCTTTCATTTCCGCATTCGCTGGGCCTGCTGTATTCGGCCTTTACCTATTACACGGGCTTTCGCGTCAACTCCGGCGAGTATAAACTGATGGGCCTGGCTCCCTACGGCAAGCCGACCTATTACGACCTCATCATGAACAAGCTGATTGATCTGAAAGAAGACGGCTCGTTCCGCCTGGATCTTTCGTATTTTTCATACTGCCACAAGACCGTCATGATCAGTCCCAAATTCGAGGCCCTGTTCGGTCTTCCCGCCCGCAGGCCGGAAGCCCCGCTCAACCAGCAATATATGGATGTCGCCGCCTCGATTCAGGCCGTCACCGAAGAAATCGTCCTGCGGATGGTGCGGCACGTGTATCGGCAGACCGGCATGAAAAACCTGGTTCTGGCCGGCGGCGTGGCGCTCAACTG
>DLFY01000215.1:4112-10314 GCA_002482415.1 Phycisphaerales bacterium UBA7708
GCCGGCGACGCCGGCGGGGCGCTGGGTGCAGCCCTGTTTGTCTGGCACCAGTTGCTCAATCAGGATCGCAAGGCCGGAGATATGGATTTCCAGAAAGGTTCTCTGCTGGGGCCGTCCTATACCACCTCCCAGGTTAGCGGCATTCTGGATTCCCTCGGCGCCCCGTATCAGGAGCTGAATGATGACCAGCTTATCGATACTGTTGCGGCCCTGATTGATCAGGGCAAAGTGATTGGATGGTTTCAGGGACCAATGGAATTCGGTCCTCGGGCCCTGGGCAATCGCAGTATCATCGGCGACGCCCGCAGCGAACAGATGCAGTCGGTGATGAATCTGAAAATCAAGTTCCGCGAATCGTTCCGGCCGTTTGCCCCCTGCGTACTCAAAGAAGACAAAAACGAGTTTTTCGAGATGAAGGACGGCCAGGAAAGTCCCTACATGCTGCTGGTAGCCCCCGTCCGGCTCGACAAGCGCCTGGCGACGGATGAAGCACAGGATGCTCTGTTCGGGATAGACAAACTGAAGGTCAAACGCAGTGTTGTCCCGGCCATTACCCATGTGGATTATTCCGCCCGTATCCAGACCGTCGANNATCCCAAACTGCATCGCCTGATGACCGCCTTCAAGGCCAGAACCGGCTGTCCGGTCATCATCAACACCAGCTTCAATATCCGCGGCGAGCCGATTGTCTGCACCCCCGAACACGCCTATCGGTGCTTTATGGCGACCAATATGGATGTGCTGGTGGTGGAAAATTGCCTGTTGTACAAAGACCGGCAGCCGTGCCACGAGCAGCAGGATGTGAATCGTTATATCGCGCAATTTAAACTGGATTGATTTTCGAGAGGCCCATTGCGATGTCATTAATCCATATCAACTGGAATCCCACACGCAAAGATATCCGCATCTTTGGAATTGCCGCGCTGGTGGTGTCTGTCCTGGCGGCGGCGACGCTGCATTATTTCAGGGGATTCGGTGCCGCCGTAACAACGACGATTATTCTGGCCGGCCTGGTCATGTTCGCATCCTGTATGCTGTCTCACAAAGCCGGAAGAATTATCTTCATTGCCCTGACCTGCATTACGCTTCCCATCGGATGGGCGATGAATTTTGTGGTTCTGTTTGTATTCTATTTTCTGCTGATTACGCCGCTGGGCCTGGTCTTCCGTCTCATCGGACGGGATGTCCTGGGCAAACGATTTGACTCCGACGCCAAAAGTTACTGGCAGCCGCATCGCTGTCCCGAGTCAGCCGAACGTTATTTCCGCCAGTTCTAATTCAGGAATCCTATATGACTGCAAATACTCCGACCCATGAATTCGAAAAACTTGCCCGTGAAAAAAGAGGCTCTTTATTAGCCGAGTTCTGGGATTTCCTCAAGCATAACAAAAAATGGTGGATGCTGCCGATTGTGGTGATCCTGCTGCTTCTGGGTCTGCTGGTCCTGCTGAGCAGCTCGGCAATCGCTCCGCTGATTTATCCGCTGTTCTAATGAGCTTCATTTGGACCTGATATGCCGGATGGGTTGACATGGAGCGGGTGCTCTTCTTGTTGCGGTGACGGCCTGTTGCACTGCATTCCGGGGCCATCCGAGCGGCAAAATGATGCATGTTAAGTCTAAATCCCCGCTGCCCGGACAAAATTGAGTATTCTGATGAAACCTTATCTTGTATAATGCCGTCCTGAGAGAGTACCATGTTCTTTTCAGGAGATTGGCCATGAAATACGGATTTGGATTCCCCTGTTTACTTGCTGTATTGCTCGGATGCAGCGGTTTACTTTGCGCCGCGACGGATATCAAAACCCTCGAATCGGACTTTCGCACCCTGCCCCCCGAGGTTCGCCGGTGGACCGGCCCCTTGTTCTGGCTGCATGGCGATGAAAGCCCCCAGCAGCTTGGGGATTATGTCCGGATTGTCGCCGAAAGCGGCAACGGCAGTTTTACCGCCGAATCCCGTCCGCACAAAGACTGGCTCGGCCCCGGCTGGTTCAATGACCTGTCGATCTGTCTTGAGGCGGCCCGCAACCACGGCCTGAAAATGTGGATATTCGACGAAAAATGGTGGCCCAGCCAGGGTGTCGGCGGAAACGTCCCCGCGCAGTATGCCGCCAAACAGTTGGAAGCAGTCGCCGTCGATGTGGAAGGTCCGACTCTTTATGAAGCCCAGGGCTACAGCGGCCCAAACTATATTGCAGCCCTCATTGGCCAGATGGATACCGACGGGAAAATCCTCGGCAGCACCCTGATCGATGCTGCCTCCCTGATTCAGGACGGCAAGCTCCGCTGGCAGGTTCCGCAGGGCCGCTGGAAGATGATGAAGTTCACCCACAAGCAGGCCCCTGCACTCGGGCAAAATGGTCAGCTCAGCGTCGATGGCGCCAGCCGCGATTGTGTCCAGTGGTTCATCCAGACCGTCTATCAGCCCCATTACGACCGGTTCAAAGACGACTTCGGCACGATTATCCCGGGTTTTTTCTATGATGAGCCGGAGACCCGCGGCGACTGGGGCACGGAACTGAATGCTGTTCTTGCCGAATGGAAGGTGGACTGGAAGAAGGCCTATGTTGCGTACAAATTCCAATTGGCCGGTGAAGACCAGGCCGCCGCCCAGTATCAATATCGCGATGCCCTGGCTGAGGCTTGGGGCCGCACGATGTACGGCGGCATAACCGACTGGTGCCGACAGCACAACGTCATGTCCATCGGCCATTTCATGGAACACAGTTCCTTATACCTGCGGCCTGACTTCTGCGGCGGCGATATGATGCGTCTGCAGCGCTACAGCAGCATGGGCGGTATCGATGCTGTGTTTGATCAGTTTGTCATGGGCAAACGTGTCGTCCGCGACCACCCATCATGGCAAACACCCAAACTGGCCAGCTCGATTTCCCACGTCTTCGGCAAAACCGACGACCTGGCGATGGTGGAGATTTTCGGTGCCCGCGGTCAGGATTTGACCTACCCCGAGATGAAGTGGTGGACCAACCACATGCATGTGTCCGGTGTGAATTTCCACATCCCGCATTCATTCAATCCCCGTGCTCCCTATGATAATGACTGCCCGCCGTATTTCTATAACGGCGGCTATGAACCGCGTCACCCGCTGTATCGTGTCTATGCCGACTACACCAGCCGCCTGAGTGCCATGCTCATCGGCGGCAGGCATGTCTGCCCGGCGGCACTGCTGTTCGGCGGCAATGCCGCTCAGGTCGGCAAAATGATTCCGCCGGAGGATATGACCACAGCCCTGCAGGATGCTCAGTATGACTGCGACTGGCTGCCGTTTGATGTGCTCGAAAATCAGGCAAAACTGGTCGGTAATGAGATTCGTCTCCATCAGGAACGCTATCGCGTGCTCATTGTGCCGCCGGTGGAAGTGATTCCCTATGGCGTGCTGGCTGCCGCGAAGACATTCTTCGAGCAGGGCGGCGTTGTGGTCGGTTATGGGTTTCTCCCAACCCGCTCGGCCACCTTGGGCAGGACCGCTGCGGATATCACGGCCTTATCGCAGGCCATCTGGGGCGATGCCGCCCAGCCCGGCCTAACTGCCTGCAAGCATAATGCCGCCGGCGGACGGTCGTATCTGCTGCCCGAAGTCCCCACGGCTGCCGATATCACACAGGCCCTTGCCAAAGACGCAGGTATCCCGCCTGTGGTTGAAGTGCTCCAGGGCGAAACCAGCGGCTGGCTGCATGTCCTGCATCGCGTCAAGGCGGATGCGGATATCTTCTTAATCTGCAACCAGAATCATCAGGGCGACGCCCGCCAGTTTACGTTCCGTCTCCGTGCCCCCGGTACGCCGGAGTGCTGGGACCCGATGCGCGGCGAGATTACCTCGATTGCTTATCGCCGTATCGATAATCAATCCGTGGAAGTGACCCTGACGATGGAACCGCTCGAAAGCGTTGTATTGGTCTTCCGGCCCGATACGGTCAAACGTCCCGCACGGCTTGATGCATCAATTAAATCCCTGCGTGAGCCGGTTGTAGTCACACGGGGGCAGACACCCGAGTCCCTGCGGATTCCGCAAAGGCCCGACCAGCCCGAAGCGGGTAAACCGCTGACAGCAGGACCCGTGCCGAATGATCCCTTTGTCGGAACCTGTCAGCTTTCTGAGCCGATTCAGTCCGACACGGTGCGCATTGTTCTGGAAGCGGAGGATATCACTCCCGAACAGGCCGCTGCCGTCACCATCAATGGTCAGTATGCCGGCGGCTTTATCGGCAAGCCTCTGCGACTGGAGGTTACACAATACCTCAGGCAGGGCGACAATACCATCCAGATTCTGCCGTTTGCACCGAAGCAGGTACGGCTGGCCTTTTACCCTAAGTAATGTTTCCAATGACTATCAAGCGGGGACGAACTTGTTTAAATGAACAGGTTTGTTCCTGCCTTGTCGCTGGCCGCCAGGTACATCGCAACCCCGCCGGACTCGACGCCGTCGATGAGTTCCTCGGATTTAATGCCCATCAGATCCATCGACATTGCACAGGCGACGATACGCACACCGGCTTTCTTTGCCGAGTCAATCAGCGAGGAAATTGAAGCAACATTCTTTTGCCGCATAATCATCTGAATCATCGCCTTGCCCATACCGGCCATGTTCATATTCGACAGGGCGGCTTTTTCTGCGCCGCGCGGCATCATCCAGCCGAACATCTTTTCGATGAATGTTTTTTGCACCGGCACCGCCGCCGACTTCCGCAGCAGGTTCAATCCCCAGAATGTAAAGAACATCGTCACCTTGCTGCCCATGGCCGCCGCGCCGTTGGCGATAATGAATGCCGCCATGGCCTTGTCGAAATCACCGCTGAAGACCACCATGGTCTTATCTTTGGAAACTGCTCCCGGCGTAATGACCGCCCCGCACGCCGTTGCTGATTTTTTCTGAATCCGGGCCTCGTAGGCCTTGCCTTTGGCGGTGGTTGCAAGCAGGGTATGCCCCGTGCTTTGGCAGAATCCCTCGACGTCTTTGACAAATCCCGGGTCGGTTACGGTAATCTGAATCGTCTGCCCCGGCTGCACGGCGTCCAGTGTTTCTTTCAATTTCAAAATCGGTCCAGGACATTGCAGCCCGCAGGCATCGACCTTGAGTGCAATTGTTTCTGCTGCTGGACGGGGTGCTTCGATAATTTTCTCGCCGGTATCATCCTTAAGTTCTTTGGATTTCTCAGGAGAGGTTGAACTTCCATAGAAACTCAGATAGGTTTTGTAGCCGCCGCTGAGATTGCGGCAGTTAAATCCATGCTGTGATAAAATCCTGCATGCCAGATAGCCGCGCAGCCCCACCTGACAAAAGGCTATGATCTCTTTATCTCGCGGCAGTTCGCCCAGCCGTGAACGCAGGTCATCCAAGGGAATCGAAATCGCTCCGGGGATCGTTCCGGCCTGCACTTCCGCCGGCGTGCGAACATCCAGCAGAACCTGCTTATCGGTCGGGTTGGCCGCTTCGGCAGCGTGGCAGAGCCTGGCTTCCTTGCGAAGTACATTCGCCGCGGCAAATCCCGCGTAATTGACCGGATCCTTGGCCGAACCATAAGGCGGTGAGTAGCACAGCTCCAGATCCTCCAGATCAAACACCGTCATCCCCGCCCGGATTGCAACTGCAAGCACATCGATTCGCTTATCCACGCCTGCGGCTCCTACGGCCTGTGCCCCCAGTACCTTGCCGCTTGTCGGGTCAAACAGCAGCTTCAGGGTCATCTGCATTGCCCCCGGATAATACGAAGCATGGTCCGCTGGATGCACATACACCTTTTCATACGGCATGCCCAGACGTTTGAGGCTCTTTTCAGTCAGGCCGGTCATGGCGATGGTCTGATTGAAGACCTTGCAAACCGCGGTGCCCTGAGTTTTCTTGTACGTCAGCTTCTGCCCGAAGATGTGCGATGCCGCAATACGTCCCTGTCGATTGGCGGGGCCGGCCAGCGGAATCTGGGTTTTGAATCCGCCGACAAAATCATCCACNNGTCGCCCACCGCATAAATCGCCGGGTCGCTGGTCTGCATGAATTCGTTGACCACAATGCCGCCGCGCTGTCCGACGGTCAGTCCGGCCTCTTTTGCCAGTTTGGATTCGGGACGCACGCCAATGGATAAGACCACCAGCCCGCAATCTACCTTATCGCCGCTGCTCAACTGGACTGTCATTCCTTGTGTGTTGTGCTGAATCGCTGTCACACTGCTGCCCAGCCGCAAATCC
>DLFY01000215.1:10338-11748 GCA_002482415.1 Phycisphaerales bacterium UBA7708
CGATGCCATTTCCGGGTCCGCCGGGGCCATGACCTGCTTATCCAGTTCCGCCACCGTCACCGCGATGCCGCGTTCGGTCAGGCTTTCGGCCATTTCCAGACCGATATATCCGCCGCCGACCACCACCGCCCGCTGGGGTTTATTCGTATCGATAGTCCTGATAATCGCATCCATATCCGCCAGGTTGCGCAAGGTATAGACGTTGGGACCATCCGCACCCGGCATCGGCGGGCGAATGGGTTCGGCCCCGGGACTGAGAATCAGGTAATCGTAGCTTTCGACGCTTTCTCGCCCGTCGGCCAGATTTTTAATGACGACCTGCTTTTGCTGGCGGTCAATACGTACAACCTCTGTCCGGACCCGCACATCGAGTGCAAACCGTTTTCGCATCGCCTCCGGCGTCTGGACCAGCAGCCGTTTGCGTTCGGCAATGACGCCGCCGATATGGTAGGGCAGCCCGCAGTTGGCAAATGAAATATCCGGCCCGCGTTCAATCATGATAATGTCTGCCGATTCGCTCATGCGTCGTGCCCGTGCTGCCGCCGATGCTCCACCCGCGACACCCCCGACGATAATAATCTTTGGTTTGCTTTCCATACTTATTCCTTATATCTCAGTTATGTATTATCTGATATTTCCAGTGCTGGTTTGTCTTCACAATTTTTGCGAATACAGAGAATGAGACCCGGCAGTCGGGGATTGGCGATCTTATAATAGACTATTTTACCCTCGCGCCGACTGGTCAGCAAGCCGCGTCCCTGCATCAGCCGAAGATGTTCGCAGGTTTGGTTGGCCGAGATGCGGCATAGTGCGGCGATCTCATGGACGGGGAACTCGCCCTGCATGAGAATCTGGACCATGTTCAGCCGGGCCGGATGGGCCATCACCTTCAAACACTCGGCCGCCTCGTGCAACTGCTCTTCATTAAGCATTGTATAATCGTTTTGTAATTCAGGACCCATATTAACCTCAATTAAGCTTTTTAAACTATACGTATCTAAACATCGATAGTTCTCGATATTTGGATGCATTGTTGACATTTTTGAAAAATTGGCTTCGTTTGGCAGAAAAAGAAACCACAGATTCCACAAGATTACACAAATGAATAGCACCAGATTGGGTTTGTTTTCAGCGAAAATCCTTATTTTCAGGTCATAAACGCAGAAATTGGGTTCGTTTAGTGAAAAAGTGAAAGGATCAAGGGCAAAAGTAAAAAATGTGGAAACCGCTGGGTGCGGGATTAATGCTAAGTGTTTAATGGGCAATATTAAATGGGATAGGCGATTGGCCAGTAATGGGCGTTTGGTCCGGATGGCTTTGTTTTGCTTATTCAATTGTCTTTGTATGTGATTCATTTTTATGTGCCTCCATAGTGGGGGCGGAATTATCATTTTTGTTCGAAAAATCGAA
>DLFY01000046.1 GCA_002482415.1 Phycisphaerales bacterium UBA7708
CATTGCATACGATATCGTATCAATCGCCCAGCACATCACTCCGGGCGGATACCCAAAAGGCTGCGTGTTTTCGGCATTGAAATCCACAAATCCGCCTCGTGAAAATCTCGTTTTCCAGTGTGCAGTTCGATTCAGAATAGTACGAGCCGGAGTTGAAAGCTCAACTTTATATGTTTTATCTTCGATGATCCTGCTTTCCGGCTCGAATACCATGCCAAGCATGTCTCCCTGCGGCGAATAGGCACTGAAAGGACCAATACACAGCCAGGGAATCCGAAAAGCAGGCGGCGTGGGGACGGGGTTATCCTGATACCAGAACGCAACACTTTGATAGCCGTTACCCGGAAAGATGCTGAAATCCACATTCAGCGAGCGGGTGAACGGCACGGGACTTTCCCAATGAAATCGGTAACGCATTCCGCCATCCATATAGGACGAGGCTGCACCCACATAAGGGGTGGCATAGTTATCGCCGAAAAAGGCCGCACAAAAGTAATCCTCCCCGCCGATTGCCCGCAGGGTAAAGGGGGAATCGGTCTGGGCATCGCCATAGATCATATCCGCTCCGGCATGGTCGGTCGGCTTTACGGGTGAAGTCGTATGGTACAGCAGCATCCCCACAAAATGGCCTTTTCCTGTCGCATGCATCAATGGATAGGTCTGGCCTTCCTGGCCAACGCCCTCGTTATATGCTGCGTGAAGATAGGTGTAATTTTTGGGGAATGATTTCAACTTCTTATAAACCGCTTCAGCGATTATCTTTTCAGCAGACTGACCGTTGTTTTTAACGGCAACCACCCATGATTTTCGGAACGGCATCGGCAGGTGGCAGCTATAGTGATTGTCTTTGCTCTCCAAAACCAGGGAGTTCAACTGTCCGAAGAATTTGCTGACCGGACAATCAATAGCCCAGGCGTCAGCGCCTTCATATTTAATCCGCATTTGAATATTGTTGGGATTATTGATTTCAAGAGCAAGACGCTCCACCATCGCCGTTCCATGAATCGTGAGCAATTCCTGTTCCTGACCCGGCTCCAATTCAATTTGGTTTGCCATCGTCTGGGACTGATCGATAAAATGAATGTCAGACTTTTCGTTGCCAAGCGGATCCATCGCCTCTTCCAGCCTCGTTCCGGAATAGAAATACTGCTTTTTCTGGGCCGAATACTTCAGGGTGCAATCCGGAATCTTTTCCGGTGACCGGAATATGCCGTCAAAGATAAAATAGGTATCCTCAATGGATACCTCCGCCCGATTGACCAGAACCACTTTCACGGAGGTATGGAACGGCATGGGAATATAGCAATTCCGCCCATCCGTCGGAAGGATATCAAGCGGGACAGGCAAACGATTGATGGGTTCGGCGACAGTCTCATTAGCAAATAATTCGGCACAAAACCCTTCTATGCTGGGGATTGTTTCGCCATCGAAATAGAACTGCACCCATTCACGCTGCCACCTGCCGGTCCACCATATATGCGTAATAAAACCGCTGCCTTTTAAATCGACAAGAACCAGTCCCTCTCCCGGTGCAAGACGGGGAGGTGTGTAAGGATACCGGGTGATTCGCCAGGATTGATAATCTTTGAGCGCCGGTAAATTTTTAAGATAAAAATCACGCATCGTGTCCGGTTTAATCGTCGCAGGTTCCAGCACAGGAATAGCCGCCAGAGACTGTACAAGCGGAATAAACCATGCTGCAATAACAAGCCATTTTCCTGATACTCGATTATACAATGAATACTCCCACATAAAACTCTGCTATTGTGAATGGAATCCGTATATATTTTCCGAACATAGTAAACATAGTCGTTTGCGATAATCCAGCAGATTACCAGAAACGCCAATACAAATAAAACCAGATGACCGCGTATATCCCAAACCATAAAGCCGCCCTGCCGTACCAGGGGCGTTTTACGCCGTCATTGATATCCGTGATATAGGATGTCCTCCATACCAACGATTCACTCTGGACAGTCCGAGTCGTGGAGGTGTTCAAGGCTACGATAATCATTCCAAGAATCGTCAGGACTTCGGCGGCAAACGCAAGATAAAACCAGTGAAATCCCCATCCGGCCTGGTAGTCCGCAAAGACCAGGGCAAGCTGAATGATAACCCCGCCAATCAGACCGAACACCGCACTGGCATAGTTAGCCCTCTTCCAGAGAATACCCACAATGATGACAGAGATAATCGGCGTCGAGACATAGGTAATTCCCTTCTGGAAATACAGGAATATTCCGCCGAATCGGGCCACATGGGGAGCAAGGATTCCGGCGACAGCCAGAGCAAGAAAAGAGACCATGCGTCCCATCCAGACCATCTGCTGGTCCGTTGCATCTTTTTTGAGCCGCTTGTAGATATCCAGCGAGAAAATCGTCGCCGTCGAATTGGCCAGGGCACTGGTTGCAGACATGATGGCTGCCAGAAAGCCGGCCAGAATGATGCCCTTGAGTCCCCATGTGCCGGCAAATGTTTTCAGGGCAAAGGAAAAGGTGGAGTCGGGGTTGGTCAGCGGTTCACCCATTTTCATAATATGGATATAATGATAAACAATCAGCCCGAGGAAACAGGTGACCAGCGGCCTGAACAGATTGATAAAACCTGCAAAGATTACTCCCATGATGCCGTCCCACATCGACCGGGCGGCCAGCACGCGCTGAATCATCACCTGGTTGGTGGCCTGATAAAACACAAACAGCCCCAGCGTTCCGGCCACCAATCCGGCGAATGGGGCGATTTTATCGTCTGCCGGATGATACAGGTGAAAGCGTTCGGGGCTGGCGGCTTCCATAGCCTTCCAGCCGCCGGGAATGTGGTTCAGAGCCAGGAAATACAGCAGCAATCCGCCGCCCAGCAGCATGATGCACTGAACCGCATCGGTGTACATCACGGAGATCAGACCTCCCTTGACGGTATATAGGGCAATCAGGAGAATCGTGGCCCACAGGACAATATAAAAATTCCATCCGGTCAGTTCCGAGAATGCCAGGCTCCCGCCATAGAGGATGGGAACCATAAAAATAAAAACATAGGCCAGCAGCATGGTCCAACTGTAAATATCGCCGCAAAGCTGGCCGTATCGGCGGGTCAGAAGTTCAGGAACGGTCGCAATGCGGTTGCGAAGATAAATCGGGATAAAGAATACAATCAGCAGGGTATAACAGGGCAAGGCCCACCATTCCCAGTTGGCAATTCCCATGCCGTTCTTGTAGGCCGCCCCCACCGTGCCCACAATCTGCTCACTCGATACGCTGGTCGAAACGAAGGCGGCACCAATGATCCACCATCTCAGCTTGCCCGAGGCCAGAAAGTAGCCGCGGGCCGTCTTGTCCTGCCTGCGGGTGGCCAGCAATCCCACCAACACCACAACCAGCACTGACCCGATAATAATGACCGTATCCGCAATTGAAAGTGAAAAATCCATACCTCTCCCTGATAATCCGTGGTCAATGATTATTGCGCCTCGCACAACGATGAGAACTCGTAACCGCACACAAGCCAATCCTGTGCCATTCTAAATAAATCATTCAGATCGATCTGACAGTTTCCATCCAGATCGGTTTCCAAAAAACATGTCGCATCCCCCTGTGCCTCATCCAGGTACACCGTTGTTCCGTTCTGGAGTACAATTCGCGCATTGGCAAAGATAACGCAATCGCAGAAATTATCCGCATCATACTTGTCGATGATGATATCCACCGCCTCCACCCCGGATAAGCTGACCGTTACCGGCACGGCCTGCTGGCCTGTCAACATCACGGCACTTTGCCAAAGCACGTTTTGGGGATTGTCACTGCTGCACAGTTTGATCGTCACATCGCCGTTATTGCAGACGCCGGAATAGAGCCCGATATCGGCTCTGAATGCCGCGGCGGGTTCGCCCAGCATGATCCGAAATGCCCCATTGGCAGCGATCGATACGCCCCGGTCATACAGCGTCGAGCCGATTGTGTACTGAAGGTCGGGGCTGCCGCTGCTGGGAGGACTGGGAATGCCCGGGTACTTACAAACCAGGCCGGCGCCGGGCGGGGCGTAGAGCTGACTGACCGCAACATTCGTGTGGACGATGGAATCGGCCATAAACGTCAGCAATTCCGTCGTATCTGCATAGCTGGTACTGTGTCCCGTGGATTCGCGATGAATGAATTTCACTTTTTTGCCGATTTTGCTCAGGACATTGGCCAGCCGCATAGCGCTGGCAGGCGGGACAATGGTATCCTGCCCGCCGGTGCTGATGCCGACGGGAACATGGAACCGTTCCGGCCAGTATTCGGCGCTGCGTTTTTTGTATTCAGCGGGGATCTGCTGCTTGCTGCCGCCGTATGAGGCACTGATGGCATCCTGAAAGTTTTCGTATTCCAGGTGATTGGCCAGCGGGTTCAATGCCACAACCCCGTCAATCATCTGCGGATGCAGGGCCGTGAACGTCAGTGAAGACGTACCGCCCATCGATCCACCGCAGATCAGGACGCGGCTGATCAGATAGTTCGCTTTAAAATCCTCGATGATCTGCACCACATCTTTTTCCGCAAGCGGCCCCATCCATGACGTCGTGGCCCGATAATCCGGACAAACCAGAATCATATTCCTGCCGGCCACGAAATCACGCACTGCAACACACTCAGTCCACTGGGTACTGGAGGCGAATTGCCATCGGTCCGAACCATGCCCATGCAGTGCAATGAGCAGATCATGTGGTTTAGCTGCATCAAAATCGGCGGGCAATCGGAGTACATAGCGTTGCGATGAGCCATCGGCATCCGCAATGAATGCAACATCGACACACGGCCCTAATTCCGCCGACAGTGCGCATGCAGACACGAATGTAAAAATAAGTAATCCGACTGTTAAAAATCGCTGCATTATTCAACTCCCAGTTCTTTCTCATCGTAATCCAGATTCTGCACATCGATTTATTTATATATCGCACGGATGGAAATCCGTGATTGGGAAGGATTCAGCCTGATTATATCCTTATCCCTTTCAAAGCGGGTAAATATCTTCCCATCCACTTCGACGGAATGAATCGGCTTTCCTTCCGGGTGACGCAAACGCAGGACGATTTCGTCAGGCGTTTGACGGGCCGGCGGGAAAATTTGGGCCTCGATATAGCCATCGTTGACATGGGAGGTAATCCGGAAGCCCACCTGTCCCCATCGAGTCGGGGCCTGACTTACGGCTATCTGCATCCCGTCTTTGAGCCAGTTGCTGGTGACAAACGGCGCCAGCCAGAGCTGCTCTCCCTTTTCCATCACCAGCATCATCCGTGACTGATACAGAAAATATCCTGTTTCGTGAGTCTTGTTGTAGGCGCCATTGTGAAAATGCTCCCACAGGGACAAATTCTCCCGGTTCAGCAGCGATATGGCGGCGTTAAAGTATGACCGAATGAACGCCTTAACATCATCCTGAAGGCCATAGACTTCGGTCGTACGGGCATAATAAGGCTGCACCTTGGCAAAACCGCCCAGATTGAACCAGTCTTTGTGATTTTTATCTGAGGTATAGCCATCATAACCCCATCCACTGCCCATGAACTGGACATCCTCCATGTGATTCATGATCCAATGGGCATCCTTGCTGTCGGGACTCATCACCCCCTGCGGAATCAGATGGTGGCTGCCGATTTCCACATCATAAGCCCAGCTTCGCCCGAAATCCTCGCCTTTATAGAAGTTATCAATCGGGCCAGGGCAATAGACGTGCGTGGGATACGCAGGAACCCATGTTCCATCCTGCAGCGGATAGACCGGGGCCTGCGACTGGGTCCAATGAAATGCCCGCAGGATATTCTCGCGAAGTTCCGCAGCAGCAGTAATCATATCCCCGGCTCCCGGATAGCCGATATCCTGAAGGGCATGTCCGGCAGCATTCAGCCCGGCATAATAATAGCCGTTCATGCAGTAATAGAAATTGTACACTTCCCAGTCCGCCATTGTACCCGGCGGCAAAAGACCCCATTCGGGGACTTTATTGCCGAAAGCGTCAACTTTCCTGGTTTTTTGACACGCATTCATCAGCCATTTGCAAACCCGGGCAATTTCGTCGGCATTGGCTTTAAGCCATTCTTTATCCTGAGTCAGCTCATAATATTCCCCAAGACACCAGAGATGCCAGCCGGTCCCCATAACCNNTAACCGTGTAGGTCGGGGTAACGAAACCTTCTTTATTGTAGCGTTTGATGAAATAGTCATGAGCTTTTAGAGCAAAGTCGTAATTGCCCGTAAACTGCATACCCCGAATCACGGACTGCGCCTCGCTTTCCAGCGGCCCATAATCCGACGATGCAATCCAGGCGGCGACATTGGTGTAATCCTCGTTTCGGGCGGCCAGCATACAGTGAACCTGGGAAGCCAGTATCAGATTCTGGAGAAGCGGATCCGGAATCTCTACCTTCATGGCCGGGGCCATTATCTGCTTCCAGTACGCTTCGGTATCGGCAGCGAGTTTTTCATAGCCGCTGATGGCTGCAATCTCATCGGCCGTGGCTTCCCAGCCCGGCATATAGACAACACATTTGGCTTTTCCATTCGCAGGAAGGCTGCCGGTGAGCACCCAGACGCCGTCTTTGATTTCGTATTTCAGGGAAGCGGCCTCTGATACCAGCAACGAGGCAAGAGGTTTACCGAATTTCGTGACCAGAGCCCCGCTTGAAGTCAGTTTCATATCCGCGAACTCTTTCTTCTCCCAATCGGAAAGCATCTGAATGGCAAGAGAGATGTTCGCATCTTTGTCTTGAGGATTGTCAACAGTAAACTGAGCCACGCACAGCGGCTTGCGATTGGCAAACAGGTGAGTTCCCGCACCTGCTGAGTTATAATCATAAGGAGCAACAAAGGTATGCTGGCGATAGACCACCCCGTTATCTTTGACGGTAGTAATCACAATTGGCAACCAGCCGCCCTGCAACTGTCGAGTGAATTCGTTACTGGTTCCCGAACCAATCTTCGGCTGCATCTGGCAAAAATATTTCTGGTATGTTTGGGTGACGGCAGCCGCATTATATATCTTCGGATCATGATTGAAGTACACTGCGCCATCCCGGGCAGCCAGAAACTTGCTGTTGTCACACGCCAGTGAAAGCAATGTCGGACCGAGGTCTGCCGCCGCACGATGTATCCGATCTTCGGCTTGCTTAAACATCTGGTCCGGCATGGTGTGAACTCGCTCCAGAATCGTTTTCTTGTCGGCAATAGAGGCTTTATAATGGTCGAGTGTTCTGGCTGGGTCCAGTGCCACATACAGGCCGAAATCCTTCGCATACACACATTCGTTATTTATTATATCATCAACCGCAACCCCGAAGGAGCCGTTGGGGAGCCGAAAACGCAAAACAGTACGATCTGTCATCCAGTGCGTAGTTGTACAATACCGCACTTTCAAATGAAGCGGCTGACTGACATCCCAGTTCACGGAAACAGAGGATTTCCCCTGCTGATCCATGATTTGGCCATTATACATTTCAATGGTGCCATGCTGTCCCGGGTCGGCTTTTTCAAGCTGCAGGGCCAGATCGACGGTCTTCCACTTCGAATCCGGAATTGCCGAAAGCCGGCAGATGGATATCTCATTTGCTGAGGCAGGGAATATCCATCGAATCTTGAGCGTACCCTGCTGCCTGGCCGTTCGGTCTTTCCATTGAATCATATAAGTCCATCNNGTTTATCTTTCAGCAGAGTTCCGTCGAGGTTTTCCCACCGACCCTGCCAGATCGAGCCGCCGGGAGAGCCGCCCTGTCGGGTCATAACCCAGTACTGAACCCGGACACCCTCGCCTGGCGGCATCCTGGACTCGTCGGCAAACTCGATTCCAACGCTTTTAATGCGTCGCTGTTCCAGCCACTGCAGCCCGATACAGCCGATACCATTTGACTTCGGTACCTGGTAGAATCCATCTTTGTCGGCAACCACATCGGTTTCCATATATAGGTCTTCGACTGTGAAATCCTGAAAGCGGTTATTTCTGCAGCCGTCCATACGAGCCGGATCCCATGTCACCATGCGGCCAAACGGAGCGATATCCACGGTTTCGAATGCGGCATCTGCAACAGGAGTTGCCGAGCGAGTCAGACGGGCCTGTGCCCAGTTGGCGGCACAGTTGGTGATACTGCCCTCCGTTGCAGCAGCCAGTGTCAATTCCTGTACCCCGACAACGGATACCTTGATCGGCTTTGCCGGGGTGGACTCAGTCATCCGGCCGCTATTAAAAATCTCTTTCTCATCGGCCAGTACTTTAAACGAAACATTGCCCGGACCGTCCCCCTGCCACTGAACACCCACTTGGGCCTCAAATGTGCTGTACGCCCCGCCCAGGTCAATGACAATCTTGCCGTTGGCATGACTGCCGAGGCCTTTTTCATATACCCGGTCCTTGATCTGCAAAGGCAGGCCCTGCTGACCCGGCGCGTGAGCACAACAATCGATGCCCAGTTCACCCCAATCCTGGGAATTCAAAATAATTGCCCCCTGTATATCGCTGATGTAAACCGGCGCTGCGGTCTGTTCTTGGGCATACGCCATAGACGCAATCATCACAACCAGTACAATACCCCAAATCCCTTTCGCTGCCATACCCAAGAAGCCTTTCCTGACTGAATATTCCTGTCTTACGATTTTGTCCATAGTAGCATTATTCATACTTTAAATTTCTGGCTTTTCTACGATTCCCTGGTAACCTCACGGTTCACAGGCAAAGCTGCTATTTCGATTCAATTGACTCAAAATACAGAACGATCCGATTGCTTCCCGCCGTTGCTGAGGATCCAACAAGGTCAATATAATAGCAGCCAAGGTTCCGGTTGCGGGGATATCGATACGCTTGTATAGGCACAGAATTCCCATTAATCCACACCTGAATAGTCTTTATTTTGGCACTATCGACAAACGGCAATACCAGGAACATATGTTCCTGAAAAGCAGGCTCACATCCATATCCATACATAAACGGCAAATGAAACTCATTCTGCAGCCACCAGGTTCCTGTACCCTCGCGTGCGATATCCGGCAACGGACGACCGACAGGCACATCCGCATTATACTGTATTTGTTCCTGCAAGTCTGATAACGGGTTGCCCGCGGAAAGAGTGATGTCAATATAGGTTTCCTGATCCTCAGAGAATGAATTTTCAATATAGCCGCCGCAGAAATTGGCGAGTGTGCCCAATCCCTGCAAATCGGCCGCCGCGGGCCACATCGGGTAACTGATCCCAGCGGCTTCATTGAATAGCGGGAAGTCATAGGACTCACCTGCCG
>DLFY01000282.1 GCA_002482415.1 Phycisphaerales bacterium UBA7708
ATAGACAGGGCCAGCGCGCAAAAGTTGGAGGAATGCCTGCTCAGTTTCGGCGTGACCGCGCACGTCATCCATGTGACGCACGGGCCTGCCATCACGCGCTACGAGCTCCAGCCCGCGCCGGGCGTGAAGGTCAGCCGGATCGTGGGCCTGACCGACGACATTGCCCTGAACATGGCGGCCTTCGGCGTGCGCATCGAGGCCCCGATCCCGGGCAAGGCGGCCATCGGCATCGAGATCCCCAACGAGAAGATCTCCACGGTCACGCTCCGGGAGGTCCTGGAAAGCGAGGAGGTCCAGCGCCATTCCTCCAAGCTGGCCGTCGCGCTGGGCAAGGACATCGCGGGCAAGCGCATCATCGCGGACCTTGCGCGCATGCCGCACGTGCTGATCGCGGGCGCGACCGGCTCGGGCAAGTCCGTGTGCATCAACACGATCATCACCAGCATCATCTACCGCGCCACGCCGGCGGAGGTCCGCCTGATCCTCGTGGATCCCAAGGTGGTGGAGCTTTCGGTCTACAACGGCATTCCGCACCTGCTCGTACCGGTCGTCACGGAGCCGAAAAAGGCCTCGGGCGCGCTGAATTGGGCGGTCATGGAGATGGACGAGCGGTATAAGAAGTTCGCCACGCGCGGCGTGCGGGACATCCGGGGCTTCAACGCCAGGCGCGACCCCGAAGAACCCTTGATGCCGCAGATCGTGGTCATCATCGACGAGCTGGCGGACCTGATGATGACCAGCGCCAAGGAAGTCGAAGCGTATATCGTGCGTATTGCCCAGAAGAGCCGTGCCGTCGGTATTCACCTGGTGGTTGCGACCCAGCGTCCGCAGGCGACGGTCGTGACCGGCCTGATTAAGGCCAACATGCCCTGTCGTATCGGCTTCCGCGTGGCGGCCCGCATGGACAGCCGCATTATCCTTGACCAGAACGGTGCTGAGGCGCTACTGGGACAGGGCGATATGCTGTTCCTCAAGCCCGGCACCAGCGACCTGATTCGCTCGCAGGGTGCGTACCTGGATGATGATGAAATCCGCGGCATCGTGACTTTCCTCAAGGATGTGGCCCAGCCGCAGTATCATCCCGATTTGATTCAGATGAACCGTATTGACATCGGCGAAGGCAGCAAGGACGACCTGTTTGACGATGCGGTGCGGATTGTGCTGGAAACCAAACGCGGCAGTGTGTCGCTGCTGCAGCGGAAATTGTCGATTGGCTATGCCCGCGCCAGCCGGATTATCGAGATGATGGCCAACGCCGGCATCCTTGGTGAATACAAGGGCTCGCAGGCCCGCGAAGTGACCATGACGGTGGACGAGTACGAGCAGATGCGCAAGAATATGCTGGCCGATGAAGTCGCCGGATATAAGGATCTGGCCCAGGAAGCCGCTGGTGACGAAGACTATGACAGTCCCACTGAGGAACTCGACGAAGACGGGGACGACGAAAAATAAATCGAGTGAAGACGGGGGTATATGAACACGACTGAGTCATCCGGGCAGGACAAGCCGCGGCGGCGGAAACGCTACAGCGGCACGCATCCGAAGCATTTTACCGAAAAATACAAGGAACACGCCATCGATGTGCATCCGGAGCTGCTGGAGCATCTTCGGGCCAAGGGCAAGACGCCTGCGGGGGCACATATCCCGATACTGGTCCATGAGGTCATGGAAGTGCTCAGGCCCGCGGCGGGGGAGGTGGTGGCGGACTGTACGCTGGGCTATGGCGGTCATGCGGCGGAATTCATGCGGCGAATCGGGCCGACGGGCCGGCTGGTGGGCTTTGATGTGGATGGGGCCGAACTGGAACGGACGCGCAATCGGCTGGAGCCGCTGGGGGTGCCGATGAGCCTGCATCGGAGCAATTTTGCGGGGATTGCCAATGTGATGACTAAGGCGGGGCTGGAGGGGTTTGATGTGATATTCGCCGACCTGGGGCTGTCGAGTATGCAGATTGATAATCCCGCCCGCGGGATGAGCTATAAGCATGGCGGGCCGCTGGATATGCGGATGGATGACCGGCGGCAGCGGACGGCGGCGGATTTGCTCAATACATTGTCGGAAAAGGAACTGGTCGAGGCGCTGGAAGAACTGGCCGATGAGCCGGACTGCCGGGCGATTGCACGGCAGGTGGTCCGGCAGCGTGCGACGGAGAAATTCGTCGAGACAGGGCAGCTTGTCGCGCTGATTTTTGATGTCAAGGGCATCACGATGTCGGACTGGAAGCGGCGGCAGAATCCGGGACTGCTGCACCCGGCGGCGCGGACGTTTCAGGCGCTGCGGATGCTGGTTAATGATGAACTGGGGACGCTGAAGGAATTGCTGCGGGTGGTGCCGTACTGCCTGAAGCCGGGTGGGCGGATCGGGATACTCAGTTTTCACAGCGGCGAAGACCGGCTGGTCAAACATGCCTTTGCCGATGGAGTACGTGAGGGTGTGTATTCGATGGCGGCTAAAGAAGTGATTACGCCGTCGCGTGACGAGATTGCATCCAACCCGCGCAGTGCGTCGGCAAAATTACGCTGGGCCATCAAATAAAAAAGCCGCGAGGTGGCCGATGGCCACTGTTATGCCGCGTGTATGCACGGGGTTATGTTGTCCTGCATAGCCGCGAACGGGATGGGAGACATAAAGGGGGCTGTAAAATAAAAAAAGCCGCGAGGGTTGCCCGCGGCTTATATACAAAAGTGATGTATGGTGACATCACCCTCATTTTTTTATTTTTTACGCATTCTCAGAGCCATTCCGCCCAGACCCAGAATCAGCAGTGTTGCCGGTTCGGGAATGCCGGCGATTTCGATATTGTCGATGGCGAACTTATCGTTGCCGGGACCTTCCACGAGGTCGTCCAGCCGAAGCTGGACATAAGATTGATTATTGATGGCGCTATATGCGGATAAATCCAATGTTACGGAATACCATGAATCGGTGGCCCAGCCGGGGGTGATGGCCTGGTTGTCGGCGACCTGGGTCCACTTGCCGTCGGCGGCGGTGCGATAGGCAAAATCAAAGCTGGTTGCCAGTTCGGATTTGTAATCCCATCGGATGGTCAGGCCGGTGAAGCCTGTGGTGTTGAGCGTGATGATTAATGCAGCGTCGTTGTCTGAGCCGGATTTGTTGATGTCGTCCCATGCAGCACCCTGGCCGGCGATATGCGAAATGCCGGCAGAGTCGGTATAGGCGATGCCGTTTTTGCCGTTGGTGTCGAGGCCGGACCCGAGCAGGGACAATGTCGGGGCGGTGGCGGTGTTGTAATAGGCCGGGCTTTCGGTGTAGAAGGCACTGCTGTCGCCGAAATTCCAGACGGCTAAAACAGAGGCTGAAGCCGGCACTGTAATTGCCAGAACAGCACACAAGGCAAGACTGAAAAACAGGGTGGTTTTCATTATTTCTCCTCTCCTTTAGTCAAACTATTGTAAGACGATATATCAAAATAATATGGACAAATCATAGCAGATTTTGCAGTCTAAGTCAAGAAAATAGATGGAAGCTTCGGCAGGCCATAAAATAAAAAAGCCGCGAGGGTCACCCGCGGCCTATAGTCAAAAGTGATGTTGGTGTCATCACCCTCTCTTTTGCGTTTTCAAGTGCTTGTTGGCACCTGCATCTATTTTAGCATGGTTATACCTTAATAGTGGATAAGATTGTATCAAATCAGGCATTTTGAGTCAACTCTAAAAGCTGGATGGGGAATCAGGTTTTTGTTTGCTTTCTCCCTATAAGGGGACTAAGCTTTACCTGTTTTCGTTGTAAGACGATAGGTAGAAAGAT
This sequence comes from Phycisphaerales bacterium UBA7708, assembly GCA_002482415.1. Classification (GTDB taxonomy): domain Bacteria; phylum Planctomycetota; class Phycisphaerae; order Sedimentisphaerales; family Anaerohalosphaeraceae; genus Anaeroglomus. Next base: position 3,769 of record DLFY01000282.1, read on the forward strand.
GTTAGATTAGAAAGTCGCCGTTGTGTATAGACAAATCCTACAAGGATACAGTCGGCTTTTTGGGCTGTGGATAGTGCTGGCCGGGATGGTGGCGTATTTTTGGCCCGGCGTGTTTGCGGGGGCACAGCGATATAACCTGTATTTTTTTGCGTTGACGATGTTTGGCATCGGGGCGGTGCTGACGCCGGCGGATTTTATGCCGGTGGTGCGGCAGCCGTGGCTGATACTGCTGGGGACGGCGGCGCAATATACGATTATGCCGTTTGGGGCGTTTCTGATTGCGCGGGTGTTTCAGTTGCCCGATGAGCTGGCGGCGGGGTTGATTCTGGCCGGGTGTGCGCCGGGGGCGATGTCCAGCAATGTGATTTGTTATATTTCGGGGGCCGATACTGCGTATTCGGTGGCACTGACGTCGGTATCGACGCTGTTGTGTCCGCTGATGACGGCGGGGCTGACCAAACTTCTGGTGGGGGCGCGGCTGGAGGTTAGTTTCTGGAAGATGTTTTTCGATTTGATTTTGACGGTCATTGTGCCGCTGGCGGCGGGTTTTACGTTTCGCCATTTCTTCAGGCGGTTTGCAGAGGCGGTCAAAGATGTCTTTCCGGCGGTTTCGGTGACGTTTATCTTTTTTATCTGTGCAGTGGTGATTGCGGCCAATCATGACCGGATTGCGGAGATGACGTCAATGATTTTACTGGTGGTGGTGATATTGAATGTCGGCGGGCTGTCATTCGGGTATCTGCTGGGAACGCTGTTCAAGCTCGGCATTCCGCAGCGGCGGACGCTGAGTATTGAAATCGGGATGCAGAACGCCGGTCTTGGCAGTGTGCTGGCGATTCAGAATTTCGGGCCGCGTGCGGCGGTGCCGACGGCGCTGTTTGTGTATGTGTGTATCTTCACCGCGGCGATTCTGTGTGAGTTTTGGAAACGCAGCCGGGTAAATCCGGCACAGAATAAGACTGTGACAACGCCATGAAAAAGCTGCTCAATGAAAAATGGCTGGTGGGTTTTCTGGGGCTGATTGCGGCGGTGCCGGCGCTGTCCACGGATATGTATTTAGCGGCGATGCCGCTGATTGCGGAGCAGTGGAGTGTGTCCCAGAGCCGGGTGGGGCTGTCGATGGTGATGTGGTTTATCAGCTTCAGCATCTGCCTGCTGCTGTGCGGACCGATTTCCGACAAGTACGGACGGCGGCCGGTACTGCTGACGGGGTTGTCGCTGTTTACGCTGTCCAGTTTTCTGTGTGCGTCGGCGGGCAATGTTGTGCAGCTTATTTTGTTTCGGATGCTGCAGGGGGCCAGCGCCGCGGCGCCGGGGTCGATGTGCATGGCGATCTGCCGGGACCGCTACGAGGGTGATCGTCGAAAACATGTGCTGGCGTATATCAGTATTATCCTGTCGATTACACCGATGCTGGCCCCGATGATCGGGGCGATGCTGCTCAAGTATGTGCACTGGCGGGCGATCTTTGTGGTACAGGGAGTACTGACACTGGGGACGCTGTCGCTGACGGTGATGTTTAATGAGACGCTGCGGCTGCCGCTTTCGGAGCCGTTTTATAAGCTCCTGGGGCGGTATCTCAAGCTGCTGGGCAATACCAATTATCTGCTGTGCAATAACGCGATGGGGCTTCTGGCGGGGCCGTTTTTCGGGTATCTGGGATTTTCGTCAATTGTGTATATCACGATCTTCGGCCTGTCCGAGCAGAGGTTCAGTATGTTTTTCGGTCTCAACGCCATGGTATCGATGCTGGGGGCGTTTACGTGTACGCGGCTGACGCGGTATGTTTCCGATGTCCGGCTGATTACCGCGTCGCTATTTGGCTATGCGGCGTGCGGGCTGGGGATGCTGCTGCTGGGGTCGGTGCATTATCTTTATTTTGCGGTGTTTATGGCGGGGATTTCCTATTGCCTGGGTATCAGCCGGCCGCTGAGCAATCACCTGATTCTGGAGCAGGTTCAGACCGACATCGGTTCGGCGTCGTCGTTTATCGTGTTTTACCAGTTTCTGGTCGGCTCGATTTCCATGGCGATTACCACGGCGGACTGGGCCAGGCCGATTTTTGTGTTCGGGGTGCTGGCCTTCGTGGTGCCGGTGATTGTGCTGATGTTGTGGCCGATACTGATTCGGCGGGTGTGCCGGGGACATAGCCATGGCTGATGTTTTTTTTGTGTTATTAAGTTTTGATTCGGGAATCCTGACTGTGATATGAAACCCGGGATGTAATGATGTCATCTTAAACCAGGGTGCATTGCGGATGGCGATGCCGGATGCAAATACGGCAAACAAATAAACCAATCGGGAGTTCGATATGGACGGGTATAAAGCAGCACGGTTCAATGGTTTGTGTCATGCGGTGATGGTCTGGGCGGGTCTGATTGCGGGGAGTGCGGCTCTGTATGCCAAAGAGCCTGTCGATTACATCAATCCGATGATTGGGGCTTCGACATCCACGGAGGCGGCGGGGGTGCTGCATGGGCTGGGCAAGACCTTTCCCGGGCCTGCGACGCCGTTTGGGCTGGTGCAGCTCAGTCCGGACACCATCACCGGCGGAGACAACGGGCCGGGATATTCGCATCATCATACGACTATCGAAGGATTCAGTTTTACACACATGAGCGGCATTGGGTGGTACGGGGATTTGGGCAACTTCCTGGTTATGCCGACGACGGGCCAACTCAAGACGGCCTGCGGGCGGACGGATGTTCCGGATGAGGGGTACCGTTCCCGCTTCAGTCATGAGTCTGAGGTCTGCCGTGCGGGATATTATGCGGTGGATTTGTCGGATTATCAGATTCGGGCGGAACTGACGGCGGCCCCTCACGCGGGCATATTGCGGTTTACATATCCGGAGTCTCCTGTGTCACGGATTCAGATAGACCTGGCCCGGCGTGTCGGCGGGACATCCACGGAGCAATTTGTACGGGTGGTCGATGATACTACCATTGAAGGCTGGATGAAGTGTACGCCGGATGGAGGCGGCTGGGGGGACGGCAGCGGCAAGGCCAATTATACGGTCTATTTTTATTGCATGTTTAGTATCCCGCTGAAGACTTACGGGGTCTGGAAGGCGGATATCCCGGATGACTGGAAACGAAAACGAGACGATGTGACCAGCCAGCGTTATCGTGAGCAGGTTGCAAAGGCCGAAGTGCTCAAAGGCTGTCGCCAGATGCAGGGCAAGCACCTGGGATTCTTTGTGGAATTTCCGACGACCGACAAGCAGCAGGTTCTGGTCAAAAGCGGCATTTCCTTTGTCAGTATTGAAGGTGCCCGGAAAAATCTTGAGAAAGACATTCCCGGATGGGATTTTGATGCGACGGTTCAGCAGGCACGTCAATTGTGGAACAAGGCGGTGTCGGGAGTTCGCGTTGAGGGCGGCACCGAAG
>DLFY01000275.1:0-9846 GCA_002482415.1 Phycisphaerales bacterium UBA7708
GCCTAAAAAGTGCGAAAGTTTACCATTATACTGTTGCCTTGATTTCCAATCTTCGTCCGGGCGAGATGAACGCCTGAAGTTTTTCTCGTACAACAGTGGGGTTTTCGCCCTTGCTGATGGTGCAGATGCCTTCGACGATCATTTCCATGGCCAGCGTTTCTGCTTTGGAGTAGATGCCCAGTTTTCCAGCCATTGGGGTAAAGATCAGATTAGACAGGATTGCGCCATAGAACGTGGTGATGAGGGCGACAGCCATGCCGGCCCCAATGGAATCCGGGGAGCTCATATTGCGCAGCATCTGGACCAGACCGATGAGTGTTCCAATCATACCGAAAGCGGGTGCGGATGCGGACATAAACTCGAGAATCTTTTTTCCCTGGGCATGGCGTTCCTGCAGGTATTGAATCTCAAGCTCGAGCATATCGCGAATGTTGTTTTCGTCCTGTCCGTCCACCAGCATCTGGAGCGCTTTGGCCATGAATGTATTATCCACCTTGCGAATCTGCTCTTCGAGGGCCAGGGCGCCTTCCCGTCGGCTGATGGCTGCAAAATTGACCATTTGCTGGATGATATCGGAGGGCCTGGGCACTTTGATCAGGAACGTTTTTTTGATGACTGAAAAAATACTGAGAAACTGAGGCAGCGAAAAATGAATAATCACTGAACACAGCATTCCTCCGATGACAATCAATGCCGAAGGCAAATCCCAGAAGACCACCAGGCTGCATCCCATCAGGATGGACCATGCAATCAGCCCGAGGCCGACGACTAAACCAACGATTGTTCCGATATCCATACCTTTGTTATCTCCCCGCGTCCGCTTATTTTTGTTCGCGAATGCGTTTTAACTGCAGACTCAGTGCCGCGGCAACTTCCGGGGCATTGGTTCCGACTTCGCCGAGCAATTTGCCGGCGCTGCGTTCATTCATATAATACAGGATTTTAACGGCGTCGGGCATCTGGTTATTGGTGACCATGGTGGCCAGAATCTTACCCGCCTGGGCCGGGTCCATTTTGTCATAGGTGCCGGCGATGCGCTGGAAATTGGTTCGTTCGATGGTTTCGATTTCCACGACGCTGTTCTGGATCGCTTTTTCCTTGTCTTTGAGGGAAATCAGGGTCAGATTCAGCTTTTCCTGGAGCTGGTTGAGCTGCTCGATTTCCTCCTGCAGGGTCTGCCGTGTGATTTCAATCTGCTGTTTTTCCTGTTCAAGGGTTTTCTGCTTGTCGTTGTATTCCTGCATTTTCTGGCGGATGTCGAAAATCAGGTTCTTCAATTGCGTTTCGGACATCCCCAGGTCATCGGCGGTCTGTGAGCGGGCCATCAGGCTTTCGAGGATGCTGTTTTCAGAGGAATTGCCAGAGGGCTGGCCGGATGTATTGTTTTGAGCGGCGGCCTGATCGGCGGGGACCGGCCGTGACTTTTTGAGCCAGAAACTGACTCCAAAGGCCGATCCGAAACTCAGCAGGCCCGCTGCCAGCAGTAAGATAATGTGTATTTTTTTCATATCTGTTGATCTCCCAACGATTAACGAGACATCTGCACAGCGAGGCGTTCGGCTGGAGTTTTCCGGGCGTCGTTGCTGTGTGAATGAACGGCTCCGGAGTCTGCTTCATTCCGGCCGGACAGGAGCAGCGTCCTGGCATAACTGATGCAGCCCGCCTCATCGGTCATCCTTTGTTCCTGACGATTTTGTTCTTTGCGATATTCTTCCTCGGCCCTGGCACGCAGTTTTTCGAGGCTTTTTCGTTCTTTGCGAATCACCAGGAGCTGGTTTATTTTTTCTCTTCGCTGCTGTTCCAGGGATGCCAGTTTGTCGGATAATGCTTTCATTCGCGTATCCAGAACGTGGGCAAACTGCAGGAACATCTGCTGTTTTTCCAGTCGCTGGTTGTCGGCCAGCGTTCGCATTTCGGCCAGACGTCCGCGAATCTGGGCCTTGAGCATCAGGATTTGGGCTCGTACGGTTGCGGCCTGTTCACTCAGCGCGGCCAGTTCGGCCCGCAGCATTTCGTGCTGTCGCACTTTCAGGTCCAGCAGTCGCTGGAGTCGCCATACAAATCGTTTCATGCGGATTCTCCTGTTCTCATCTTAGGACATCCTGCCGGTTGCGGCCGGTTTGATTGTTTTGATAACCGGTTCACTGAGCATCTGCTCCCAGGCCGCGGCAATGGCTCGCAGACGCTCGACGGTCTGGTCAAAGGGGCTTCGCTGGCGAATCGGCTGCACCAGAAACTGGTGTATCCGGTCGATCAGGGTCACGGCGCCGTCAATTCTGCGGTTGCTGCCGGGAGCAAAGGCCCCGATGCTGATGAGGTCTTCGGCATCCATGTAGGTGGCGTAGATTTCACGAAGTTTCTGAGCGGCCTGACGGTGTTCCGGGGAGACCACGGTATTCATCAATCGACTGACGCTCTGGAGGATATCGATGGCCGGGTAGTGGCCGCGGTCGGCGAGTTTCCGGGTCAGGACGATATGGCCGTCCAGCAGAGAACGTGCACTGTCGGCAACGGGGTCGTTCATATCATCGCCTTCGGCCAGTACCGTCAGGATGCCGGTGATGCTGCCGCGTTCACCGCAGCCGAGGCGTTCGATCAGTTTGGGCAGCAGGGCGAATACGCTGGGGTAGTATCCTTTGGTCGCCGGGGGTTCTCCCGCGGCAAGGCCGATTTCGCGCTGAGCCTGTGCAAACCGTGTCAGGGAATCCATCATAAACAACACATCTTTGCCCTGTTCGCGGAAATACTCCGCGATGGTGGCGGCGACAAATCCCGCCTTGACGCGCTGAATGGCTGCCGAGTCCGAGGTGGCCACGATGACCACGCTGCGGGACAGGCCTTCGGGGCCGAGGTCTTTTTCGAGATATTCACGGACTTCTCTGCCGCGCTCGCCGACCAGGGCCACGACGTTGACATGGGCGGCGCTGCTGTTGGCGATTTCACCGAGGAGGACGCTTTTGCCGACGCCGCTGCCGGCAAAGACTCCCATGCGCTGTCCCTTGCCGCAGGTGAGAATGCCGTCGATGGAGCGGATGCCCATCGACAGGGGGGTGGTAATCATCTCGCGCTGCAGCGGGGCGGGACTGGTGTTATGAATCGCACGGAGCTGGCCGAGGAGCGGGCCTTTGCCGTCAATCGGTTCACCCAGGCCGTTGAGGACCCGGCCCATCAACTGCGGCCCGACGCAGACCATACGGGGTTTGTCAGTGGCACTGACCATGTCGCCGGGCCGGATGCCTTCGATGGAATCCAGCGGCAGCAGGACCAGGTTGCCTTTGCGGAAGGCCACGACTTCAGCTTCGACCACGGCACCGCCCTGAAGGTGTATCCGGCAGAGCTGACCAAGGCCCACGGATGGGCCGCTGCTTTCGACAGTCAGCCCTGAAACGTGGGTCACAGCACCCTTGCGGGCGCCGACGGGGGCCTGTCGAACCGCCTGCATTAACGGTTCAAAATCCACAAACGATTGTTTTCTGTTTTCAGTCATTGTTTATGATACATTATGCAGCGCCGTTTCAATTTGGCGCAAATGTTCCTGTATGGTGCATTCCATGGTTCCGTCGGCGGTTTCCACCACGCATTCGGCACGCCCCACAGACCAGTCCGGGCTTAGTTTTACATCCTGTCCGATCAGAAGCTGACCGTTTTTGATCAGTTCCTCACAGGCTTTCAGGTCGTCCGGGTTGAGCCGGATTTCGAGCACCGGGCCGGAGGCGTTCTGCTGGATGGCCTGGGTCAGAATCTTGCCAATTTCGTACTGACCCTTTTCAATGTCGCGGGCCAGGATTCGGGAGGCAATCTGAATCGACAAGTGAATCAACTGCTCCCGGTGCGACACAAACAGGCTGCGTCCATGGGCCTCCACAGTCTGGACGGCCTGCTGGAGGGCCTGACCAAGCGATTCCAGCCTGCTTTTCAATGCGGCCGTTTCTTTGGCTGCAGCCGCGGCCGCTGCCTTGTCCGGTGCCGCGGCGCCGGCTTCCAGGATACGGACAGCACCGATGGCTGAATCGAGCTGAACACAGACCATCCCGGCCATGACTACTCTTCCTCTTCAATAAACAGCAGTTCTCCGGCTTCATTGGCTTCCCGCAGCGGTTTAGCCACTTCTTCACGTGCGGTCTGCACATCTTTTTTTCGTGGTTCTCCAATCAGCGACAGTTCATCGTCAATCATCTGCGACAGACGCTCTGAAATATTGGAGCGGATTTTTTGTGTGATGGCCTGCTCAGCGCCGAACAGGGCTTTGGCCAGTACCCCAGCCTCCACTTTCCGCAGGAGGCCCTGCAGACATTTATCATCGATTTTAACGATATCTTCCCAGGTGACCATCAGGGCCTTGACGGTGTTAGCGGTATTTTCATCACGATTGCGAATTTGTCCCAGCAGGCTGTCGCGGCGATCCTTCTGCAGTCCGCTCAATACGAGGGCCACTCTGCGAAGTGTTTCCTTGCCGGCATTTTCCTTAACGACCGGCGCCTGCTGTTCGGAGTTCATTTCCATGAGCCGATTGCATACAATTTCACCGATGCGCCGCAGGGTTTTAATCGATACATCCTGCGGAACGGTCATTCGCCAGATGACCTGAGTACTCAATTTCTCGTCCAGCTTGGCCAGAACGTCGGTACTGAGTTTGGGAGGAAGGGCCGACAGGACCAGAGCGATGGCCTGGGCGGGTTCGGTGCCCACGGCGGCGGCAATCTGCTCGGCGGGGGCGTTGGAAATATAAATAAAGGGATCTTTTTCACGCACTGCCTTTTCAAGACGAGACTGGATGTCGGATGCTTTTTCTTTTCCCGAACTGTTTTGCAGAAGGCCGCTGACAAAACTTTTGACATGCAGTGAACCGCTTCCGCGATTTTGCAGTTCGGTGCAGAAGGTCCGGCTGATCATGGTGGCCTGCTCGGAGCCGCTGAGTCCCTTGGCATCCAACTGGGCCAATTCCATGGCGATTTTCTGCACCACCTCGGCCGGCTGCCCTTTGAGCAGTTCGGTTGCGGTCGCCGGGTCCAGCGTCGTCAGCAGCAGTGCGGCTTTTTGAATTCCCGTAAGCATGGCTGTTTAGCGATCCTCAGCAACCCAGTTGGCAAACAATTGACGGACCTGTTCGGGATTCTGGCGCAGTTGTGCGGCGATATGCTGACGGATGGCATTGGCTGCGTCGGCGCCGCTGCCGGCGGTCAGCAGTCCGGCAGCGCCGGCTCCCAGTGCATTTGCGGATTGCTGGGCGGATGCTGCTGCGGCTTTCTTGCCGGCGCTGGTGAAGATTTTTAATGCCAGCAGGGCACACAGGGCCAGGACGCCCATGGATGACTGCCTGGCAATCTCGATATAGCGGTCCCATTTATCAAATCCCGTCGCATCATTGATTTCAGTGACCATGGGTCGATTAAAGGCAACGTGCCGCACGGTGAGGTTTTCTTCTTTTAACAGCTCGGGACCGATTGCCGTTCGGACAATGGCTTTGATGTCATCTACAGACAGCAGCAGGGCGCTTTCGGCTGCAGCGGCGGTCTGAGTCTGCTGGGCTGTGTTCTGATCCTCATCGGTTTTGGATGCCGGGGGCTGGGGTTTGGACAAATCGGCGATAATCGATACCGACCAGCTTGTGATTTTGCCGGGGGAGCTTTGTCGTGTGGTGACGGTCTGGGGAACTTTGTATTTGCTCTGGGTGGAGCCGGTTTTTTCTGTTGCACCCGAATTGGCGTTACTGCCGTCGGGAGACGGCGATGCCTGCTGAATATTGGAGGATTCGTCCACGGTTTCTTCTTCGGGAATTCCTTTTTCGTACATGGTTTTGACTTCCGATTCACTGGTCAGGTCCACCATGGCGCTGGCCAGAACGGTGGCTTTGCCCGGCCCGAGAATCAAATCCAGAGAACGCATCAGCCGTTCGGTCATCTGCTGTTCGACAGCAGATTTGTAATCCTTGTAGGTATTTGCACCCGCAGCGACGGTATCGGCTTGTGTGGTACCGGTCAATAAATTGCCCTGGCTGTCGGCAATGGTGACATTTTCAGGCTTGAGGCTTTCGACCGCTCCGGAGACCAGGTTGGTAATGGCGGCTGCGGAGGCCTGACTCAGTCGCCAGCCGGGTCGAAGCTTGAGCATGACCGAAGCGCTGGCCTTTTGTCCATCGCCGGTGAACATGGTCTGTTCCGGCCGGACGATATGGACGCGGGCGTATTCCACCCCGTCAAAGAACTGGATTGTCTTGGCCAGTTCGCCCTGCAGGGCGCGATTGTAATTGAGTTTCTGGACCAGGGGGCTGACGCCGAGTTTTTCATTGTCGAATATTTCATATCCCGGCTCGCCGTCTTTGGGGCCGAGACCCTCTTTGGCCAGCATGGCGCGGACTTCATAGACTTTTTCAGAGGGGATGTAAATGCTTGAACCGCCGGCCCCCATCTTGCATTCGATATTTTGTCCCTGGATTTTATCGGCGATGACTCCGGCCTGTTCGGCGCTGAGGTTGCCGTACAGCAGACGCATCTCGGGACGTGTTGCCCACTTGGTCAACAGGCCGCCTGTGATAACACAGGCCATGATTGCCGCCGCGAGCACTGCCCGCTGCACCAATCCAATTCGCTGCCAGACTGCGTTGATTTTGTCGAACAAAGGTTATTCCGCCGAAAATATAAGAACGAGACTGTTTTAGACCTGCATTCGCATGGTTTCTTTATAGGCTTCGACCAGCTTGTTGCGAACGCCCACCAGAAGCTTGAAGCTCATATCCGCCTTGGCCATCGAGGCGACGACGGTGTTGATGTCCTGCTGTTTGCCGCTGAGCAGGTCCACGATCGACTGGTTGGATTCGGTCTGGTCCTGGTTGACCTGTCGAAAGGAATTGAGCAGGGCGTCCCCGAACTTGGTCTGCTCGGCGCCTTCCTGCCGAATGCCCGGCTGCGAAAGGGGTCCCTGGATAGCCGGGGACTGCAGGTTGGGATTAAATTGTATTGACATAGAGATAGTCCTTAACGAAGGAGTTCAAGACTGGTTTCCATCATTTTCTGATACCGTTTCAGAATCGCGGCATTGGCCTGGTAAGCTTTGCTGGCGACATTGAGGTCGATCATTTCTCTGGGCCAGCTTACATTGGGCATGGCGACATAGCCGTTTTCATCGGCCTGTGGATGTCCAGGGTCCAAAATATACTGAAAATCGCTCGGGTCCTGTTTTAATTCCCCCGCCTCGACTCCGCTGACTCCGTCTTTGCTTTCTTCGGCTTTAAATTCCAGCATGAGCCTCCGGTAGGGCTGTCCATTGCCGGTGTCGGTGGTCTGCATATTGGCTATGTTGGACCCAATGACTTCCAATTTGCGGTTGGTGGCTTTCATGCCGGATACCGCAATATTAATGGTGTCAAACATACTGCTTTCTATTTTCATGGGTCGGAATCCTTTCCGATGACTTATTCACAAAGGCTTATGATACAAGAACTTAATATTGCAGCTTGATCGCCGAATCCATCTGCTGATATTTCTTTTTCAGCAGCGACATATAAGCCCGATGCCGCAGGGAATTCTCAACCATCTTTCCCAATTCGGAATCCAGTGAAACATCGGAACCGTGTTCGTTAATTGCGGTATTACGGGTTTGGTAAAATTCCATTTCTAATTTGTCTGGATTTATATCTTTGCCTTTGTCCATTACCTTCTTGAGTTCCATCTCAAAATTGACATCAATCCGCCGATAACCGTCGGTGTTCATATTGGCCACATTGCTGGCAATGGCCTGCTGGCGGAGTCCCTCGGCCTGCATGGCTGATTCGAGCAGATTGATTACTGTATTGTCTTGAATCATAATTTTCCTGTCCTGCAAACTGTTCCAAATTGACACACTATCAGTTGCTCTTAATTGAGCAATCTTTGTGCCAGGAAAAGAAATAGGCGTTTTTTGATTCAAAAACAGAGATTATGAATTTAGTTTAGTGATTCTGATGTAAAAAATATCAAAATCTGTATGACCTTTGGACAAGTTTTCTATCATCTATATACAGGTGTGAAATATTATATAATAATGCAAAAGGTTCTTTTTGATAAACTCATCGTAAAGGGCCTTGCAAAATACCGCAATTAGCGTTAGATTACGACGATTGCTCTGGCCGGCAAAGTAAGTAATGGAGAGGTGTCGGAGCGGCTGATCGAGCTGGTTTCGAAAACCAGTGTACCCATTGGGTACCGCGGGTTCGAATCCCGCCCTCTCCGTTTTTTCTTTATTCGCCAAAATCACGTCTGTAAGTTCTTGTAATTCAGGCACTTGTGTATCATTGCTTATTTTATACTCCCCCGTTGCCCTTAAATTGCCCTTATCGGGGTCAGGTTTTCCCTTGTCATGAGACTTTGCCAATTCCCTTAAAGTAAAGTACAGGCGATCACGGCATCCCTGTGACTTCGATTGATTAAGGTTTTAATCGGTTATATAATGATTCTTTTGGAAATGTTTAGGATGTGAAAATAGCGTCCATTATCGGCAGGGGAGCGAAGTCGGGAATTCATGGTGAAAAGTTATCTGGGAATGTTTTTTGCGATAGTCCGATGGGCTTATATTCATCGATACNNACGAGAAAGGTGAGATATATTGGCAAAACCGATTTCCAGGGCAATTTGTGAAATAGTCATATCGGTTTTAGTCAACATCTGGCAGATCAGCATGACGCGATAATGCTGAATTTTATTGTAAATCGAGCAGCCGCAATGCTTCATGAATTTCAATTCCAGATACCTGCGAGAATAACCGGTGGCATTCACAACATCTGAAACCTGAATTGGGAATTTGGCATTATCCTGCATAAAATGCAGGGCTTTCACTACTTCCGGGTTGTCGATCGTTAAAATATTGGTTGATTGTCTCTCGACGACACGATCCGCGAAGACCATGATGTCCTGTTTAGTTGTTTGTTGTCCTTTCATCATTTGGCAAAGTCTGCCCGCTGCTTCATACCCGGCACGTTCAAAATGAAGAGCAATACTTGACAGAGTCGGGTTGGAAAACAAACAGACCAGATCGTCGTTGTCCACACCGATAATACTTATTTCTTCCGGAATTTTAATTTTATTGATTTTGCAGGCTTCAATAATGTGTTGGCTGCAGTCCTCGGCACAAGCCATGATTCCGATGGGTTTCGGCAATTCGCGAAGCCATTTTGACAGCGCTACCTGGGTTTTCTTCCAGGTGCTGCAGTAAAGAGATTCAGGCTCAATAAAAACATGCGTCTCAAAGCCCGCCATTTTAATTCTGTCTCTGAAACTCTCCATGCGTCCCTGGGACCAATAGAATGTGCCGATGCCGCAAAAGGCAAAATTGCAGAGTCCGGATTGGAGCAGATATTCCGCAGCCATCCGGCCCGAGTGAATTACATCGCCAACCACGTTCACCACGTCGGGAATTCTGTTTTTGACCGCAAGTGAAATAATCGGAATGCCTGAAACCAGCATTTCCTCGTCGATGTCGGTATCACAAGCGATGATGCCCTGGACGCCCCACTCCTGCAGAAGCGGCAGCAAATGCATTTTTCGGGATTTCAGATAAAATTGAGGTTTATTGTACACGGTCCAGGGGCTCAACAGAGCGGAATATTTGGCGATGCCTCGCAAGAAAGACCTTTCACATGTTCGTGAAGTTTCAATCATGATTGCTACCTTGGGAATCCTGTACATTGTATCTCCAAAGGATATTGTAAAGAGGCTCAGCATAAAACATAACCCGATACTGGAATATCTTAAAAAGAAATGATGGAGATGCAAGAGAAAAATGCATGCGGCGATTCATGATTGATATTGTTATCGTGTACGTCGCGTGTGGGCGGCGCATTGCGGCATGATACAGTTGAAGAATGGTTTTGCT
>DLFY01000275.1:9851-10344 GCA_002482415.1 Phycisphaerales bacterium UBA7708
AACCGGCATATTCTGCAATATGATAAAATTTATGCGCAAAATGGTATTCTAATAAAAGGTGCTGTTTGGTACGTTATAGATAGTCCGTAATGAACTGAACGGCAGGGATGGGGGGCCGCATGAGGGGTTCCTCAGGGAAATTGTGTTTAATGAATTTGGGAGTATGTTTTGTGGGCAGCCTTGACACACTGTATGCACAGCGATTAANNAAGACCGCCATGCGAAATGAAAAACCGGACAGAATTCCGATTCGTCCGTTTGTCGCTGAATTTACCGCCAAATACGCAGGCTACACCTGTCAGGAAGTCACCCACGACTACGAAAATGCATTTGCGGCAGCGCGCAGATGTGCGATGGATTTCGACTGGGATGCCGTGGCCGGCAACATGGTCTATGTGTGGACAGGATTGTCGCAGGCACTGGGGCTGAAGTACTATGCCATACCCGGTATTGATGTGCCTTCCAACGTGGGGTTTCAATTCCGTGAACCTTC
>DLFY01000061.1 GCA_002482415.1 Phycisphaerales bacterium UBA7708
GTCAAAGCCTTATCAAATCGTGTCTGGTCTGCCATACTCTGTATTCCGATAATCCGAACTATGATAATTTACCTGTAATTAATGTCTTTGCAGCACTGATAGCCTCGTCGATTTTGGCCGGGTCTTTGCCGCCGGCCTGGGCAAACTGCGGTCGTCCGCCGCCGCCGCCGCCGACAATCGGAGCAATCTGCTTGACGATATCGCCCGCGGATACTTTCTTAATTAAATCATCCGTCACGCCGGCAAACAGCATCACCTTCCCGTCCCCGTCCGCCATAGCCAGCACCACCACCGCCGAGCCCGCTTTGGCTCGCAGACTGTCAATTAAACTGCGTGCCTGATCTACTCCGAGCGCCGGGATCGATTCAGCAATCACCACGGTATTGCCCTGCTTTTGCGACCTGGCCAGCAGATCGTCTGCCGATACCTGAGCCGAAGCAACTGCCGCCGCCCCGCTCTTTAATTGTTTGGTCAGCGACTTGTTATCTTCCATGATTTTCGTCACGCGAGCCGTGATTTGATCCGCCGGAACTTTGAGCATCCCGACCAGCTCGTCCACAATCGCGTTGCGGCTCATCAGGTGTTCAACCAGCTTGGTCCCGGTCAGCGCCGTAATACGCCGCACACCCGCCGAAACGCTTTCTTCCTTCAGAATTCCGAAGCCGCCGATTTCCGACGTATTGGACACATGCGTTCCGCCGCAGAATTCCTTGCTGAAGGCCTCGCCAAGATGGGCTTTATCCGAAGCCCCAATCCCAATCACCCGGACCACATCCCCGTATTTCTCTCCAAACAGGGCCATCGCACCCAGTTTTTTGGCCTCGTCAATCGGCAGGCTCATACAGGTCACCGGCATCCCGGCCGCAATCTTCTGATTGACCAGTGTCTGAATTTCCGCCGATTGGTCCTGCGTCAATCCTTTGGGCCAGGTATAATCAAACCGCAGGTAATCCGGACACACCGCACTGCCCTGCTGTTTGACCGAATCACCCAGCACTTTTTGCAGCGCCCATTGCAGAATGTGCGTCGCGGTATGATTTTTCCGGCTGGCCTGACGATCTTTATAAACACTCATCGTCACCACATCCCCGGCACCAAGACCGCCGCAGTGCAGCCGTCCCTTGTGAAGCACGCAATTGCCGACTTTTTCCGTGCCTTCGACAATAAATTCCCAATCGTCGCCGCGAATCAGGCCCTCATCACCGACCTGCCCGCCGGATTCGGCATAAAAACAGGTCTTATCCAGAACCAGCGCCGCCGGCTTATTGGTATCTTCAAACTCGCCTTCTGTGGCAAAGCCTTCCTGCGTGACCCACCCCAGAACCTTGCCCTGACAGGAATCGGTGTCATATTTAGCCGCATCATCGGTTGCCGGAAGATGGACATTGGACAGGCTGGCCGCAAGCGATACACCCTTCTGGGCTGCTCGTGCCCGCTCTTTCTGCTGATCCATCAGCTTGACAAACAGCTCCGTATCCACCTTCAGGCCCCGCTCGCGAGCCATCAATTCCGTCAAATCCAGCGGGAAACCGAATGTATCGTAAAGCTGGAATGCATCTTCACCGCAGACAGTTTTTGTGTCGGTCTTTTCCGCCTTGTCCGCAGCCCCAGCAAACAGTTCCAGCCCGCGGTCCAGCGTCCTGCCGAACGAGGTCTCTTCCGATTGAATCACACTGGCAACAAAATCTCCGCGTCCCTTGAGTTCCGGGAACGCCTCGCCCATCTCCCGCACCAGCACCGGCACGAGCTTATACATGAAAGGCTCATGGGCACCCAGGTTACGTCCAAATCTCGCCGCACGACGCAGCAGCCGGCGAATCACATACCCCCGCCCGTCATTGGACGGCGACACGCCATCGGTAATTGCAAACGTCAGTGTGCGAATATGGTCGGCAATCACGCGGAATGCATTGTCGGTTTTATTGCCCAATTGCGACGTATATTTCTTTTTTGTAATATCCTGAACCGCCGTGATAATCGGCATGAACAGGTCAGTGTCATAGTTGCTGGTTTTGTTTTGCAGAACCGAACATACCCGTTCCAGCCCCGCTCCGGTATCAATATAATTGGCCTTCAGCCGTTCCAGTGAGCTGTCCGGCTTGCGATTGTATTGAATGAAGACCAGGTTCCACAGTTCCATAAATCGGGCACAGCCGCCGTTGACCTTACAGACATGGCCGGGAATATGTTTCATATCGCAGCGGTCTGGACCGAGGTCAATATGGATTTCACTGCACGGCCCGCACGGCCCGGTATTTCCCATCTCCCAGAAGTTGTCTTTCTTGCTGCAGAATAAGACCTTTTCCTTGGGCAGCGGGGTCAGCCTGGTCCAAAGGTCCGCCGCTTCGGTATCCGGCTCGGACCCATCAGTCTTGTCGCCGCCAAACACCGTCGCCCAAAGCAGGCTCGGATCAATCCCGTAGACTTCGGTCAGCAGTTTCCACGCCCACTCAATGGATTCGGCTTTGAAGTAATCCCCGAAAGACCAGTTGCCCAGCATCTCAAAAAACGTATGGTGGTAGGTATCCAGACCCACTTCCTCAAGGTCATTGTGCTTGCCGCTGACCCGGATGCATTTCTGGCTGTTGGCCGCACGTTTCCACTTGGCTTTGGCATGTCCCAGGAAGATATCCTTGAACTGGTTCATCCCCGCATTGGTAAACAGCAGGGTCTCGTCTCCGACAGGCACCACAGGCCAGCTCGGCACAAAGGTATGCCCCTGGCTTTTGAAATACTCGATAAACGATCCGCGAATCTCTTTGGACGTAAGCATAAGTTCTTTCTTAGTCAAAATTTAGTTCACTAACAGCATATAAAAAATTAGGGAGTATTATAGCTTTTT
Source organism: Phycisphaerales bacterium UBA7708 (assembly GCA_002482415.1). Taxonomy (GTDB): domain Bacteria; phylum Planctomycetota; class Phycisphaerae; order Sedimentisphaerales; family Anaerohalosphaeraceae; genus Anaeroglomus. The sequence goes on from DLFY01000061.1 coordinate 2,843, forward strand.
TCAGCAGAATGTCCAAAGAAATATTACCGGATAACACATATCCTGTAAAGCCGGCAAGCATAAAAAAAGGGCATCTTGTCGATAGGATAAAGACAAGATGCCCTGAATAAAGCTTTATTCGAATACCTATTGGCTCAATCCCTTGGCCTCAAGCACTTTGGCCCGGATTTCGTCAACCAGGTCCTTGTGTTCCACCAGGTATTGCTTGGCGTTGTCCCGGCCCTGACCGAGCTTGTTTTCACCATAGGTGAACCACGCCCCGCTCTTGTTGACGACATTGATTTCCGCCGCCATATCCAGCAGGTCGCCTTCGGAGCTGATGCCGCTGTCGAACATGATGTCGAATTCCGAGGTCTTAAACGGTGCAGCGACTTTGTTTTTCACCACACGGGCCCGGACGCGGTTGCCGATGGCCTCGCCTTTGGAATCCTGAATGGTCGAAACACGCCGGACATCGACACGGACCGAGGCATAGAATTTCAACGCGTTGCCGCCGGTGGTGGTTTCAGGATTGCCGAACATCACGCCAATCTTCATGCGAATCTGGTTGATGAAAATCACACAGGTCTTGCTCTTGCTGATGACGCCGGTCAGCTTGCGAAGGGCCTGGCTCATCAGTCGGGCCTGGAGGCCGACATGGCTTTGTCCCATCTCACCCTGAAGTTCGGCGGCGGGAACCAGGGCCGCCACCGAGTCGATGACGATAATATCCACCGCGTTGGATTTGACCAGCATCTCGGCAATATCCAGGGCCTGTTCACCGGTGTCGGGCTGACTGATGAGCAAATTACTGATATTGACACCCAGCTTGCGGGCCCAGGTCGTATCGAGGGCATGTTCGGCATCGATAAACGCCGCCACACCGCCGCTTTTTTGGGCATTGGCAATGACATGCAGGGCAAGGGTAGTCTTGCCGGAGGATTCAGGACCGTAGAATTCAATGATTCTGCCGCGAGGAATGCCCGCCCCGCCCAGGGCGATATCCAGCGACAGCGCGCCGGTGCTGATGC
>DLFY01000016.1:0-208 GCA_002482415.1 Phycisphaerales bacterium UBA7708
CCGGTTCAGAAGCAATGACCACAGAAGCCCTCGTGGACTTGACCTGCGGCAAATACTTTTTGTTGCTGAAAAACGTAATCTGGCCGGAACTTGCCTTGTCGAGGGTCGAGGCGCCATGAATGGCTAAGGTGCCGTCACCAATCACTTTACCGCCGACAAGGACGGCTAATTCCTGTAATGTTTTACTCTGCATTCAGTTGTATCCTGT
>DLFY01000016.1:231-7524 GCA_002482415.1 Phycisphaerales bacterium UBA7708
ATAGCGTTTTTGGCAGGAGCGTCAATGATTTTGCGGCTGTTTTGGAGTCAATAGTCTATTAATCGTATCCATAACTTGCTGTTGAGCATTTATGGAGGCAGTTTGGAAGTTTTCCGATGGGCATACGATAGCCGTGGATTCGGGACCAATAGGGCTGTAATTAGCTGGATCTGTGGGACCAAAGAGAGCGATAGTTTTTTTGCCCATCGCACCGGCCAGATGGGCGATACCGCTGTCATTGCCGAGGAAAAAGTCCGCACAGGACAGGATTTTGAGTACCTGGTCGAGGGAGATATTAGAGATTACCGGCCCGGTATGGCGTAATTTATGCATATCATCCGCACTGAAGCGTTCCAGTTCGGCAGGGCCAAGGAGAAAGGCCGGTTCGATTTGTTTGGTGCGAAAGTGTTGGGCAACTGCAAGGAAATTATCGAGATGCCAGCACTTGTATCTGCCGCCGCTGCCGGGGTGAATCAGACAGACTCGGCAGTCCGGAACTCCGAATTCCTGCAGCAGGTCTTCGCCTTCCTGCAGGTCTTCGGGAAGAGGACGTATCAGGATATCGGCATGGCTTTCTGGAATTTGACAATCAAGGGAATTCGATTCGGCAAACCGACGGATATAAAACGATGCAGCGTGTTCAGCAGCAGTCGGGGCCAGCGGCAGCATGGTGACTTCGCCGGCATGACTGCAATGGATGGTAAACAGGAGATTCTGCTCGAAATGCTCGTGGCCGTCACCGAGAAAGCTGATGACGTGTTCATAGTCGGCAAAGGCTGTGATGAGCCGGTCTTTTTCTTCGACGATAAAGTCGTTAACGGATTCGAAAAGTCTGTGGAATTGGATTTGTTCCATGGAGCGGACACGGTCGATACAGNNAGGTTCTGCCGGGGTAGAATGAGATGTAATCGGTTCGCCCAATCAGATGGACCAGCGAATAGCCGAGTGTGTTTTTCAGAAACGACGCCAGCGGCAGGATGAGAACACAGTCGCCAATGGCTCCGGGATGAATAATCACGGCCTGACGAACGGGTTGTTGTGAGCAATAGTCCCGAGGCATGGCGTTATTCCCTGAACGCTTTATCAATCCAGGCTCCTCCGGCAACCTGCATGCCGGATTCGGTTGGAATATAGATGACCGCGGCCTGGCCGGGGGTTACCGCAGAGACGGACTGGTCGAAAACAATTCGCACGGAGTCCGTTTCAGGATAGACGGTTGCCGGGCTTCCCTTGTGGTTATATCGGATTTTTACGGTGGCTTTAAAGGGGGTCTGCGGGATATCTATCAGCCAGTTCATGTGTGCGGCAATCAGGCTGGTGCTGAGTAAATCTTCTCTGGGGCCAAGGATGACGGTGTTGGTCCGGCCGTCCAGCCCGATGACATAGACTGGTTCGCCCATGGCAATTCGCAGGCCTCGTCGCTGGCCGATGGTGTATTGAAAAATGCCTTCGTGATGGCCGAGGATCGTGCCGTTTTTATCGACCACATCACCGGGGCGGTTGATCTCGGGGCAGAGCCGTCGCAGCAGGCCCGCGTAGTCGTTGTCCGGTATAAAACAAATCTCCTGCGAGTCAGCCTTGCTGTGAATATGCAGACCAAACTGCGCAGCTAACAGCCTGGTCTTGTCTTTGGTTAAATCCGCCATCGGCAGCAGGATGTGGTTGAGGCAATCACGGTTGATCATCGACAAGACATAGGACTGGTCTTTGCCGGCATCCTGTGCCTGAAAGAGACAACTTGTGCCGTTTACGCAGCGGATTTGAGCATAGTGGCCGGTGGCAATAAAATCCGCGCCGTGTGAGGCGGCAAATTGCCACAGCCTGCCGAATTTCATCAGGCGATTGCATAAGACGCAGGGATTGGGTGTGCGGGCCTGACGATATTCGCTGGTGAAATAATCGATAATCTCGTCGAACTCCTGGCGGAAATCGAGCACGTGCAATTCAATACCGAGGGTGCGGCACACTTGTTCGGCGTCGGCCTGGGCGGCCTGCCCGCCGTCGTGTGTGATCATGAATACGCCGCTGCACTGGTACCCCTGCCGGCAAAGCAGGGCGGCGGTGGCGGCGCTGTCCACACCTCCGCTGACTGCGACAAAGACCTTTTGTGCTGCCGTCATATTACAGGTCCTGCCGGTGGAAAAACTGTCTCATTGAGCCGCAACTTAATCTTTTTTCTGTTCGAAGATTCCCTTGAGGGCATCCGTGGCGCCTTTGCCGACGTCACCGGCTCCCTTGAGAAGATTTTCGCCTGTCTTGCCGACTTCTTCGAGGGCGCCTTTGCCTGCTTCACTGACATTTTCAAGAATTTTTTGACCTTGCTGGGCCAATCCTTTGCCAATGGAATCGATCATGTCAATGGGCAGCAGGTCTTTGCCCTGTTCGGCAACGCCGCCGGCGATGGCGGTCAGAACTTTAGAAGTCAGTTCGGCTGCATTAACAGGTTTATCATTGCCGATGTCATTTAAGACGATAGGATTGACTTTTAAAGTCACGGCATCAGCTTTGCCGGGAATCGGCAGCAGTTTGGCCTTGACCTGGACACCGTTGATGACCAGTTCCCGGATGACTAATTTTTTGCCCGAGGATTCGGTGGTTGTATCGGCGGGTTTATCCGACTTGGGCAAATTGTTAAGAATGGCCTGCAGGTTGTTTTCCGAAAGACCTTTCTGTTCCAGGGTCAACTGGATATCGTCAAGCTGGATTTTCTGAATCTCAATCGTCTCGCTGAGCAGGCTTTTGATATTCAGTGCCACAGCCGCCTTGCCCATGGACATAAAGTCCGGAAGCTGATAGCCTTCGGGGTTTTTGATATTTAATCCCGCCAGTTCGACTTTTCCGCCGAGGATGGACAGGTTCGCGTCCTGCAGGCTGACCGGCACCTTCAGTGCAGCCGTACCACCGGTCTCAACGCCCATTTTCAGCGCCTTGTTTCCAAACATCGTAAACAAAACAAAGATTAATACCACCAGAAGAACAAGTATAATTCCCAATGCTGTCAGAATTTTTTTCATCGCAGATTCCTTTCGTTTGGTCCTATTTGCCTTGGAGTAATTCCTGTTGAACCGTAATGCCGGCTTTCTGGGCGGCTAATGCATGTTTTCTGGCGGACGTCTTATCGCCGTTCAGATAATAACATATCGCAAGCCCATTATGGATGGTTCCATTGTCCGGACTCAGGGACAATGCGGCTCTGTACGATTCGATGGCCTTATTATACTCTTTCTGGTTGGCATACGCAACAGCCAGATTGTGATACAGGTCAGAGTTTTGCGGGTCGATTTGAAGGGCCTGCGCATAGCATTGGGCGGCCAGGTCTGCCTGCTGCAGTTTCAAATAGGCATTGCCCATATTCTGCAGGGCGGCCGACTGGGTTGAATCTATTAGCAGAACCTGCCGGTAGGCCTCGATTTCATCATTCGTCCGCTCCAGATAATGCATGGCAAGGGCCAGGCCAAACCATGCTTCGGCATCATCCTGACGCATAGAAAGGGATTGCTGGAACAGATTTGCCGCACCGGTGAAGTCTTTCTGGTCGAGGGAGAGATTGCCAAGGCCTGTATAAGCGGAGGCCAATTGAGGGTCAATATCAAGGGCTTTGGAAAAGGCTGTCTGTGCCTGAGCGATGCGTCCCATTTTACGATAGAGTTGCGCCAGATAGAGAAAATTCTGAGCATCCGCGGGTTTCAAAATCACCGCAGCCTGCATCTGGGCGACCGCTTTATCGAGCTCACCCAGCCCCTGATAGGCCTGAGCGAGGTTGCGATACACGTCCACAAAATCTTTTTTAAGTTTCAGAGCCTTGAGATAAAGTCCTTTGGCGCGGTCGTACTGGCCCAACTGCAGATAGGCGTTGCCCATATTGTTGTAATTGGTGGCATCGGGGCCAAGAATCGACAGGGCCTGTTCGTATTGGGCAATCGCTTCATCCGGACGTTTCAGACGCAGCAGGACATTGCCGAGATTGGTATGAGCTTCGGCCAGCGAGGGATTAATCTGCACGGCCTTGACCAGGTAGTCAAAAGCATAATCAAGCAGGGCGCGGTCGGCGTAGCTGTTGCCCAGATTATTAAAGAAACACCCCAGTGTTTGCTTGGGTGTCAGATTTTTTAAATAGAGCGAATCCCGACTGGAGGGCGGAGGGAATTTTTCAATGTAATGTTTATCCGTCGCAATGGCACCGCCGGAGGTGGTTTCAATATTATATTGTTTTTTGCCGTCGTCATAGCGTACGAAGAAATGGCCCGGTACGACCACGCCATAGGCCGGCAGGCCGATCCGTTCGGCGATGGCCAGATACAGCACCGACAGACTCAGGCAGTAGCCGCGTTTGCGTTCGAGCACGACATGCAGAAATAAATCGTCGGGATTGTCCGCCGTTTCCAGTGAGGCGAAACCGAGGTCTTTAAACAGGTATTCATTGATGATTTCGATGGCACGATAATCCGCCGAGATGCGTTTTTCCTTCATGCGGGCAAGGATGTCTTCGGCCATATCATCAATTTTGCTGCGATACATAGTCGGGGTTTTGTTGGCACCCCATTCCCGTGACAGCAGCAGGGCGGCGGTGGCCAGATCAATCTCCTCATCCGGCAGCCGCAGGACGCCTTCAATCGAGGACATATACAGCCCCCGTTTGCCGTCATTGGCCAGCGTGACAGCCAGGGCTGCGGGAGCACCGATAAGCACGGCCAGCAGAACAAAAATGAGTCGATATTTTTTCATGGCGTAATCGGTTAATTGTTTTCTGTAAATCCCAACTGCTGTGTTATCTTGTCCGACGTCATCGCTTCAATCCGAATTTGCTTGATGGGGCTGGTATGCCCGGAAACAATCACAATCGCATTTTTACGGATGCCCAGCTTTTCGGCCAGGAAATCAATGAGGCAGTCGTTGGCCTTGCCTTTTTCAGGGGCCGCGGCGACCTTGATTTTCAGCATCTGGCCCATCGGTCCGGCGATCTGTGTCCGCGAACTGCCGGGCACGACCTTGACGATAAACATTACACCTTCTTTGGTATCGGCGAATATTGACATAGCTGTCCGACTCAGACATTTTCCCGAAGATTTTGCCCGATGGAAAACTGGATATATCGCTCAATTTNNTGTGCGGCTAGTTCGCCGACGTTGCCAATCTGAAAATCTTCGTAATGGCCGGGTAAAAATTCTCCATTCAATGCCTTTTTAAAGACCTTGACGCGAACAATCGGGACGGTTTTTAAATTGGCCGAAAAACTCGTATTTTTGTATTCCTTCAATTCGACTCGCCAGTCTTCGCTGATAAACACGAGACTGCTGCCCGTATAAACGGACGTCGGAAAATAATCATACAAGGTCTTTATAATATCCATATCGGCTATTTCCTGTTTTTTATCCAGCGATTGGCCTGTTAAAATATACCAGATAATCAGGCCTGTCGCAAGCTGCCGGTCAGTTCAGAGACGGTTCGGATACCGTGTTTGCTGCAATATCGACATAAACCATCTATTATTTTGGATGTACAGGCCGGGTCGTTGAATGTTGCGGTTCCCACGGCCACGGCAGTCGCGCCGGCAATCATAAATTCGATGGCATCGGAGGGGGTGCGAATTCCGCCCAGTCCAAGGATGGGTATTTTGTTCGGTTTGCCGACTTCCTGATAGACCCGGTTCACCAGATAAACAGCGATAGGCTTGATGGCTGGACCGCTCAGGCCGCCGGTACGGTTGGATAAAACCGGTTTTCGGGTTTCGATATTGATGACCATCGCGGTGAATGTGTTAATCAGGCTCAGAGCGTCGGCTCCCCCGGCAACGGCGGCTTTGGCAGTAGCGGTAATATCCGTAACCGCGGGGGTCAGTTTGACAATCAGCGGTTTCCTGCCGCAGACAGCCTTAACGGCACGGGTGATTTGTTCGATCAGGCCGGGATCGGTACCAAACGTAATGCCGCCCTGTTTGACATTGGGGCAACTGATATTCAGTTCAAAACCCCCGATGCAGTCGATACCGCTGAGACGTTCAGTTACGCGGACATAATCCTCAATCGTCTGGCCGGCGACATTGACAAACACGGCCGTTCTAAGCTGTTGGATGACGGGTATTTTTTCAACCAGGAATCGTTCCAGCCCGAGGTTAGCCAGGCCAATAGCATTGAGCATCCCGGAGTCTGTTTCGACGACGCGCGGGGTTGGATTGCCTTTACGCGGCAGGACGGAAATGCTTTTGGTGATAAACCCGCCCAGCGAGCCAATGTCCATAAAATCCGACAATTCATCCGCATAGCCGCAGGTGCCGGACGCGGTAAAGACGGGATTTTTCAGCGTCAAGCCTGCAAATTGAATGCTTAAATCGACAGTCTGTTCCATCGGCCTTATCCTTCCTTGCTGAAAACCACATCGCGGGCATCGAAGACCGGGCCTTCTTTGCAGCATAACTTATATTCGGTCTGCTGCGGCTGGGTGGTCTTATGTTCAATCGCACAGCTTTGGCATAGCCCTATCCCGCAGGCCATCATACGTTCCATGCTGACCTGGCAGGGCACATCATGTTTGAGAGCCAATTGGGCCGCAGCGGCGAGCATAATCTCCGGCCCGCAGGCATAAATTGCCGTCCGGGCCGGATTCCAGGTATTCTTGCTTAACCAATTCTCAGCACAAGCGGTGACGTAGCCTTTGAAGCCGGCTGAACCATCATCGGTGGCAATCTGGCAATCCACGCCCAATTGCCAGAATTCTTCTAATACAAGACCGGTAATATTTCCAATGCGAATCGTAAACGGCAGATCATCACAGCTTCGTGCTCCCGCAAAAACGAGCACTTTCGTAGAAAGTTTCTTCAAAGCCAAGGCCAGATGGANNGCCGCCTGCTATAAGAATTGATAACTCTTTGTCTGGCAGAATATTAAAGCCATTTCCAAGGGGGCCAAGGACGTTGATTTTATCCCCCTTGGACAGGCTGGTCATTCGGACGGTAGAAGGCCCCAGCACACAGTACATGATTTCGAGCTTGACGACCGGGCCGTTTTCTCCCTGACCAACGGAGACATCGGAAAAACTAAACGGCCGGCGTAGAATAAGCTGTCTTTTTACGGTGTCTTTGAGGGCGTCCGGGATTTTTTCTTGAGCGGGAAGGGCGGTTTGAGTCAAATCCAGCATGACAAATTGGCCGGGAATGACTGAGTGGAAGAACGGCACAGCATCGGCACCGAGTTCGATTATTATGCGGTTATAACAGGTCCGGATTTGCTGGTTACTGAGAACCGTTGCCCAAAACATTCCCTTGGCTTGTGATAGCTTATCTGGAAAACTCATAAG
>DLFY01000036.1:0-946 GCA_002482415.1 Phycisphaerales bacterium UBA7708
TCGGTCGAGTGTCCGGTGGGGGATTTTTTTGCGACGGGGTGGGGCGAGTATATGAAATTCGGGTCGCTGGCGGTGTGCGTCAATCCGGGCAGCGGGTTTAACTGCTACTGGACGATGCCGTTCCGCAAGAGCGCCAAGATTACGATGACCAATGTCAGCACCAAACGCATGACGCTGTATTATCAGATTGATTATACATTGACGGAGGTGCCCCGTGATGCGGCGTATCTGCACGCCCAGTTTCGGCGGACTAATCCGGTGCCGTTCAAGGAGGTTTATACCATTGTAGATGGTATCGAGGGACGCGGGCACTATGTCGGGACATATATGTGCTGGAAGACCAGCCGGGATGGCTGGTGGGGTGAAGGGGAAATCAAGTTTTATATGGACGGCGACAAGGCGTTTCCGACCATCTGCGGGACGGGGACGGAGGATTATTTCTGCGGATCTTATAACTTTGAACGTCCGGCCCAAACCCCCGGCGGCAAAAAGGAATATGTCGAATTCAGTACGCCGTATGCGGGGCTAAACCAGGTGATTTTGCCCGAAGGCAGGCAGCTTTCGGATGGGGAACTGGCGGGGACGAAGTTCGGGATGTATCGGTGGCATATTACCGATCCGATTCGATTCCAGAAAGACCTGAAGGTGACGATTCAGGCCCTCGGCTGGCAGGAAGGCGGCAAGTATCTGCCGCTGCAGGATGATGTGTCGTCGGTGGCGTTCTGGTATCAGACCGAGCCTCATGCGGCCTTTCCGAAACTGCCGGATGCCGAGGCGCTGAACAATCGATAATTAGGAAAACCTGTTGATGAATTTGACGGGCGGCCGGGTGGTCGCCCGTTTTTGTTTTGTGAGGGATGCAGGAAAGCCTTTTTCCGGGCTTGTGCTTTGAGCGGAGCGGGGATATACTGGCGATGCTGGATCTGTTATACCCAACGGGTATGAT
>DLFY01000036.1:980-34224 GCA_002482415.1 Phycisphaerales bacterium UBA7708
TTTCAAGTAGGATCAGTATAATATGATACGATAAAAGCCGGTCGAGAAAGGACGGATGCGTATGAAAATGGATCGTCGTCAGTTTCTGGGTCAGACGCTGCTGCTGTCGGTGGCGGGGTGTTCTTCGGTTCTGGATAAGGGGGCGGCCCAGCAGGCTAAAGAATGGAATGCAATTCTGTCGAAGCATCGGCTGGAGGGGCTGGAAGTCAAAACGGTGCAGTTGAACTGGCCGCGGCTGGTGGGCAAGAATTCCCGGCTGGATGTGCATGGGCGAGGGCCGCGGGAGACGGTGTGCCGGATTCGGACGGACAAGGGGACTTCCGGCTGGGGCATGTTTCTTGACCGTCGGGAGAATGCGGCTGATGTGCTGGCCCGGTTCAAGGGGATGCCGATTGCCGAGATATTCGACCCGACAGTGGGGATTATCAAGCCCGAGGCCCGGCCGCTGGATTTCGCGCTGCATGATTTGGCGGGGGTGATTTTGGATATGCCGGTCTATGCTATGCTGGGCAAGCACGGGCCCAAAGGCAACCTGTGCTACAGCGGGATGATTTATTTTGATGATCTGGAGCCGTCGGAGAATCCGGCGGGAATCAGTAAAGTGATGGAAAACTGCCGGTTTGATGTGGACTACGGATATCGGCAGTTGAAGGTCAAGATTGGCCGGGGTAATAAGTGGATGGAAAAGCAGGCGGGCATTACGCGCGATATTGAGGTAACGCGGAGGATTGCCCAGGCGTATCCGAAGGTGGATATTCTGGTGGACGGCAATGACGGCTTTACCTGCGATGAGTTTATCCAGTACCTGGAGGGTATTGGCGATGTGAAGCTGTTCTGGATTGAGGAGCCGTTTGCCGAGACGCGCCAGGATTATCAGAAGCTGCGGGCGTGGCTCAAGCAAAAACGGAGCAAGGTGCTGCTGGCGGATGGGGAGTACGATCCGGACGAGACACAGTTGATGGAATTGCTCAAGAGTAAGCTGATTGATGTGAGCCTGCAGGATGTCTGCGGGTATGGGTTTACGGCATGGCGGAAACTGATTCCAGTGCTCAAGGAAATGGGGGCGACCAGTTCGCCGCATGCGTGGGGTTCGCGGCTTAAGACCAATTATACGGCGCATCTGGCCAGCGGGCTTGGCAATGTGGTGACGATTGAGGGCGTGACCTGTTCGAGCGAGGATGTGGATTTCGGCGATTATGTTCTCAAGGACGGCAAGCTGATGACCTCTGAGGCGCCGGGATTCGGGATGAGGCTCAAGGGGTAGCGGGCGAGAAGAGTTGATAGTTCATAGTTCGTAGTTCGGAGNNCGCCTGCGCGAGGACAGGCTCTCTGAGGGAATGACAAAGGATGCGGGAATAACGAAGGAACGTACCGGGTGATGCGCCACGGCCAAGCAGGGCTTGACCGATACCACCCGACCAAAAAAATGATAAGGAGCCGCACAGCGTAATGCGCTATGACCAAGCGGGGCGTAGCTGTGGCAATCGGCGGGTTAGTCTTTTTTGGGGGTGCGGAGCAGGACCAGGCCGTTGGCAACGCGGCGTTCGCGGCCATCGGAGGGGGAGTTGACGACTNNCGCCGCCGTCGAGATTCATCGCTTCGGTGCATCCCAATTCGAGCATCAGAGCGGCCAGTTCATCACAGGTCATGCCGTCCGACAGTTTTTCCTGCCGTCCATCGACTACGACCAGAAAAAAGGATTTGTCGTTCCAGCCGAGGGCGGTGCGAGGGTGGCGGGTGGTGTCATTATGTTTGGGGCATTTGCCGGCGGCCACGAGGACGGGATGGCCGGCAATGGCGGTTTCGACATTTCGCAAATCCGGTTCGGTTTTGATGGATAAGACCATGCGGGTACCCTCGGCCAGCAGTGGAACGGTGGGCCAGAGTTTGGGGCCGATGGACAGGACCATCTTGCCGGGTGAGAGGGGGGTGTTGGGCTGCTGCTGGATTTTGGTGAGGGTGACGGGGTAGTTCTGGCCGGGCTTGAGCGGCAGTGTCGGGCCTTCAGCGGCCGGTTCGAGTACCAGTTCCACGCCATCGGTGGTTCGGGTGGACGGACCGAAGGCGGGAGTGAACAGGACGGCCCTGTCGGCGGCGCGTTCCTGATTGAGGCCGAATGTCCAGTTCAGGCCGTTGGGTTCGCTGATGGTCAGGCGTGAGGCGACATTGCCGATACGCGGCTGGCCGTCGGGGGTAATCCAGAAGCTCAGGCCGGCGGGGGCACTGACGAGCTGGCCATTGACAATATGCAGGCCCTGGGGGTCGCCCTGATAGGGGCCGACATTGATGATGAAGAAATCGCCGTTGACGGCGGCCAGCGGTTTGCCCCATTCGGGCGGCAGGGCTTCAAGCTGCCTGCGGACGGTTTCGAGATCGACAATGGTTTGTTTGGCCAGGGTCGAGACGAAACGGAAATCCTCCCGAGTGCGGTCGATTTTGACGATGTGGATGGCCCAGGGTACCTGGCCGATGCGGCGATGGATGTATTCAATGCCCGACTCGACATCGGGCCACTGAGGTTCGGCCTGGGACTGCGGATTCAGATTAAAAGGATTGATCGCTGGGGCGGCAAAGGCTGTCAGGCTGATGCACAGCAGGGCGATGAGTGCTGTATGATGCCGTTTTATAGTCATCGAAGGTTTCCTTGTCTTGCGGTTATTGCGCGGCGGCCAGCGTGTCGAGGGTTTTGTCCAGAATCCATGCCTCGTCGGCGTCGGCGGGAATATCAATCCAGTGAACATTACGGAAGGTCTTAAACCAGGTTCGCTGAGCCTTGGCGAGTTTGCGGGTGTTGATTTTGATTTGTTCGATAGCTTCATCGAAGCCCAGCTTGCCTTCGAGATGAGCGATGATTTCAGCATAGCCGATGGCAACGCGGGCCTGGGGGCTGAGCGGTACGGGTTCGGCCAGCAGGGACTTGACTTCATCGAGCAGGCCTTTTTCGGCCATGAGCTTGACGCGCAGGTTGATGCGTTTGCTTTCGAGGTCCTTGTCTCTGCGAAGACCAATGATGAACCAGTCGTCGGCAGCGGGGGTGGACCATTGCTGCTGGAGGGCGGAGATGGGTTTGCCGGTCAGTTCCCACACTTCCAGCGCCCGGATGATGCGTTTTTCGTCATTGGGGTGGATGCGGGAGGCGGCTTCGATGTCCACGGCGGCCAGACGTTTGTGTAGTGCGGGCAGGCCGAGGGCGGCGATTTCGTCGCGGAGCCGGTCACGGATGGAGGAGTCCGAAGGCGGGGCCTCGAACAGGCCGTAAAGCAGGGCTTTGATGTACATGGCAGTGCCGCCGGAGGCGATGACGGTCTTGCCGCGGGACTGGATGTTCGCGACGGCCTTTTGGGTCAGTTCCAGAAAGCCGTCCACGCTGAAGGATTCACTCGGTTCGACGACATCGATGAGGTGGTAGGGGATTTGCCGGCGGCGCTGGGCATTCGGTTTGGCGGTGCCGATATCCATCCGGCGATAGACTTTCATCGAATCGACGCTTATGATTTCGGCATTGAGCCGCCCGGCCAGGTCAAAGGCCAGGGTGCCTTTGCCGACGGCGGTGACACCGAGAATTAATATTTTGGATTTATTATATCTTTTGTCCATTTCAGACACATTCGCACCCAAAAAAGAGGTAAAAACTCACAGAAATCGCTCTTGAATGTCTTCTGTATTTTGTTGTGTGCATTATAAAGGAAATCGATATAATGGGAACTGTTTTTTGAGGAAATCAAGAGTCCCGCGGACTATAATTCTGCGGCGGCCAGGCTGGCAAGTGGTTACTGCGGCTGTACTTAGCCTGAGCCGGCGGGATATGAGACTGACGACGACTCTGAGCAAGATGGAACATTTGGATGCAGCAAGTGGACTTTACGACAGAATTAAAAGACAAAGCGGCACTGACTGACCGAGTGCTGGAGCAGGTGCTGGCCGACCAGACGGGGATTCCGTCCCGGCTGAAAGAGGCGATGCGGTATATGCTGTTCAGCCCGGGCAAGAAAGTCCGCTCGGCGATGGTGCTTTGGTGCTGTGAGATTGTCAGCGGGCAGGTGAATCCGTCGGCGATGATTGGGGCGGCGGCGATTGAGATGGTGCATACGTATTCGCTGATTCATGACGATTTGCCGGCGATGGATGATGATGATTTGCGGCGGGGGCAGCCGAGTTGTCATAAGCAGTTTGATGAGGCGACGGCGATTCTGGCCGGGGATGGGCTGCTGACACTGGCGTTTGAGATATTAAGTACGCAGGTTGAGGATTCGTGTGCGGCGCTGAAGATGGTTCGGACGTTGTCGCAGGCGGCGGGTCCGTCGGGGATGGTGGCCGGGCAGATGGATGACCTGATGGCGGAACATTTGCCGGGGACGATGGAGTTGCTGCGGCAGATTCACATGAATAAAACGGCGCGGATGTTTGCGGCGGCGGCGGGGCTGGGTGCGATTGCCGGCCATGCCAGCGAAGAACAGCTTGAGGCGGTATTGCAATATGGCCTGAAGATGGGATTGTGTTTCCAGGTTGCCGACGATATTCTCGATGTGACGGTGGAAAGTGAACAATTGGGCAAGACTGCGGGTAAAGATGAACAACAGGGCAAGCTGACGTATCCGGCGCTGGTTGGTTTGGATGAGTCGCAGCGGATTGCCGAGGAATTGACGATTGAGGCGGTGGATGCCCTTCGGATTTTCGGGCCGGAGGCGGATATTTTACGGCAGTTGGCCCAGCGTCTGCTGCATCGGAATAAATAGGCCGTTACGGATGCGTATGTGGAAATTATGCCCGGCAGGGATAGTCTTAGTGATGATGGCGATTGCTGCGATGATTGCGGGATGTACCCAGCCAGCCAAGCCGGTTCGGTTTGCCGTGGCTGCCGATGTGCAGTATGCCGACAAGGACACTGCGATCGGCCGATATCATCGCGCCAGCATTGACGGCCTGAACCGGTTTGTTGATGCGGCCAATCGTGAGCAGCCCGACTTTGCCATTCAGGTTGGCGATATTATCGATGGCGGAGACCATGCCGCTGCTGAGATGGATCGGGTGCTGGCGGTGTATGACCGGTTGGCGTGCAGGCATTATCATGTGGTTGGCAATCATGATTTTAATGGGCTTGCACGCGAGGCGGTGCTGGCGAAGATGAAGCTGGAGAGAGCCTTTTACAGCTTTGAGGTGCGAGGCGTCAGGTTTATCGTGCTGGATATGCTGGAATTAGGTGTGCAGGGCGGCTGGGCCAAAGACAGCGAGGCTTATCGCACCTCCGAGGCGATGCTGAAAGAGTTGACTGCCCGCGGCGAGGGGAATGCTCAGCCATATAACGGCGGTGTCGGGCAGGGGCAGTTGACGTGGCTGGATGCGGAACTTTGGGCGGCGCATCAGGAAAAACAGGATGTTGTTGTTTTTGGGCATTTACCGCTGCTGCCCGAGACGGATAAACATATTGCGTGGAATGCGGCGGCGATTCGGGATGTCCTGGAACGGCACGGCTGTGTGCGGGCGTATATCGGCGGGCATAATCACGCCGGCGGGTATGCCCGTCAGAAAGGGATTCATTACCTGACGCTGCCGGCGATGGCGGATGACTCGGCGGGGAGGACCTGGGCGATAATGAGCCTGTATCCGGACAGGCTGGAGATAAGCGGTTCCGGACGGATAGAGAATCAGGTATTGGCATTTAATCCATAGAGAACAATGGCGAAATTATTAGAAACGATACACGGGCCGCAGGATATTAAGTCTCTTACGGCGGAACAACTCAACCAGCTTGCCGATGAGATGCGGGAACTGATTACGGTGTCAGTCAGCCGGACAGGGGGCCATCTGGCCAGCAACCTGGGTGTGGTGGAATTGACGATCGCGCTGCATTATGTCTTTGNNCCGCCTGCTGTGGGATGTGGGGCATCAATGCTATGCTCACAAGATTCTGACAGGGCGCAAGGACAAGTTTGATCAGCTTCGTCAGGAGGCCGGCCTGAGCGGATTTCCAAGCCCTGCGGAAAGTCCATACGATGCGTTTTCGGTGGGTCATGCCGGCACGGCGATTTCGACGGCGCTGGGGATGACACTGGGGGCGCAGTACAAAAACAGCGATGAAAAGATTGTGGCGCNNCTTTCGTTTGAGGCGCTGAATAATATCGGGCTGGCCAAGCGCCAGATGCTGGTGGTGCTGAATGATAATTCGATGGCGATTGATGTGACCCAGGGGGCGGTGGCGAAATTTCTGTCCGGGATTCGGCTGAGCCATACGTATGAGGACATTCGCAAGACGACCAGCCGGATTCTGGAGCATCTGCCGGTGTTCGGGCGGACGATGGAAGGGGCGCTGGAGAATTTCAAGAAGACCCTGCGAATGGCGATTTCGCCGAGCCGATTGTTTGAAAGTCTGAATATTCCGTATTTTGGGCCGGTGGATGGGCACGATATCCGGTCGCTGATTGATTTGTTTACGGCGATCAAGGAGCTGGACCGTCCGGTGATTCTGCATGTCTATACGAAAAAAGGCAAGGGCTTTACGCCTGCCGATACCAATCCACGCAAGTATCACAGTACGGGGCCGTTTGAATTGAACGGCGAGGCCGGTGTCAGTGCCGTGCCCGGCAAGCGGTCTTTCACTGAGGCATTCGGAGATGCGCTGGCGTCGCTGGGGGCGNNAGTCATTGCGATTACCGCGGCCATGCCGGATGGTACAGGCCTGAATAAATTCCGCAAGAGTTTTCCGAGCCGTTATATTGATGTGGGCATTGCCGAAAGTGTTGCCGTGGATATCGCTGCGGGACTGGCCAGGCAGGGCTTTAAGCCGTTTGTGTGCATTTATTCGACGTTTCTGCAGCGCAGCATCGACCAGATTTTTCAGGAGGCATCATTGCAGAATCTGCCGGTGGTGTTCTGTATCGACCGGGCGGGTGTGGTTGGCAGTGACGGACCAACGCATCACGGGATGCTGGACATCGGTTTTATGCGGATGCTGCCGAATATGGAGGTGCTGTGCCCGGCGGATGAGCAGGATTTGAAGCTGGCGATGGAGTATGCGGCGGGGGCGGCGTGTCCGATTGCGATACGGTATCCGAAGGAAGATCTTGCCGAAGGCGGGCTGGCAGCGGAACTGGCGGTGCCGTATCAACGCGGTAAAAGTGTGTTTGTGCGGCGCGGCGAGAACGCCAGGATTGCGATTGTTGCTGTGGGGCCGATACTGGCTGAGGCGCTCAAGGCGGCACAGTTGCTCAAAGAGCAGGGGATAGAAATCGATGTAATCAATGCCCGCTTTGCCAAACCTGTGGATACCGCTATCATAGACCTGTTTGCGCAGGATAAGACTGTGATTATTGCCGAAGACCATAGCCTGAGCTGCGGATTTGGTTCGGCGACGCTGGAAGAAGCGGTTCGCGCCGCGGCGGCATCGGACGACACGGTGATGCAGCGGGCGATTGGCCGGACGGTGCTGCTGGCCGGGCCGGATGGATTTATTCCTGCTGCGGCACGGAATCGTCAATTGGCCTGGATTGGTCTGACTGCCGAGCGGATGGTGGAAGCGGCCAGGCAGATTGCTGCCGGCGAATCAGTGGGTTTATGGCGGCAAAATCCGTAAACGATGGTTTTGCGCCGGCCAAATGCCCCTTGAAGCGTTACGGTAGAATTTCGATATAAAAGGCCTGTTGAAAATAGATTTGATTTAGACCTATAATAATAAAGAATTAGGACGGCTGCTCAAGTATTTGGTTATTTTGTGAGATTGCAGGCCCGCGGGATGTTTTGGTATTGTTGTCATTGTGGGTCAAGAAAACCGTCGAAGATTTGGTGGAAGGGTGGGGAATTCGGTTTGGTAATCTGGCGAAAAAAGCCAAATTTCAAGGGTTATCTGACCGAAATAAGATAATATTCTTTTCCACAACGAGTTTGTGGCTTTTCTGACCGAAAGAAAAGGTGTATGAATATCTTTATTTTGCTGATAAACGGATGAGCCAACCAAGATTGATTGTATTTGCAGACCCGAAGAGGCCGCAGGCAGCTGAGGCGCTGGAGCAATTCCTGGCGTTTGCCGCCGGCAAAGCCCAGGTGCTTGCTAATTGTCTGGAGGCGGGGTGTCCGTCTGAAAATCTGCATCAGGCGGATTTTGCTGTGGTATTTGGCGGGGATGGGACGATTCTTGGTGCTGCGAGGCTTTTATGTGAGAGCGAAGTGCCGGTGATCGGTGTGAATGTGGGCAAGCTGGGGTTTCTGGCGGAATTCAGTGTCAAGGAACTGGAAAGTCAGTTTGAACGTATTATTAGTGATGCATCTTTGATTGAAAAGCGGATGGTGCTGCGCTGCGGGCTGTATCGGGATGGTCAATGTATTTCCATCGGCAAAGCGGTTAATGATGTGGTGTTCAGTGCCGGTGCTCCGTTTAACATGATTGAGCTGAAAGTGGAAGTGGATGGGCAGGCTCTGGTAAGCTGTATCGGCGACGGAATGATTCTTTCAACACCGACGGGTTCGACGGCGTATAATACCTCTGCGGGCGGTCCGATTCTGGCAGCGAATCTGTCGGCGATTGTGTTGACGCCGGTGTGTCCGCATTCGCTGAGTTTTCGGCCCATCGTGATTGATGCCGACAGCCGGGTTGAGATTCGCCCGGTGAAAGTCAATGACAATACGACCCTGCTGATGGATGGCCATGTGCAGCATCGGCTGGTTGCGAATGATACTATTGTGGTTGAGAAAAACGAAGGCAAGTTTCTGGTTGTCAACAATCCCATGCGGACGCAATGGGCCACGCTGGCATCCAAATTGAAGTGGGCGGATAAGCCCCGGTATTCAACGTCCTGAGACGCTGAATCGAAGTGAAAAGAAAACAAAACGCATGTATGCGGATTGGAGGTATGCCATGAAACGGACTTATATGGTATTCGTGATGCTGATCATAACCGGCGTGATTGCCGCTGCGGTGGATAATCCGGCGACCCGCCCTCCGGGAGGGTCAGCGACCAGTGTCCCGAGTGCCGGTCGAAACAGTCTGATTCCCAATCCCCGCTCTTCATCCAATTATTCGAGTAATGATGTGGTGACGGGCAATGTCGGCGGAGGCCGGCATTTTCGGGGTTCGGTGCCCTATAGTTCATCCTACTATGTTCAGGGTTCGTCCAGTTCGTCGGTGGATGATTTTCTGCGTCGTTCCGCGAGTCCCCGCTCGGCGACAACGGGCGGTTATCAGCCGTACTATGATCCCCGCCTGGCTGTGGGAACCGAAGTTCGCAAGCAGGCCAGCGGCAGATCCATGATTAATCCTTACAATCCGGCGAATCTGCCCCAGACCAACAATACGCCGTTCAGTCTGCAGCCTCGTCCGATTTCATCGCGGCCGGATGATTTGTCGCAGGTGTTAAAGCAGCAAATGCAAAAGGGGATGCTGAACGATGCAACAAAAATCAGCGGCGACCTGAATGTGATGGCGAAGGAAGCCAGCAGGAGTCTTGATCCGGAATTGGAGAAACTCAAGCAGGAAATGCAGCGGGACAAGCCGCAGGCGGAACAGGAACTCAATGACAATCGCTATCTGACGATTCGTGACCAGGTTCTCGATGAGCTTAAAAAAGAGCAGGAGAATGCCGAGCAGTCAAAGTCGGAGGCTCCGGATAAGGCTGAATCCGAGCTTGAAGCCGGGAAGGGCGATGCTCCGCAGGCCCAGCCCAAGCTGGATGGTTCCGGGCTGCTGAAAGAGCATAAGACCTTTGCCAACCTGGCTCAGGCCAAGGCAGGGCAATACATTGATGCCGGGATGCAGTTGATTGGGCAGGGCAAGTATTATAAGGCCGCCGACAGCTTTTCCATGGCGGCAATCTGGCAGCCGAACAACGGGCTGGTCTATGCGGGACAATCCTGGGCGTTGTTTAATGCCGGGGAATTTATGAGCAGCGCCTATTATCTGGGGCGGGCGATTGAATTGAATCCGAATCTGGCCGAGCGGAAAATCGACCTGTCGATGCTGACGGCGGATCGGGATGTGTATGAAAACCGTCTGCTGGAAGCGTCGGAATGGCAAAAACGAAGCAGCAGCGGTGAACTGGCATTTTTGATGGCGTATTTCTACTGGCAGGACGACAAGGTATCGCAGGCCCAGGAGTCCATCCAGACCGCTTTGACGCTAATGCCGGAAGAACCGGCGGTCAAAGCTCTTGCGGGGGTAATTGGCGGTCAGACGAAAACGGAACAGACACCTGCGGTTCAATAAGCGGTAATCCGGCACAGACAAACAGTTCATGAGGAACAAATAAGGACTACGGGTGATCGCATTTTTGCCGAATCAGGGATTGGACGCGGATAAACTGCTGGGTGAAGGCGGGCTTGTTGCAGGCGTCTGGAACAGCTTTGAAAGTCGTCCGCAGCAGATTGAAATGGCCCGCAGGGTGCAGCAGTCGCTGCGTGAGGGTAAGCGGCTGGCCGTGGAAGCGGGTACGGGGGTGGGCAAAAGTTTTGCGTATCTGGCGGGTGCGATAGATCAGGCACTTCAGAAAAATGGTCCCGTGATTATCAGTACCTATACGATCAATCTCCAGCATCAGCTTATTCAGAAAGACATTCCCTTTCTGGCGGATTTGCTGGAGCAGGGATTTGCTTATCGGCTGGCGATGGGGCGGAATAATTATCTGTGCCGCCGGCGTCTGGAGTATGCCCGGAGGCGACAGTGGTCGCTGTTCGAGGATGGCGGGGCGGAGCTGACCCAAATCGAGGATTGGGCACAGACTACCGAAGAAGGTGTTCTGAATGAACTGGAATTTCTTCCGTCGCCGGCGGTCTGGCAGGCGGTTCAGAGCGAACACGGCAACTGCCGTGGCCGCAAATGCAAGCATTTTTCGGGGTGTTTTTATCAGCGGGCACGGCGGAAACTTGAAACCGCCGATATCATCGTGGTCAACCATGCCCTGTTGTTCAGTGATTTAGTCATCAAGGCCGAGGGGGCATCGGGGCTGCTGCCGGACTTCAAGCAGGTAATCCTTGATGAAGCGCACACCGTCGAGCACGTCGCCGAAGATCAGTTTGGTATCCGCATTCATCAGCCGTCGGTCTTGTATTTTCTGGATAATCTGTATAATCCGCGCAAAGGCCGGGGGCTGCTGGTTCAGGTCAACGGAGCCGAGGATTGTCAGGCGGCGGTGCGGCATTGTGTTACTGCGACACGGATGTTTTTTACGCAGGTTGCGGCCTGGCTCAAGAAAAAACCCGACAGTTCCACGGCCCGCTGTGAGCCGGGATTTGTGCAGGATAACCTCTCGGCGGAGGTCCGGCGGCTGCGTCTGGCGATGCAGAAGCTGGCCAAGTCACTCGACGAGGAGGATGACGAGCGTTTTGAATTGCAGCAGGCGGGGTTGCGGTGCCTGGAACTGGAGCAGGAATTAACCGAGTTTATGGCTCAGGGCCGTGAGAGTTTTGTGTATTGGGTGGAAAACGATGCCAGCCGAGCCGGGCGGATTACGCTGCGCAGCGCTCCGATTGATGCAGCGCCGTTTATTCGGGGGACGCTGTTTGAACCGTGTGAGGCGGTGGTGGTGACCAGTGCGACGCTCAGTTGCGGCCCGCAGGATGAGCAATTTGATTATTTTGCCTCCCGGATCGGCATAGAGAACTATGAGTCGCTGCGAGTGGGGTCGCCATTTGATTATCAGCGGCAGGTTCGCCTCTATCTTCAGGCCGATATGCCCGACCCCAACGACAAAACCTTTATTGACCGGGCTGTGGCGGCGATTCAGAAATACCTGATCCAGAGCGATGGCCGGGCGTTTGTGCTGTTTACCAGTTTTCAGATGCTTGAGCAGGTGGTCGAGCGGCTGCGCGGCTGGATGGCCGATCAGGATATGGAAATGCTGGTGCAGGGCCAGGGGCTGGACCGGATTCGGCTGCTGGAACTGTTCAAGCAGGATGTCCGCAGCGTGTTATTCGGAACCGAAAGTTTCTGGCAGGGGGTGGATGTGCCGGGCGAGAGCCTGTCCAATGTGATTATTGTTCGCCTGCCGTTTGCGGTGCCCAGCCATCCGCTGATTGAAGGGCGGATTGAGGCTATTAAAGCCAAAGGCGGCAATCCGTTTTACAGCTATCAATTGCCGATGGCGATTATCAAATTCAAGCAGGGTTTCGGCAGGCTGATTCGCAATAAGACCGATACGGGGATGGTGGTGGTGCTGGACAGCCGGCTGGTGACCAAGCCCTATGGCCGATTATTTCTGGATGCCATTCCGGAGTGTCAGGTTGAAATTATACGCAGGTAAAGGCTTGTTTTATACAAAACGTAATATGACATCGGTTGTCACCATGTTATTTTATTGGCAGCCTGGCAGGAACAGAAAATTGCGTGTAAAGTCGATTATAAAGGAAATACAGGATGGGATTTCGTGATCATAGACTGCTGATTTTCGATGGGGCCTGCGGAACGAATCTGCAGATGATGAATCTGCCCGAATCGGTGTGGGATGGGAATAAAGGGTGCAATGAATATCTGAACCTGTCGGCGCCGGATAAGATTGTCCAACTGCATCGGTCTTTTGTGGAGGCCGGGGCGATGGTGCTTGAAACCAATACTTTCGGCGCCTCAAAAATCGTGCTTGGCGAGTATGGGCTGGAAAACAGGGTCGAGGAAATTAATACTGCCGCCGTGGAAAATGCCCGCAAGGCGATTGGGGATAAAAAGAATGTCTATATAGCCGGTTCGGTCGGGCCGGGGACAAAACTGGCCAGCCTGGGGCATATTTCCATCGAGGCTTTGACGGAGGCCTTACGCCAGCAGATTCAGGTTCTGGTTCAGGCCGGCGTGGATGCGATTATCCTGGAAACCTGTCAGGATTTGCTTCAGGCGAAGACGGCGGTTATCACTTGCGTTGAGATTCTGGAGCAATTGGGGCGGGATATTCCGATTCTGCTTTCGGTAACAATGGAGCAGCAGGGCACCATGCTGCTGGGGACGGATATGGCGGCGGTGGCTGCGACGATGGAACCGTTTCCGCTGTTTTCGCTGGGGCTGAATTGTGCGACCGGCCCGGCGGATATGGAATCGCACGTTCGTTACTTAAGCCATTATTGGCCCGGGCGGATTTCGTGCATCCCGAATCAGGGCCTTCCGGAAATTATCGACGGTCAGACGGTTTACCCCCTCACGCCGCAGGTCTTTGCCGATTATATGCGTCAGTTTATCGAGAAACTGGGGGTCAGCATTGTGGGCGGATGCTGCGGCACCACGGCGGAACATATTCACTGTTTGTCGGAGACAGTGGCTTCGCTGACGCCGGCCGCAAGGGAGGTTATCGCATGAAGCCATCGGTTTCCAGTTTATATCAGGCCATTGAAATACGCCAGGACATCCCGCCGTTGCTGATTGGTGAGCGCTGCAATACCAATGGCTCCAAACAATTCCGCGAGATGCTGCTGGCCGAGGATTTTGACGGCTGTCTGAAGGTGGCGCTGGATCAGGAGGCTCAGGGCGCGCAGGTGCTGGATATCTGCACGGCCTATGCAGGCCGGGATGAAAAAGCCGACCTGATTCGCCTGTTCAAGATGCTGATTCCCGCAGTCAAAATCCCGCTGATGATTGATTCCACGCAGGCCGATTGCGTTGCGGCGATTTTGAAGCTGTATCCGGGCCGGTGCATCATCAATTCCATCAATCTGGAAGACGGCGGGGCCAATCTTCGCAGGATTTGCACGCTGGCCAAAAAATACGGGGCCGCGGTCATCGCCCTGACCATCAATAAAAACGGGATGGCCATGACCGCCGATGAAAAAGTGGACACAGCGGCACAGATTTATCATCTTGCCGTCGATGAACACGGGCTGCGTCCCGGCGATTTATTGTTCGACCCGCTGACCTTTACCATCGGCTCCGGCGATGAAACCCTTAAAGACGCGGCGATTCAAACGCTGACTGCGATCCGCCGCATCAAAACACAATTGCCCGGTGTCCACATCCTGCTGGGTGTCAGCAATATATCCTTCGGGCTTCGTCCTGCGGCGCGAAAAATCCTGAACTCGGTCTTTCTGCATGAAGCCGTCCAGGCCGGGCTGGATGCGGCGATTATCGATATCGCCAAGGTCATCCCGCTGGCCCAGATCGGCCAGCAGGACCGGGAGGTGTGTCTGGATTTAATCTACAACCGCCAATCCGCGACGGACAAAACGCCGCTGCTGGCGTTTATCGATTATTTTGAGGCCCAGGGTGATCAAAAACAGCAGGTTCAGGAGACCCAGGAAACCGCGTCCGAAAAAACCATGCATCAGATGATTGTCAAAGGCAATAAGGATGGGCTGGAGGATGTGCTGACGATTCTGTTGCGGCGTTACGGGCCGCTGGAGATTATCAATACCATTCTGGTCCCGGCGATGCGGTATGTGGGGGAATTGTTTGGGCGGGGGGAAATCCTGCTGCCGTTTGTGCTGCAGTCGGCGGAGGTGATGAAACGCAGCGTGGCATTTCTTGAACCATATATGGATAAAGCCGACCAGTCCGCCAGGCTCAAAATCCTTCTGGCGACGGTGCAGGGCGATGTTCACGATATCGGCAAAAATCTGGTCGATATTATTCTGAGCAATAACGGGTATCGCGTCTATAATCTGGGGATTAAAGTCCCCGCTGAGACGATTATTGAAAAAGCCCGGGAATACGCGGTCGATATTGTCGGGCTTTCCGGCCTGCTGGTCAAGTCGGCCATCGTCATGCAGGAAAGCATGGCCCAGTATCGGCAGGCGAAACTGAATGCTCCGATCCTGCTGGGCGGGGCGGCTCTGACGCAGAAGTTTGTCGCCGAATCGTGTGTGCCGCAATACGACCAGCCGGTGGTGTATTGCCGGGATGCCTTTGCCGGATTAAAGGCGGTGCGGGATTTTGAACAGGGGAAATTGACCTCGACGGTGTTTGCATCCAGCGCCCCCAAAACGGTCAGTGCGCCGGGTCCGAAGAATATTGAGATTGATCCGACCAATCCGGTGCCTGCGACGCCATTTCTGGGGCAGCGCTATGTGACGGATATCGACCCGGCCCGTATTTATCCTTATGTGAACGAGCAGGCTCTGTTCCGGGGCCGCTGGGGCTATCGCCGGGGCAAAACCTCCGCTGAAGACTATCAAAAGCTGATGCAGGAGACCGTGATACCGATTTATGAAACTCTCAAAAAACGCGGAATTGAAGAACAACTCATTCAGCCCAAAGTGACGTATGGCTATTTTAAATGCTATAGTCAGGGTAACTCGCTATTGGTTGAAGATAATGGCCGGCAGTATGAATTCAGTTTCCCGCGGCAGGAATTCGCGCCGCATTTGTGCATTGCGGATTTTTACAAATCCAAAGATCAGGGCGGCGATATTACGGGATTTTTTGTTGTCACGGTGGGAGATCGCATCGGGCAGATGGCCAAAGCGCTGTTTGAACAAGATGCGTATCATGATTACCTGATGCTGCATGGTTTCGGTGTCGAAGTGACCGATGCGCTGGCGGAATACTGGCATGAGGTGATGCGGCAGGAACTGGGGATCGCCCAGCAGCGTCCAAATGACACCACCGGGTTTGTCACCCAGCAGTACCAGGGAAGCCGGTACGGATTCGGCTATCCATCGTGTCCGGATCTGGGAGCGCATGAGTTTGTATTCAAGCTGCTCAGGCCTGAAGCGATTGGGGTGACACTGACGGAAAATATGGAGATGGTGCCCGAGCAGACGACCTCGGCAATTATTGCACACCATCCGCAGGCGAAATATTTTGCGGTATAAGGGAGGCTGGTTATGAAAAAATATATCTGTGTCAATTGCGGCTATATCTACGATCCGGAGGCTGGTGATCCGATGAGCAATATTCCCCCCGGCACGGCCTTTGAGGACCTGCCCGCCGACTGGAAATGCCCGATGTGTTATCTCGAAAAAGAATCTTTCGATCCGCTGGATTAAAAGGGTTTCAGGGTGTTGGCATGGGATGGATTTCGGTGGAAACAGAGCCGTAATTATGATAAAATATCCGCCTGATTTTTCAGGACAGGATGGAATAGCTACCGGGAGCAGCATACGATGGCAAAGATTTTATTTGGTGTGGCCGGCGAGGGATTTGGTCACAGCAGTCGTTCGGAATTGATTGGCCGATGGTTTTTGGAGCGCGGTCACGATGTGATGTTTGCCGCGTCAGGCAAGTCGCTGGGGTATCTGGCGCCGCTGTTTCCGGGGCGGGTTCAGGAGGTCTATGGGCTGCATTTTGTCATCAAAGACGGGCAGATTCAGCCGATTTCCACGCTGGTGGATAATATTGTCCAGTATCGCAAAGGATTTTTGACCAATCGCCGCCTGTTCAGCAGGGCGGTTTCGGATTTCGGCCCCGATCTGGTGATTTCCGATTTTGAGCTTTTCAGCGCCTGGTGGGCGTTCCGTCATCGGATGCCGTGTGTGTTTGTGGATAACGAGCACCTGCTGACGCTGGCCAAACTCGAACAGGTGCCGGGGAGGATGGATCGCTTGAAGGCCAGAGTCGTCACCCGCGGCTATCACACCCGGGCCAGGGCGTATGTCATTATGAATTTCTTCAAGACCCCGCTCAAGTCCAGAAAGGCGGTTTTTGCCAATCCCGTGATTCGCAGGCAGGTGATGGACCTGAAGGTGGACACGAAATCCCATATTACGGTTTATTCGACCGACTCCAGACCCGAAGCCCGCCAGAAGCTGATTTCGGTACTCAGCCGATTTCCATCCCATCCATTTTATATCTATGGTTTTCCTGTCGAAGACCAGGACCGCAATTGTACTTTCAAAAAAATCAGTACGACCGGATTTCTCAATGACCTGGCGACAGGGGCTGGCGTGGCGGCTTCGGCGGGATTGTCGCTTCTGAGCGAGTGCCTGTATCTCAAAAAACGGATGCTCATGGTCCCGGTCCAGGGACAGTTCGAGCAGAAAGTCAATGCGGTCTACGCCGAGCGGCTCGGTATTGCCCATCAGGTCAATCAAATCAATACAGACAATCTCAGTCGTTTTCTGGATGACCTCGACAAGCCATTTTCGACCGACGAGCGGATTTTATGGCCGGATAACGAGGCTTATTTCGCCATCCTGGCTCAAACCCTGGCCGGAATCGGCTTTGACGTCTAATCGGTATTTGAGATTGGAAATCTCTTTTATGCCGGTCATTCGTTCCTGCGGTACACTCGTACATAATCGACTTCCATCTGCTGTGGAAATGCTGCAGTGATGCACGATGCGTCCGGTTCAGTGCAGCCGACATAGTAGCCTCCCACGGCGACATTCAGCAGGAAATGAAAACGCTGGTCAAAGGGGGCCGGATATGTTCCATTGGCGCTCCACCACGACGTCTGGGTGCAAAACAGATTTCCGTCCACATACCATCGCATTCGAGTTGGTGTCCATTCGAGCGTATAGATGTGAAAATCTTTGGAGAAGTCCAGGCCGGCCGGGCTATAAGTACATCCCGCAGACACATTGTTGGGATACCGACCGCCATAGTGAATCGTTCCGTGAACCGATGTGGTTGGATATTTGGTTTCCATGATATCTATTTCGCCGTGAGCGGCCCAGTGCGAATAAGGCTCTCCGTAGGTATTGCCTGTCGGCATCATCCAGAAGGCAGGCCATATTCCTCCGCCCCCCGGAACCTTGATACGGGCTTCCAGTTTTCCATACATGAAATCCTGCAGGCCGGCGCTGCGTATCCTTGCGGAGGTGTATTTCCGGTTGTCGTAATTTTCCCGGCGGGCCACCAGATACAGTCTGCCGTCCTGGACATACACATTTTGCGTTCGTGCGGTATAATATTGAAATTCACCGTTTCCCCAGCCCCATAATCCATAATCAAAGGGGGCGTCATTGCCGGTTCCGGTCATGCATTCCCAATTGGCGGTGTTCAACTGGGTGCCGTCAAACTCATCCGACCAGACCAGGTCCCACCGTCCGGAAGCCAGACAGTCATCATTGGTTTTAACGAAGACTTCACGAATGGAAAATCCATAGGCGGCGGCACGCTGCAGGCAATGGATTCGGATGTATTGAGCCGCCGTCGCCGCAAAGGTGATGTCGTCAAAATTGCCATCGCCGGCATTGTTGGTATAAGCGGAAGTCCAGGCGGTTCCATCGACCGATACATCAATGGTGTATTTCGATGCAAAGGCCTCTTCCCAATAGATTTGCAGTCCGCGGACTATGCGTATCTGCCCCATATCCAGTTGGAGCCATTGATTGTCCTGAAAGGCACTGGCCCATCGCGTTGCCAGGGTGCCGTCGATGGCGTTGCCTGCGGAATACGAGGCATTTTCAAGGCTGGACGCAGTTGCAGTGATCGGGCTGCAGTAAAAGATTTGCCATTGGGATGCAAGGTCTGCTGCATCTTCGAATGTAACGCAGCAGTCTCCCGTCGTGTCCCCCGGGCATGCGGGTGCATTACAGGCCAGCCAGCCTTCAGCCAGGATCAGCAGGTCGGACATATCCACCCAGCCGTCCCGGTTAAAATCCTCTTTAATCGCGGCTTGTACGGAGACGCAGAAAGTAAAGAACAAAACAAACAGGAACGTCCATCCCCTGCGAACAGAACCCACCCGCACTGTTTTACAGTTCATAAGCTGCCAATCACTTTTTATTCATTATCCAAAGAAGGGATGATCCGCACAGATCACCCCTGTTTTCATGCGGCTTGAATCATTTTATTTACGCCGTTTCAGCACCAGGGCGCCAAGACCCAGAAGCGCTATCGTGGCCGGTTCCGGAACAATGGTTACACTGGTTGCTGCAGTATCGCCCGCAGGATCGACCACCAGGCCCCGGAGCATAAATCCAACCTGGGTTATCGGGTTGGCAATGGTGTCCACAGTCAGGGACACGGTTCCGCTGCCGGGGGTAAGGTCTGCAACAACCATATTGATGGTGGCCCAGCCCGCATCCGGATTTAAGACCTTGATAAACGCCTGGGCGGCATAACCTGCAAGCAGTGTATTGGTCCCTACGGTATAATTGAATGTGACCATTTGTCCGGCAAGGCCGCCCCATTCCTGGTAGAAGTTGGCTTCCATGTCTTTGTTGCCCGAGCCATCCGGATTGACCCAGTACGAGTCAGCCGGATTGTAGCAGTTCGTATTCGGAGCAAGAGACAGTACACCGGCGCCATCAAAACCGGCTCGCAGATCCGCTGCCCCCCATGGACTGCCCCATAAGTAGCCGCCGCCGTTAGCGGGTGTTTCGAAAACGTTCATCCATCCGTTCCACGCGGCTCCGGGGTCTGCTCCATTGATTACCATGTCTGCCTGGGCAACTCCCATGAGGCAAAGAACTGCAAACATTACCCATAAATTCTTCATCTTTTGTTCCTCCAGATAAAACATAAACATTATTGAGTATTTTTACAGACAACGAGAGCTTGTTTTTAATACATGATTTTGCGAAGAACCAAAGCAGAATGAACACAAGAGGGTGATTTCCCACTTGTCCAGGAGCGGCAGGGTGCTGATATAAAAAATGTTATATTTCTCATTTTTCCTCACTCTCCCTGAAAAGGCAAGCTGCTATTCTCACTTTCGCAGCTTGCTTCCATTGAACATGATAAAGATTCTGAAATCATGAGTCAAGGAGATTCTTGGAATTTCGCCAATAGAACAACTGAAGAGCTGCCATGTCTTGATTTTGAAAAGATGTGATTTTATGCCGGGATAGAAAGACTGTAATTCCTTGAAAAAAAAGGAGCTATGAAACAAAAAGAGGTGTTCTTGCCCATCTCATGGTCTTCTGTGCAGAGGACGAACATACAGGGCTATACACTATCCTTTTGGGAGTGATACAGGCCGTCCATGCCGTCTCTGGTGGAATTTGTCTTGCCCTTGTCTGGCCAAATCGATATATTGGTTAATGGCTTGTAGAGTTTCAGTAATCCACACTGATACGGATTGCATGTGAACGTATTGGACAGAAGACGGATACAGCCCATCAACCGGGGATTGCATTCAACTTGAGGCAGCGGCTGAGTTAAAAAATCAAAATACTCTATTTACTGATTGAGGAGGTTGCGATGCGTATGAAAAAGGCGGCGATTCTTTTCATGGTAATGGCAGTGTCTGGTATTGCCAGTGCGGTACTGGTTACGAACAACGGAGGTTTTGATGTCAATGCAGCCGGCTGGAATGCGGCCGGCGGCGGGGGGGCCTGGACTCCCGCCCATGTCCCGACAGGCGGTAATCCCGGTGGTTATCTGACCCTTCAATCAGCTAATAATACCTGGTCTGTGTGGTATCAGGTTGTTAACGAGAGTTTGGCTGTATGGGGCATATCCCCGGGCACGGAGATTATCATCAAGGTCGATATGATTGACCTCGGTACCCTCAATAACAATACTGTGGGCGGCCTGAAGGTCGAATCGTGGAATACCGCTCTTCTTGGTGAAGGTGCAAGTCAATTCACCGTGACCAATACCTGGGCCCCTTATTCGTTTAACTATACGATTCATCCTGATGCCCAAAGCGTCAAGCTGGTGTTTACCAACGTCAATTATAATAATAAGGGGTTGGCCAGATTTGGTTTTGACAACGCCCAGATTTGTTTTCCCAACGACATTACTCCGGCTTTATTTCCCATTCCGACGGTTGGCAATACAGGCATTGCGCCGGCTTCAGATATACTGAGCTGGACGAATCCTGAGCCGTTAAAAAATCCGAATGATATCATTCGATGCGATGTGTGGTTTAGAGAAAGCACGACACCGCTTGCCGATCCGAACCTGGTTCCCGGCCAGCCCGGCGCGACGAAAATCGTAATCAATGAACCCGTTAACTCCGTCGATTTGTCTTCGAAAGGAATAACGCTTCTGCAGGACCACTATTATTACTGGAAGGTCGATGTGATTGATCCGAATGACGGCGTCGGTCCTGTTGTCATTGACGGATTTACCTGGTCGTTCAAAACCGGGGACGCTCCTCCGGTGGCAGACGCCGGTCCCGATCAGTATGTCTGGCTGAATATGGATGATGGGACTCCGGCGGATGGAAAAGTGACATTGACTCTGACCGGCGATTACACGGATGACCAGAAAAGCCCTGTGACGACCACCTGGGCACTGGATGAGCTGCTGACTCAGACCGATCCGGCAACGGTGGTATCCATTGCCGCTCCGAATGAAAAGACAACCGCTGTTACAATCGATAATACCGGCTGGTTTTTCTTCACCTTTACAGCGACGGATACTGCCGGTTCCAGTGTTGATACCGTTAACGTGGGGGTTTATGTGGATGCCTGTGCGGCGGCGATTGCCGACCCTGCAGATATTCCGGCGGCATATCCGAACGGATACGGTGACCTCAATGGTGATTGTAAGATTGATATGAATGATTTCGTAATCATGGCGGCAACCTGGCTGGACTGTTTAAGCGCCAAGCTTGGCTGTACCCCATAATGAGTTGTTAGTTGTTTCTTCACTTAGGAAAACGAAAGGCCGGAGTATGAATTCCGGCCTTTTCTGTTCAATGATAATTTGACGCTAATCCAGACTATAGAGTTTGTCTCAAAATTCATTTTGGCGGACAAAGGATTTTTTTGTCCCTGATGCCGCCAGAGAGAAAAAAAATTTCTCTTTGCCGCTCACAAGCAATTATCAGAGCCACCCTATATTAATTTCCTGATTGCCAGAGCCAGTTTTCAAGAAGTATGATTGCATCTGACATATCAATAATGGTCTCGTCGGTTTTGTTGATATCCGCGATATGTGCTTGCGAAGCCATGAGCCATGCCTGAGCCAGGATGGCCCAATCGGATAAATCCACCCTGCCATCGCGGGTGAAGTCGCAGGTCATTGTGCCGGGGGAGGGCAGGGCCGAGGACCAGCCGGCCGGGTCGCTGCCGGCGAATCCCGCATCCACGCGCCACAGGCTTGCTCCGCTTCCATCGGCATCCACCGGCCAGGGGAGGCTGTCACTGTAGATGACTTCATCGATGGTTACCCAGGGATTGGGCAGCCCCGCAGCGTCGGCCTGTTCGGGCTTTTGCAGGGTGACCCGTTCGCCGCTGTTGGAAAGGCTGCCGGAATAAGGTCCAGCGATGACTGCAGGGATGCTGCCATAGCTGCCGACCCATTGATTGATGGACGCTGTATCGGGGACAAAGGGTACGACCAGCAGATGCCCTTGCGGGGGAATGGAAGCGGTTTGCGAGAAGGTATAATCGATACCGCCTTCCAGCCGCCAGCCGCTGTTGGTTGGCGCATCCCACAACGAGACGGGTTGCCCGGTGGGATTATACAGTTCAATAAACTCTGTTTGCCCATCCAGCGGATGGTACATGATTTCACTGATGACCACATGAGACATGGGGGGCTGGTTGGTGCTATTGCGCGAAGGCGGCATTTGCTGCCAGCAGGTTCCGCCGTCGGGGAAGCGTCCGAAGGAAATATCGTTTTCCTGCCCTTCAAATCGGACGCAATCGACGACCCGGTCCTCGGATGTGCCGGGCAGATAGGACAGGTAAACCTGTTCGCCTGCCTTATCCAATCCAAAGCCGGCGGTTATCGGATAATGAAAGCCGGTCACTTCGTCGAATGTTGTCCAGCCTTTTGCGGGAATGACGGTCTGCGGGATAGGCCATTTCTTCAGGTTATCCGCGTTGTCGCTGAGATACCACTGTCCTGCGGTCAGGGGCGATGCCGCTGCCGCTGGATTATAGAGTTCGATCCAGTCGTTGGAATCGTACTCGGGCAGGGATGGATTGAAATAATCCGTATGGGCCATGATTTCGTTGAGCAGGACCGATTCCGGGCATTGCGGATCGGCCTGGCCGGGTGAGCCGCTGCGATAGGTGCTGGCTCGCCAGTTGGCTCCGTAGTCCTGAGAATTGGTCATGTCGGCCTGGCGTGGGACCAGCGAATGCCCAGCACCCGCGGCGGCAAGGGGCCAGCCGCGTCCATTGTTGTAAGTCAAGGATGTAACGGGGGCGTTCCATCGTCCAGCCAGAGCTACGGTTTCACCTTCATTGCTCAATTTGCCGGTAAACTGGCCGGCCAGGGTTATGAATGTTCCATATCGTGAGGAAAAAGCGNNATTGGCCGCAACCACGACATACTGGCCGGGGGCAAGACTTTGGACGGGGCTTCCTGCAAAGACAAAGCTGATGCCTTCGCTGAATACCACGTACTTGAGGTCCAGAGCCGTCGGGCCGGTATTGCATAATTCGATGAATTCATAATCACTGCCGCCGGCCGGGGCATACATTATTTCCGTAATCCGCAGGAAGTCCCGCAGGGGCCGTTCCTGCAGTGTGGAGGTCATGGTAATCGTGTCAGAACCCACAAGTTCGCCCTTGAATCCATAGGCATGGAAAACCAGATTGTTGACGCCCGGTTCCAGGGGAACCGTTGCCGTCCAGAGAAAGACTTTGCTGGTGCCGGTACCCTGACTGGTCCATTGCAATTCCAGCGGTGACTCTATGCCCTCCAGATAAATATTCCGGACATCCATCCATGCCTTTCCGGATACCTGGGCATAATCGCTATCCACGGTTGCGTCAGCAGAGGTGATTTCGAAAGCGTACTTCGGGGCGATGCGGCTGTTAAGCTCGCTTAACAGGTACTGGCTTCGCTGATGGATAAAGGTCAGGTACGCCCCAAAGTCCTGTCCAGCCAGAAGCTGTCCGAAATGATTTGCCCAGTAGGACATATACATCTGGTTATAGGAGGTATTCAGCAGGTGGTACATGTGGCCGTAGTACAGTCTTTCATACCCGGCATAGGCAATCATCTTATTCAGGTCGCTGTTGGGAACCAGCGAGCGGTACGCATCATACGCATAATCTAGGTCGTGCGGGAAGTAGAGCACGCGATTATCCGACGGCCTGACATAGAACATGGCATTATGATTGGCGTTGTCGCCGGCATAATTGTCGCCGGACCCGCTGGCCACGGCAATCGCAAAGGAATTGAGCCACTGGTCCACATCAATGCAGTCCGGCAGATTGGTGTAATAGGCCGGCGAGGCATCTCCGAATATGCCGGTAAACTGCATCAGCCGGTCATAGGAATCCTGTGCCCGGTTGTTCTTGCCCAGATACAGCCAGCGATAGCTTTCCTTGTCCTGCCCGAGGCTGATAATCGGAACACCCACCGGAATATCCGGCAGGGGGCGTTTGAAATCTTCCTCGCCGCCGATGGTGGTGGTTGGGAAATACACCAGTTCATATTCGTACAGATAACCGCTGCTGCCGTCTTCGAACTGTGAGTCGAGGTACTCGTCGTTATAGCGGGCAAGCTGCAACTCAGCGGTGCTGGTGTGTTCGGCTCGAAGCGGCATGACCTTGATCAGATCACTGTATTTGCTGACGACCGCGCCGGAATGATTCATCACCTGGTTAATGAGGATTTCCCGCTGTCCGAAGCCGACGCCCTGCGAGCGGTCGATGGCCACGGTTTTATGGACGCCGCGGAATAGCTGGTCGGCACGAAACGACACGTTGAATCCGACTTCGTTGGCCGGGGTGCGGTGATGCTGACTTCCCTTGAGGCGAACACCGACATCATAAAAGATTTCATCTTCATCATAAATGGCCGTGGCTCCAACCCGGTCATTGCTCATTACATTAATTTCGGTATGCAGCCATGCGTCGTCCTGTGCGGTCATGATGATTCTGACATTGTGCAGGCCGTTAGTGGCGGCCAGGCCGTCGTTGACCCGGTAAAGTGCCCGGGAATCAGGGCCTGCGGCGGGGGCTGTTGAAACAGCTCCCTGCTGATCTGCAGCCTGGACATAAAACTGAACCACCGTCCCGGCAGTCTGGGCCGGAATGATGCCGGCATAAGTTCCATCCGATTGTACGGTCATGGCGGATGTGTTCCAGGTCTGCCCATCGAGCCGCCAGTACAGAGTTGCCGTGGCTATTCCCTGTGGGTCACTGGCCTCAACAGAGACGATGACGGGTTCGAAATTCTGCGGGACGGCCGGCTTGTGGGTCAGGTTCGAAAAAACCGGCCCGGGGTTGCTCTGGTAACAGGAGTTCTGTGTACCGGGTGTTCCATTCAGATGCGGTTTGTCGATGAGGGTTGTTTTGGCCAGTCGGTTG
Source organism: Phycisphaerales bacterium UBA7708 (assembly GCA_002482415.1). Taxonomy (GTDB): domain Bacteria; phylum Planctomycetota; class Phycisphaerae; order Sedimentisphaerales; family Anaerohalosphaeraceae; genus Anaeroglomus. Next base: position 25,989 of record DLFY01000036.1, read on the forward strand.
AAGTACAGCCGGGTATTAAGCTGATTGGAGCCGGAAATCCATTTGGCCCGGAACGAAATTTCATACGTTCGTCCGTTGACAATGCTGCGGCCCGAGGCCAGAGTTGTTTCGAGGTGATTATGCATGTGGTCGGTCGGTCCGGTGGAGATCAGGTTCAGGACGTGGTTTTGCGGATTATCCGGGTCAGGTATGACCGTGCAGTGCCGATGCGAGCCCAGAAGCCGCCACTTGCTGTCGGCGGGACTTGTCTCAAAGGTTCCGTTTTGAATCAACTGGATTTTTGTGCCGTCGGGGTCCTCGATGACGCTGATATTATCCAGCAGGATTTGTCCGGCATCGAGCATGCCGATGACGAACTCGCGCCATTGAGAATCCGGCCAGGATACCGAACTGGGCTGGGCAATCCCGCGATAGGTGTAGGTTTTCCACTGGCTTTTGCCACTCTCATCGCTGGCATACCAGGATTGAGGATTGCTGTTGTCGGCATCAGGATTTCGCAGCTCCAGACTGGCGTTATAGCCGTCGGCCATGCTTGGCCAGGGGCGATCATCAAAATACACAACCTCATCCGCAACATTTCCATTGGCGTCCGCCAGTTTAACTTTTCCGCCGCTGTTGGGCAGCCGGCCTTCAAAATTGCCGACCACCGCAATAGATGGATATTGCGACAACAACGCAGCCTGATCCCGAGCCACAACCAGATAGGCTCCTGCGGCAAGGATGGTATTCGGGGCAAAGCTGAAATCAATATCGCCTTTCATCTGCCAGGCTGACAGATTGACAGGCTGTGAGCCTTTGTTGAACAGTTCGACCCATTCTTCGATGGATTCGTCCGCCTCGACCGGGGCCGTCACCTCTTCGCGGATAATCAGTTCAGGCAGAATCAGCAGGTCTGTACTTCGGACGCCGTAATTTAATCCATGAATCGCCAGTATGTTTTGGCCGGATTTGAGGCTGCCGATATATGCCGACACATCGATGGTTTCGTATCCGTAGGATTCATGGGATGTGGTCGCACCGCTGGTATAGGTCGGGGAAGCAGGGGCGTTGCGTTCGGCAATCTTCTGGCCGTTCAGGTATACGATGAATCCGTCATCGTATTTGATATTCAGCGTCATCGATTCAACGGTTATCTGACTTGTCCAGTCGAAAGGGATTCGTGCATAGAAGGACTGTCGCACGTTGTAGATTTCATCATAGATATCGGTTCCGATATCGGTCAGATAGTCCGGGTCCCGATCATAGCCGATGCCGGTGGTATTTCCGGTTCCGGCTGTCCATGCGGAATCATTGAAAGGTTCATTTCCGCCGGTCCATGTTGTTCCGAAGGAGTTATCCGATGGAATAATGACGAATGCCTCGGCTCCCGCAGGCACCAAGACCGTGGTCTGGTATTCCCCGGGCCGGGCGAGAGTGTCGCCCTTGTGATACATGATTTCGTTGATGACGATATCGGTATGAAGCTGGATGTCGTTGGCCTGACCCGGTGTTGCCGTCTCGGGGACATACCACGGTCCGCGTGCGGCGGTCAGACGTGCCTGAGCTGTGCCCTTCACGGCCGCTGCATCCATAACGCCGGCCTGCTGGGGCGTATAGAGAAACAGTTTGTCATCCTCTGCCGGACGAAATCCAAGGACGCTCTCATCCACCGACAGATACTGTTTGGGTGCAAGTGTCTGTGAAGGAAAGATATACCGGGTGGAACTGCTGCCGTTGAGCGACAGGACCGCGCCGGCCAGATTGACCTGCCGGGAGCCGGCGTTGGCGATCTCAACCCAGAAAGGCTGGCTGGTGAATGCAGGAATCTCCGTGAATATCAGCGACAAGCCTTCTCCCGGCGGGATGGGTGTTTCGGTGACATTCAGTTCCGCCAGGAAGAATAAATCATTCTGTCCGCCGACGGCCTGATGAACCTCGACTGCCAGGGTATTCAATCCATCCTGAAGCGCATCCGCCGGCAGGGTAAGCGGCCCGATCCATGCAGGCGATGCCAGATTGTCGATGGCGGCATCCGTATAAGCGATTGAGCCGGACGGCATATTGGTGCGGTAAATTTCTACATTGTTCAGATAAAATACAGCGCCGTCATCGACCAGTCCTTCCAGTTGCAGACCCAGCGTCGCAGAGTCGGGTTTATTATAGGAGAATGTCTTGCGAAAATAGGTTGTCGTCGGACAGGCCGGCAGTTGGGTTCTGCCGTAATCAGCAACGGCAGTGCCTTCCATCCTGACTCGCAGCCCGGCGGGATTGACATCGGAGCCTTCATTGGTGAACACGAATTGAAGCGTGTTGAGTCCTTCGATAAATCCGGAGTTGATGACAAAGGGGCCATACCACTGGTTAAAACTGGGGCATGTGATTGCCGTACTGACACCATTAATCAGGACATTATCCACGCGATTGTCTGCTGACAGATATAAGGTAATTCCTGCAGTTGTCGGATCCCAGCCGGTCAGATCAAAAGTCGTTGCGATATAAAACTGCCCCGGTGCCTGATTATCCGTCCCCTGACCGCTGAAGCCGATCCATTGTGATGCTGCATCATTGGCCAGCCATGCGGGGTGATTCTGCATGGCAATGACCTGCTGGCCGGTGGCGACAAAGCGATAATGTGGATCATACTGACCCGGCGACAGGGGATTGCCCTCGTTGTCCAGCCCGCTGCTGAACAGTGTCGTGATTTTCTCCGGCTCGCCGCTGCCGCCTGTAGGGCCATAATAAAAACCCGCCTGACCAACCGACCATGTGCTGTCGGAATACCCGGCCTGACGCCAGGTCTGGCCCAAATTGCTGCCCTGACTGTTAAAACGCCAGGTATCATTTTTGCCGACTAATCCGTGTTGTACCGGACGCATATCCAGAACAGGGAAATTTTCCGTCCCCGGAGTGCCGCCAATCTGACTGCTCCAAGTCCAGTTTTCGGCTGCGGCACTGGCCTTGTTTTTATGTTTTTTGGCCAGCGTTACACCGGCACCATCCGGTGCCACAGGCCAGTCGCCTTTGTCGTTATATTCCATAGCGTCCATTAACCGGCCGCTGTTGTTTTCCAGTCTTAGTTTTTCGCCCGCATTGGATAAACTTCCATTAAACGGACCCAAAATGCCGGTTACGTTGGTTTCCGCCTCCATCGCGGCAGGGGATTGGGCGATAAGAAGATACCCGCCGCCAGGCAGAAAGGTGCCTTCGGGGAAGGTGTAATTGACACCGTCTTTGATGGACCAGCCGGAGATATCCACATCCACGGCCATCTGGTTGTGCAGTTCAATCCATTCTCCCGAAGTTTGAGTTTGTCCGGGGTGATACATGATTTCGTTGAAAACAACGACACTGTCGGCCCGCAGCGATGTATTCAGGCCGCAAATACCAAGGATAAGACATCCAAACCATGATGCAATACGCCGATTGAACTTCATAAACACCCCTGCAAATCAATGCATAATGTTGACTGTGCTGAAATTCTTTGCCCCCATCAGGCTGCGAAGCTCTGCTGCATGAAAAGACGGGCAGGGATCAACAGCATCCCTGCCCGATTACGATACGATACAAAACTTACATTACAGGCCGGTCATCCAGTTTTCGGCCAGTTTCTCAAAGTCCAGCAGATTGACGAAGCAGTCACCGGTCAAATCCTGCTCCAGTGTCCCGAATGAAGGCACACAATCGGTCGTGCTGTCGGCCAGTTCAATGCTGTCAATGTAGAGGGTTCCGGTATCGGCGCCGCCATCTTCGATGGAGTACATAATCTGATACAGATCGGTACAGGTATCGAAGGTCACACCCGCGGGAATCGGGGCTTCCACGGCTACCCATTCATCCATGGCCACGCCGGTGATGTCGATCGTGATGCGGCCCTTGGTGTGCAGCAGGTTGTCGGTAATGGGGTCAGCATAACCGCGTCCATCATAGAAATCGATAATCAGCTTGCTGATGTCGCAGCCTGCCGGTTTCTTGATGCGGGTGATGAAGGTGTCATACAGACTGGAGTTCATGCGTTTTTCGATCAGACGCACCGGGATATGGGCATGGGGGCGACCGTCAAAATCATAATCCACACGCAGTACTTGGCTATACTCACTGTCGGTTTCGATTGACAGGGTCAATAAGCCGAAAGACCCTTTTTCTTCGGTGTAGGCCAGATAATCCTGATAGGTGTTCGGATCATTGGTATAAGCCTCCATGTTTTCCAGCACCACCGGTGACGGCTGTACAGCAACATAGTAATCCTCCAGCCATGCATCGGTCAGGGTGTTCAGGTCATCCATGTCGGTGTCGAGGTCGGCGTCGATGTCGCCCTGCGGCGGCACGATCGCGGCCAACTGCTTGATCTGTTTGGGTGAAAGTTCTCCCTCCCAGATGGTGTATTCATCGAGGATGCCTTTGAAATAACGGTAATGGCTCATCGTGGGATTCCAGTTGGTGTTCAGCCAGCGAAGCGAGGTTCCCAGGGCCAGCCAGTCCAGTGTAACTTCCCCGGCCGCAACGCCGTTGAGACTTGCCCGCTTTACACCATCAATGTACATGGTCCAGTTTCCGCCGGCACGGGTGATGATCAGGTTATGCCATCGCCCATCGTTGACCGTGATGCCGGAGTTGGTGTAGCCAATGGAACCGGGGTCATCACGAACGATCATACACACGCGTCCCGGCAGATCAACCACGCCGTCGGCGCCAATCGTGAAATCAACCAGCGGATTATCCAGGCTGGAATGCCGCATGGAAAACAGCGGTCCATAGGAACCATAGGTGCGGAAATAGCAGGATACCGAGAAATCCTGGTTCAGCGATGTAGGCATATAAACACTTGCATTGCTGACATCCACGTATTCATCGGTACCGTTGAGCAGCAGGCCGTTATTGACCAGGCCGGCAACATGCGACACACCGGGTGTGTTCGGGTCATCAAAGTTCCTGAGGATGCCGTCGGCATCTTCGGAGGACCCCGTCTGATTGGCGATATATCCGGTTGTCTCATCCAGTTTCCACTCAATCACCTTCACCGCATCCGGCGGGGGAGTTGTCTGGAAATGCCAGACCGGACTGGTGTAAATCACATTGCCTGCCTCGACGACCTGGACCTGCCAGTAATAGGTCATGTCTGAATCCAGCGGCGGATCATAGCTGGCTGCGGTTAAGCCGCCGGCATTGACTATCGGGTTGCTCATGGCCGGATTGGCGGCCACTTTCAGATTGTAGGTCAGATTTGCAACCTGTCCATTGAGAACCCAGCTTAAAATCACATCGGCATCGATGTTGCTGCCGGGCATGGGGGTTGGATTCACATAAACCGGCGTGGCAATTTCATTACTGAATGCATAGTGATGCCAGCTATCGGCGGTTTGGGCATCAAACGTCACTGTCAGAGTACCGGAGGCCGGCGCAGTGTAAGCATACTTGAACAAATGACCGTTGCCTCTGCCGCCAGTCTCGCCGTCAATATTCTCATCCAGGGCGACGGTACGGCCATCGGCACTGGTGGTGACATTGACCTTACGTGTGCCTGGAGTACCCCATGCACGAGTGTACAGAGTCAGGACGTAGTCCTGGCCGGCGGTCAGCCCCGTCAGCGTCAATGTCGGGTTCGGATCAGCACCATAGAAGAAATTCCTAATCAATTCACCACCATCACCTGTGACAGTATAACTGCCATTGCCCGTTCCTCCCGCAGCGGCAGTCAGATTCCAGTTGGTGCCCTGACGGTTGTTGTCATTTTCAAACGCAACGCCGTTAACGGTCGTTGAAACGCCCTCACTGGAATTAAAATTTACTTTGTGGGTATAGACTTTGCCGACACTGATACCCGAATTGGCATCATTGGTCCAGGATGAATCAGACCAATGCTCTTCTTCCCAGATGGTTTTGAAACGGCGTATATCGGTTGTCAGATTCGGTTCACCATTGATATAGGTTACCACCCGCCAGTAATAGATTGTTTCCCAGTTCAAAGCCGGATCAAAACTGTACTCGCTTTGCTGAGTACTGACGCGCACGGACGGATCCAGGTTGGTTACTTTGGTTTCATTGGGGTCCATATAGACATCAAAAATCGGTATTGCCAGGCTTCCCGGAACCCCTTCTTCCCATGCCAAAATCGTATCAATCCCGACCTTGGTGACGCCGTCAAAATTGGCAGGGCTGGTGGGATAAATCATAATCGGCGGCATGCCGACGTATTCGCGGTTGGCAAAGGCATACAAATGCAGCTTCAGACTACCATCATCGCCGCCCAGTTTCAGGGTGAATTTGCCTTCTGCATCGGCCAGATAAACCCCTACACCCTTGATGCCATTGTTCCAGCCGTAGAGATTCTGCGGGAAGATGAATGTGCTGGCTCCATGAGTGAAAGTGGCATTACGTGTGGTTGTCGTATCATTTTCCCAGCCTGTGCTGAAAATGGTTATTTCATACATGGCATTGGGTGTCAGGCCGGTCAACTGCAGTTGTGTGGCATTGTAGTGGAAGTTCTTGGCTAAGTCAGCTCCGGCGCCTGTGACATTGAAATCATCATTATTGCCCCAGTACAGCGGATTGTTTCCACTGTATGACCAGTTTGTTCCACTGCCTGTTTGTGCAGCAAACTGAACACCGTTGATGACGGGGGCCAGGCTGCTTGAAATGTTGACCGCATGAGTATAGGTGTATGATGAATCGATCCCTGTCGAAGCATCATTCGTCCACGGCGAGACAGTCCAGGCTGCCCCGGATACCATGCACTGGCATGCCAGTAATAATAACAATATCCAACCATACTTTTTCGCTTTTGTCATTGTGATTCTCCTTTGTAATGAAATTTAATAAAACCCTCAATTCCGTTTAACGTTTGACTGACCATCCTCTTTTGGCCCTCATCCGGCGTGCAGATCAGGGCAGTGATGTATGCAGGTTTGACAGATGCAGATTCTTGCCAGAACGGACATCTGCTCCTCGTGCATGAGCCGATTGCTTCTCATCGCCATAAACCTCCTCAATATTGTTTTTAAGTCGCACAGACGCACTGTCTGCTTTTACGCTTATTCGATTTCCAGTCTTGGATTCAGGAACAATCCCCAGTCCAGAGCGGCGTTCAGGCCGCCTGAAGCATTGCTGCCGCTTTCGGTTACCATCAGCGTCAGAAAACGATCAGCCTCAGACAGATCCATTTCAATGTCCACCAGATCGGGGTGAGAAATATCAAGCTTTTTGAGTCGGGTATGACCATCCACCACGACCATCAGATCGACATCGGAAGGCTGCGGACAGACCTCTGCGATGCCAAATACAGCGGTAAACCGCACAATCTTTCCGACGGGCAGCATGGCTCGCAGCGGCTGCAGGTCGAACGTCAATCCCATGTTGGCATGCATCAGCAAAGAGGTGTCCTCGGGGCCGGGCTTCTGTTGGGCCGCATGCAATCCCATGAGCCGGGATGGGTATCCTTCCTGCATGGCCATCAGCATAAGCTGTTCTTCGCGGGGCCGCGGGTCATCCGGTCTGCTCAGATTCGGATCCTCAACCGTCAGGGGACAACTGATGATTTCATAGCGGAAAAATGCCTGTGTATCCGGGCAATCGAAACATTGATGTCCCGCTGAGGAAACGGTTATTGGACCTTGACCTCCGTCTGGAATAAATACACCATCGATGAAAGGGCTGAAAGCAACAGGGGTATAGTCTCCTCGTCCGTTCAGATCCTGAGGATGAATCCGGTTAATTAAATGTCCGGTCGTCGGATCAATGCCAATGCCTCTTTTCCCTGTGCCCAGTCCGCTGCCGCCGCCGACAATCTCAGCCAGATCGAAGTCCTGGCCTCGCCAGACGATGCCTTTGTCCGGCAGCAGTCGGCGGGCGAATTCATTTTCCTGCAATTGGATGGTTTGAATATCGCCTTTGGAGTCCACGTGGCGGGCCTGTCCGGCGGTCAGAATCTGCCCCTGGCCGGTCTGGCCCCTGCTGCCCGAAAACAGCGATGCCTTGCCTTTCATCATGTGCAGGTCGCTGGTGCCGTCAAAATCCACCTTGATTCCAAATTCCGTTCCCAGGTCAATGACTCGGGAATTCGGCGTTTCGACCATGAATCCCTTGGAACGGTCGGGTACATGGGCGTACAGACGCCCGGAAAACAGAGAGATGTTTTCTTCGGAATTCAGTTGGAATTCCGCCGGCGCCTCGATGACAACACTGGCGCCATAATCAAATTCAATCTCAATGACTCCCTTCTGAAGCCACAGAGGGGCTTTGTGACGTGCCAGTCGGGTTCCGG